>NZ_JAKKSE010000007.1:0-190165 GCF_025653595.1 Shewanella sp. SM95
CTTCTCGCCCCTGCAGATTGCTTGCTTTCAGCATGTATTGCTTTAATTTCACATTCTAAACGCCGCTGCTCAGGTGTCACCACAAGCTCACAGCTTGCCCAATAACGGTAGCTACTCCGGTTCACGTTGAATACGTGGCATAACACTGAAATAGGATATTTATTGCTCTGATTGAGTTTCTCGATTATCGAGAATTGTTCAGCGAGTCCGATATCAATAGAGCGGTAGCCTTTTTTAGGATTTCTTTCTCGAGATTAATTCGTTCAATTTCGCGTTTTAGCGCCCTGATTTCAATCTGCTCAGGTGTCATGGGGGAGGCTTTAGGTGCAAGCCCTTGGCGCTCAATCTGAAACTGTGTTACCCACTTACTGACCGTCGATTTCCCCACGTTCATGGCTTTTGCCGCCGCTTCTTGTGTGTAACCTTGATCAACGACTAATTGAGCGGTTTCGAGCTTAATGGCTGCGCTATATCGAGCACGTTTACTTTTATTCATGTTGTCACCTAAATGGGTTATGAGAGGATCATAACATTTCTTATTAGGTGGCCAAATTCACTATGCCACTACACTTCGTGCTTATTCAAAATCGCTAACGCTTACGGTGGTACATCCCTATTAATTAAATAAAGAATCCGAAAGCTAACTCGGCATCCATGTCTTGCTCACGCGATTTTCTTCAACGCCCTTCAGCAACTTCGCAGGGGAAGGTGAACTTCTGAAGTTTTAGGGTTGTTTGTTAGTATTTAAAAAGAGTACTAACACTCCATTTTTAAAATTTAACAATGGGAGTCTAAATAACAAGAGCTAATTCATATAATAAGGCTGGTGGAGCACGTTTTATATTACAAAAATGAGATTGGGTATCCTTAGATATAAAAACATCGGCCTAGACCGATGTTTTGGGGTTGTCTGATGCAATAAAATTCACATAAACAGTGAGATAGCTAACCACTAATCCCAATATACTGTATAGACATGATAGCCAGCATACGGCTTAGGGGATAGTTGATGTTCGCCATAGGGCCAGCCTGTCCCCATTCCATCTGCTGCGATTCCTTCAATCCATTCTTCCACTTCCGCCAGAGGCGCACAGGTAAGAATATGAATGTTCTCAGCTGCAGGCCATAGCTCATCATCCTCAAGTGCTTCGGACCATTCATCGTGCATCCCAACATAAACACCTTGCACATCTGACCTATGTTCGATTTCTTTCAAGCAACGATAGATTTCTTTGATGGATGGTCGACCATAACCCCAATTATTGGGTGCGATAGACTCTTCATCTTCGTTTTCTAAAAAGTACTCATTTAATGTCACTACCGGACAGTGCTCTGGATCGGCGGTCGATAAGGCGCTTAATTTATTGAGTAATTCCGTTCTCGTTGTCACTGACAATACTCCATTTCTAAGATTTGTTTCCAGCGAAGGTTTAACTGTTTTATCACATATGCAGGGCTAATAATAAATCTGGCCATCCATTTTAGAGCAACAATATAATGCACTTTCAGGTTGCCTACAAAGAAGCTGTTTTCAAGGCACCCAGCTTAAATGGTGTGGTAGTTAACCTCCGACTATGTTTTGATTAAGCATTAAACAAGGAGGTTTATATGCCGCGTCCTCTCAGAACTCAGATAAGCCTTGAAGACACTCTCTGTTACCATTGCTATAGCCGCGTTGTGCGGCGTGCTTTTTAATGTGGCGATAATACCTATTCTGGGAAAAATTATGACCATCGCCGTAGTTGGGTTGAGTCAATACTGTTTGAACTTGAAGCCGTTTTTGCTATCGATGTTGCAGCCTTTGCGGTGATGTCGAATCATCTGCATGTGGTGTTGCCAGCCGATATCGACAGTGCCAATCGTTGGACTGACCGCGAAGTACTTGAGCTGTGGCATAAGTTGTTTAAAGGCGATGAGTTAACGCAAAAATCCGTTTAAGGAGAGCTAGTTGAGGCGCATGAGGTCAGCCGATTATGCGATATTTCATGCCTAAGTTTTCAAAAGAGTGCGATGTTTGAATGAGCTAATAGCAAGACAAGCAAATCAAGAAGATAACTGTACAGGCCGCTTTTAGGAGAGACGGTTTAAATCACAGGCCTTACTTGATGAAGTTGCTGATTTTAAATGGTAGGCCTGATAATTTTCATTCCATTATCCTTGACCATGTGATCGCGGTGTTCGCGCTTCCTTATGCCGCAAATGGCGCCATCGAGCGCTCAGGGATAACTCATTTTTACATCAAAGTCGGCGAGTCACTGGCGTAATAGTCTTAATCGTTGGGTACATTGATCAAAAAGTTATTATTTTATAGTATGTTACTCAATTTTAATGCGTCATTTAACGCAGCAGGAGCTTAGTTCGTATGCGGGAATATGATGGGATTGAAAAGCGTTACCAAAGGCCAGATGCCGATTTAGCTAAAAGTTTGATGATTATCGAAAATTTATTGGGTTTTACGCCGCTAGAGGATAGGTTGGAATTTGATTTGTCTTTTTGGGCTGGCGGTTCAGGTGTATTCGATAAGTTGGCGGTTTCATGTTCAGTGACTCCAGAGCAAATGGTACTCGCTCAAGATAAGTTGAGACTCTATTCCCCAGAGGCAGCGATAGTACTGGATGAATGGCGTGATGATTTTATTTGGCTAGTGGAGGATGAAGACGTTTGTACCGATGTGCTGGTTAGGTCGGCGCATTTTATTAATCAGAATAAAGCGCCATTTCAAGATGTTTGTCTTAAAACGCAGTCCATTTATTTCGCTTACATGAGTGATGTGAATGGCTGGACTGCGGTATGGGGTCAGCAAGATAGGCTCAATTATGCTTATTTCTGCCAAGGATAGCTTTTATCTGTAAGTGATTACCGACAATCGCCAGTTAAGTGTTATTTACCAGTCCGTAATCAAGGGCGTAGCTTTCAAGCTTGGCATCGAGATCATCTAGATCTTTATAAAACTCGTCATCGAGCTTATCGAGTACGCTGTACAGGTCTTGGTTATCGGTTGCGGCTAAACGACGATCTCTGTCGATTGGTACTGGCTTTTCGCCAAACACGGCCTGTTTTGCTTGGTGCAATAAGTTTAACGAGTGGCTTGCTCCCATTTGGATAAGTCCACGTTTAGCGAAGGCGTAATGCTCACCTGAAGAGTTGTCGAAATACTGAATAAATCCACCATTATAGACCTCGCCAGATAAGCAGTTCACCGCATAGTAGTTTTGTTCCTCTGGTCTAAGCGTATAAAAACCTTGATTTTTGTTATGTACCTTTACAACAAGATCTCGCCAAAAGGCTCGAAAGGGACAGGTTTTATCGAGTTCACGCTCTTGTTGGTAGTATTCCTTCGCACGCTCGAGGTTTGCACGTATGCCATTTTTGCAGGGCATGCATAAACCCTCATTTTTTTCGGCGGTACTCGGAAGGATTAAGGTGTTACATTCTTGGCAGGGGATTTTTTCCGACATGGTCTTTCCTTTGATACTCAAGTCAGTAAGAGAACTCACAGCTTCACAAGCTACCCATTGTTAAATTCTCTGTTTCTAGAGTTTACATCGCACAATTAAGCGTCTATGTACCTAACGTACTAGTTGTACTTTATATTCATCGCGATCAGCGGTTCGCGTGAGGCTTTTTCGGCGCGTAGGCGGGCGAGGTATTTTTCCCATAGATCCACTTGGTGGGTGGCGAGATCGTAGAGTACTTTCCACGAGAATAGGCCTGTGTCGTGGCCGTCATCGAAGACGATTTTCACTGCGTAATTGCCGACGGGTTCTATGGCACTGATGTTGACGTTTTTCTTGTGGGTGACCAGCTTTGGATTACCGTGACCATGCACTTCGGCTGAGGGCGAGTAGACTCTGAGCATCTCGCAGCTGAGCTGATATTGCTCACCATTGTCGAAACTGATTTCTAGAATGCGCGATTTACGTTTCAGTTTAAGATCGGTGACATTGGGCGTTGCTGTGGTCATAGGTTGGCTACCAAGAAAATGCTAAGGATAGGATAACGACTCATTAAAGTAACACCTGACTAATGTAACCACTCGCGGCCAAGGATACAAAGGGTAAGCGAGAGCCTTGGTCAGGCTTTTTCGTTTAAGTCACACTTTTGCAGTTGAGTCGTTTACCGCCAAGTTGTTTGGGCTTGGCGGTGAACAGTTTAGTACTAGAGGATAAAGCGGCTGAGATCTTCGTCTTGGACTAAGTTGTCTAAGTGGGCACTGACATAGTCGGCGTCGATAACAAAGGCGGAGCCCGATTTTTCCGATGCCTCGTAGGAGATATCTTCCATCAGCCTTTCCATCACAGTGTGTAAACGACGGGCGCCGATGTTTTCGGTGCGCTCGTTCACTTGCCATGCGGCTTTCGCAATGCTGTCGATACCCGATTCGCTGAATTCAACTTTCACGCCTTCTGTGCCCATCAGCGCGATATATTGCTCGGTGAGCGAGGCGTGTGGCTCGGTTAGAATGCGTTTAAAATCATTGGCTGATAGCGCATCTAGCTCGACACGGATCGGTAAACGACCCTGTAATTCAGGAATTAAATCCGACGGTTTAGACATCTGGAATGCGCCAGAGGCGATAAATAGTATGTGGTCGGTTTTTACCATGCCGTGTTTTGTGGTGACTGTGCAGCCTTCGATCAGCGGCAGTAAGTCACGTTGTACGCCTTCACGGGAAACGTCTGGGCCGGAGGTTTCACCACGCTTACAGATTTTGTCGATTTCGTCGAGGAACACTATGCCGTGTTGCTCAACCATTTCAATGGCTTGTTCTTTTAAATCTTCTTGATTGACCAGTTTGGCTGCTTCTTCTTCGATCAATAGCTTAAAGGCTTCTTTGATCTTCATCTTGCGACGTTTTGCTGGTGCTTGGCCCATGTTTTTAAACAGACTTTGCAGCTGGTTGGTCATTTCTTCCATGCCTGGAGGCGACATTATTTCGACACCAATTTGCGGTTGGGCCACATCGATATCGATTTCTTTATCGTCTAATTGGCCTTCGCGTAGCTTTTTGCGGAAGACTTGACGGGTATTTGAGTTGGGATCGGTTTCAGTGCTTTCCCAGTCGTTTTTCGGCTTAGGCAACAGGGCATCGAGAATGCGCTCTTCGGCATTTTCTTCAGCGCGTTGGCGACATTTGCCCATTTGCTGTTCACGGGTCAGCTTGATGGCGATATCGGTCAAGTCGCGGATGATTTGCTCGACTTCCTTACCGACATAACCCACTTCTGTGTATTTAGTGGCTTCGACCTTGATAAAAGGCGCGTTCGCCAGCTTGGCTAAACGGCGGGCAATTTCAGTTTTACCAACGCCTGTTGGGCCAATCATCAGAATATTTTTTGGGGTGACTTCTTGACGGAAATCCGCGTCAAGTTGCATCCGGCGCCAGCGATTGCGCAGGGCGACAGCAACAGAACGTTTGGCCTTTTGTTGGCCAATAATGTGTGCATCCAGCTCGTGGACAATCTCACGGGGGGTCATTTCAGACATAATATTCCTCACGGGCTGTTTAGTAATTGAGTTCTTCAATCGTTTTGAATTGATTGGTGAATACGCAGATATCCGCAGCAATAGTCAGGGATTTTTCGGCGATTTCTAAGGCTGACAGCTCAGTATTTTGCAATAGTGCAAGGGCCGCCGCTTGGGCATAGTTGCCGCCTGAACCAATGGCGACTAAGTCGTGTTCTGGCTGAACGACATCACCATTACCTGTGATGATAAGCGAGGTTTCCGCATCGGCCACGACTAATAGGGCTTCGAGTTTACGCAGCATACGGTCGGTACGCCAATCTTTGGCGAGCTCAACGGCCGAGCGCAATAAATGGCCTTGGTGCATTTCAAGTTTGGCCTCAAAACGCTCGAATAGGGTGAAAGCATCGGCGGTGCCGCCTGCAAAACCTGCCAGTACCTTGTTGTGATATAAGCGACGCACTTTTTTGGCGTTACCTTTCATAACGGTATTGCCTAGGGAGACTTGGCCATCGCCGGCGATGACAACTTGATTATTACGGCGTACTGATACGATAGTGGTCACAATGAATCCTCTTCTGGCCCGCAGCAAAAGTTGCGGTGGATGATGGGATATATATGGGGATGGATGACAATAATTCAAGTAATCGCGGCAAATGCCAAAGGAGTTTGCGATCTTTCGCGCTCCTTTAGCAATAAAAATAAGCGCTTATTGGGAAAGGGTGGATCGACCTACAATAGTGCGGCCATCGAAGGGATAGTATTTAAGATCCCAGTTTTCACTGCCGAAGCTGCGATCGTCCGAGACATAATTGAAAATGCAGTAAGCATTGGGATCTTTTATGTCGACGGCACCATACCAGTAAACAATGTCGACATTGGGAACTGTGCGCCAAGAGTATTGATCGGCAATGACAAATTCATTATTAGCCAAAAGACCTTGCCATAACTGACCACAATAATCGCCCTGCAATTTAGCACCGGCATCAGCGGTTGCAGTCTCTATTCCTAGTGGAAATCCTGTGGTGGTCGAGTCGAGTTTTCCGTCACCATAACAGGCGAGATCTTGGGTATAACCAGAGTTACCGCCCGCAAGCCAGCAACTGTGATAAAGCTTAACACCAGAGGCAAAGGCCGCAAATGCGGTTTTGGCTCTGGCATCGTGAGCATCTTGGCCTAGGTTTAAAAACCGTGGTGCTGCGACGACGGCCAAGATCCCAAGGATGATAATGACCACAACCAGCTCAATTAATGTAAAACCTTTCGATGACTGCAAACGACTCATATTGCTCACCTATCTGTTAGAGGACAATATTCTAACGGAACTTTGATTTGCAATCAGTAAGTCATTGATAATATTTAGTTGTTTAACATTGTTGTTACATGGCTCTACAGTAAGATGGCAAGCCGCAAAATGGCAAGCCATCACTTCATCTTTCAATGCCATCTGCCGAATGTAAACGGCTTATAAAGCCATTTTGTCTATAACACGATAGCAGGTTTGTACGTAGCCATTGTCGTACTGCTGCGTGTGAATTGGCATTAATTGAATCGCTTGAGCTAAGTCGCCAAAGAGGGGAATACCTTTACCCAGTAAAGTGGGGATGCGAGTGAGCGTGAGTTCCTGAATTAGCCCTGCCGCTAAAAAGCATTGGATTGTTTGGCCGCCATCGATATAGAGATGTTTGAAGCCACGCTCTCTGAGTTGTTTGCTGATATTTACCGCATCGCCATTAAGCACTTGCACGTGCTCACTTAACGCCGACGGTACTGTTACACCGCTGCGACTTAATACAAACACTGGGATATTTACATAGGGCCAATCGCAATCGAAGGAGAGGACTTTTTCAAAGCTTTTTCGTCCCATTACAATCGCATCGATAGTGTCGATAAAGGCATGATAACCAAAGTCTTCATCGGGATTAGTACTGGGATGCAGGTTTAAAAAGTCGATATCCCCATCGGGTGTTGCGATATAACCATCGAGGGTCGTGGCAATAAAAACGGAGGCTTTCATTCATCTTCCTTAATGCTATTTTCGAGCGTGTTTCTCTAATGATTCTTTCAGTGATTGTTGTTGAGCGAGGCAGTCCTGTTTTGCTTTGCCCGACATATCGTTACACGTTTGACCTTTATCTGGGCCTTCCAATATAGCCGCCGCAACATAAACTGCGGCGTCGGCTGCATTGCATTCTTGTTTGCTGTAGGGGGAATTTGTATCACATTTTGAATTAAGTGGCCCAACGCAGCCACTCATACTGGCCAAGACTAAGGTGCTAAAGCTGAGTAATATTAAAGGTTTGAACATTCGCTCTTCCATGATTCTTATTATTTGAGACGGTTGGAAAGTATATAACTGCTTTGCAGACGGAACTAGAATTGGATCGTTCCATTTCCACTTTAGTTGTTATTTAGGAGGAAGGCATTCGCGGATGGAAGCAAAAAATCCCCGAGGGCATAGTTACCCTCGGGTGGAGGTTCAAAAAGCAGTGGATTTCTTGAGCGCCTGCGGGGCACAAAGGAAGGAACCTATGGCTTGATTGTGCGGGCTGATACGATATTTAACAAAGCCAAATGCACAAACTGCGACAGCTTGTCGCAGGCAGGGTGAATTTGTTATGCACTAAGCCCACACGACAGGGTAAATCTATATTGCAAAGTGAAGCTTTACACCTGTGGTATTGCTTTACTTCGTTATATGTTCTCTTCTTGCTATTGTGTTATAGCTGTTTATACGTTTAGATATTTGTTTTTAAAAGGCAAATTGCAGCTGGCACACTGTCTATTCCGCATTCCTCTAATGTTTTGCTCATACTTTCTACAAATTCAGTTTTATGCTGTCGAGCAACCTGGTAAATCTGAAAACACAACACAATATCACTTTCAGATAGTCCTTTATTTTTAAAGGCCATTGCAGATAAATAGCAGCGGATCATAAAACAATCGAGTACGAGTAAACGGAATGCTTCCCAAGATAATTGTTGTGAGTCCGTTAAGGGGAAATGGTGGTGGTAAATTGAATATAAAATGTATCGTTCAAAAAGATCCGTATGATTAATCAGTGCAGGTACTGCATGCTCAGTCCAAGCTTGATTTATTCCATCAATTTGATAATTATTTTCCTCATTACACAATAGACCAACTGCTTGGTTTAGTGAGGTAAATCGTGCGCGTGTACCTCTGGAATGAGTTTTACACAACTCATTGTGGACTGTCATGAAGGCATGCATCTGTGGCTGTGGTGTATAAGGTAAATTTTTATATTGCTCCGTCAGTTCACCTGATTGGGCATATAGTTTCAATTGCTGTAGGCGCTTATCTAGCTCTTCTATTGGTAAGATGTTTTGACGCACCTGGTCACTGGCCTTGATTAATAGCCCTATGGCTAGCAGTACTTGTTCCCAATTAACGTCCATACTGACCAATAGGTCAAGACTGTACTCATGGGTTTTTTCTAGCCACATAGGACTTGGCGTTGAATGTTGTTTTACACCACTGATGCTAGAGTGAAATTGAAATGAGTCAGGGCTAAATAACACCAAACGAGCGACTTCTGGGCAAGATAAATAGAGGCTTTCATATTTATTACCGCCAATGACTTTGTGGATCCTTGGATAAGTTTTACATGTGTGACTTAAGGCCTGTTCACCCGCTTTTGCATGTATATCACAAAGTTTATGTTTGTTAATAAATGGGCATGCACCTTGCGCATTAAGTCTAATGTCGGCCCAATCGCTTGTACTTTTCTTTGTTTCAATAAAAGCGGTCTTTGCAGTTGTTGCGAGCAATGGGTGTTTAATTGTGTTTTTATAGCTCTTTTTATCGAATGAAATTTGCCAATCGTAACAGCAACTGTCTTCGCATTCAGGTCCAACACATTGGAATAGAGTGACATAACTGGGTTTTATAATGAGATTGTCCATCGATAATTTCGTTAAATTCACAGTGATTTAGAACAAATGTAGCAAATCAAGCTCGCTCATGCCAGTTTTGTTAAGTTGAGGTTGGATGTAAGTCAGTTTGGGTAAATTAATATTGAGACCTCATCTAAACAGTGTCGCAGAAATATTTTTTAATTAGATCTTACCTCTTATTAGGATGACTTTTTATTACGCACTTGATATTGGTTCATTATTTATAAGACAGAATTCAGATTGCCTAAGTGCTGCACTAGCTCTGCCATATTGTTCACTTCGAGCTTTTTCATGATTTTTGCGCGGTGTACTTCAATCGTGCGCAGGGATAAAAACATCGCCTCCGATATTTGCTTGTTAGTCATGCCTTGGATCACATGGGCTAACACTTGCTGTTCGCGCTCGGTCAGTTGGTCAAACTTATGTTGCAGACTTTGCTGCTCGAAGGCCGCTTGGCTTTCACGCTGCGCCTTTTCAATCGCTTGTACTAATGCCTTACCCGATACGGGTTTTTGAAAAAAATCGCAGGCCCCCTTTCGAAAGGCGCTTAACGCCATAGGTAAATCGCCGTGGCCAGTGAGAAATATCACGCCTAGCGGGCTGTGGGTTTCCAATAATTTTTGCTGCACTTCTTGGCCGGTGATTTCTGGCATTCGACTATCTAAAATCACGCAGCCCGCCTGTGATAATGCACAGTGCTCAAGGAAGTCGCGGCCGCTGTTGAAGGTTTGCACTTGATAGCCAAATTGTCCGAGCATAAAGCCCAGTGAATCCAGAATCGCTTCATCGTCATCGACTAGATAGAGTGGCAATTTTATTGACATGGTGTTCCTTGTGGGGCGGTAAGCATGCTATCAGCTTAAGCTGGGTACAGAGTGGGCTCAATTTTAAGCCTAGGTCTTGGGAGATACATCACTAAATTAGCCGATTCCCTCTGGGCATAAACCAGAGTTTGGCGGCATTTCACAGCTTGATTTTTATCTGCGAGCTAAAGTCGTTCCATGACAATGGCATATAAGAGTGGGTAATAGAGGCGATGACGATTGACTCTTGGTGTAAAGCGATATTGATGGGATTCTTGCTGAGTATCATTGGGCTTAATCCGTCCTATGCCAACGAAGCGACAGAAGTTAACCATTTTAGAGTCGGAGTGCTGGCAAATCATGGCGTGTTACAGGCCAAGCAGCGTTGGCAACCTATGATGGATTACCTCAGTGAGCAAGTGCCTAATAGTCATTTTGAAGTCGTGCCTGTGGATTTTAATGGCATGCGTAGTCAGTTACTTGAGCATGATTTGCAGTTTATCGTCACTAACCCTGGGCAATATCTGCATCTAAGTAACAATTTCCCGTTGTCTTGGCTTGCGACAATGAAGAGTCGTAAGCATCAAGGCAGTACTTTTACCATAGGTGCGACCATTATTGTCCGCGCCGACAGCCCTATCCGTACCTTGCAGGATTTGCGCGGGCGCAATGTGGTCGCCAGTGATCCGCAGGCCTTGGGGGGGTATCAAGCGGCAATGGGGTTACTGCATAAAATGGGTTTTTTACCCGAACAGTTTTTTGGGCAAGTGCGCTTCCTCGGGTTCCCGTTAGAACCGCTTATCTATCAAGTCAGAGATGGCAGTGCCGACGCCGCAATAGCGCCTTTTTGTACCTTAGAGGAAATGATCGCAACGGGTCTTGTTAATCAGGTCGATTATCGGGTTATCCATCCTGCCACGCCTGCAGGATATGATTGCGAGGTGAGCACTCAGTTATACCCAAACTGGTCATTCGCTGCGGCGGATACGGTTTCTCCTAAGTTGACGATGGCGATTACCCGTGCCTTATTCGATTTACCCGCCGATCATATTGCAGCAATTACCGCCGATACTTTGGGCTGGACTGCGCCCGTGAGTCAGTTAAAAGTGATTGAGTTATTTAAAGAATTACAACTACAGGGAGCATCACCACCACTTTATCAAACCGTATACAAATGGATGGCAAAAAATAAAGAATGGGGTGGTGCACTGTTGTTAATTTTCATTATTTCCACCATTTATCACCTGTGGCTTGAATATAAGTTTCGCCAGAAAAGTGAGTTTTTAGTCAGCACTGAGCGCCAATTAAAGGACAAGGCACTGCAGCTTGAGCGACTGCAAAGTGCGGCGATTCTTGGGGAAATAGGTGCAGGACTTGCCCATGAACTCAATCAACCCATAGCCGCCATTACCCAATACAGCGAAGGTGCCATGCTACAACTGGAAAGGCTTGGGCAAGATAATCCGGAACTCTATGATGTACTCGGTAAAATTAATGCGCAGTCGATTCGCGCCGGAGCGGTTGTGCATCGTATTCGCGGTTTACTCAAGCGGCGTCAGGCCAAGACCGAACCTTTAGATATAGTGCCAGTGGTGAAAGAAGCTTTAGCTCTGTTGCGGCGCGAGCTAGACCGAGCGAATGTACAAGTGAATGTGCGAGTGCAGGGTGAGCCCTTTGAACTGATGGGCGATAGCGTTGGTTTAAGTCAAATGTGGGTCAATTTAGTAAAAAATAGCTTAGATGCGTTAGAAACCTGCGGCGATAATCGTGTGCGTCAATTATGGATCGATATCTATTATTATCCAAATGAAATCAAAGTGTTAGTTATTGATAATGGCGAAGGGCTACAGGGGCAGGCGAGTGAGTTGATGGCATCTTTTGCCTCAACCAAAGATGCGGGATTAGGGCTTGGCTTAGCCATCTGTAAGGATGTGGTCACCCGCCATCACGGCAGCATTCAAATCGAAAACTGTCAGCAATCCACGCAAGCGTTACTCCCTTGGCAACAGGGCTGTGTGGTGACAGTCGTGCTTCCCAAGGAATAAATTACCATTAGGGCAGTGGATAGTTTTGGGAAAACTGGCTGAGCTTTTCTACTAAAAACTCTATGGTGCGACGGACCTTATGGCTGGGATAATCGGTTTGTAGGTATACCAATTGCAGCGGGATCGGCGGGGCTATTTTATCGGCTAGCACTAAGTGGAGTCTGCCTTCGGTCACATCTTGCGCCACATCTAGCCAACTCTTATAGGCAATTCCACGACCTGAGAGTGCCCAGTCGCGGATCACTGCGCCATCGTTACAGAAACGTTGGCCCCTGACTTCGATTTCAACAGGCGCGCCGTTATGACTTAACTTCCATTTCTGCCACGGCTCACCGCCGCGATTTAAGATCAGTACTGCGTGTTGGCTCAGTTCATTTAGCGTGCTTGGTGTGCCGTGTTGTGCCAGATAAGCGGGTGAGGCGACCAGTACCCTTGGGGTCATGGCGAGCTGACGCCTTTTAAGGTTTGAGTCGTCAAGTTGGCCATAGCGCAAAGCCAAATGGATATTTTGGTCGATTAAGTCTGTCATATGATCGCCAAAATACAGCTGCACTGTCAGTTCTGGGGCGCTGTCCATCAATTCATCGAGCCAAGCACGGATCTGGCTGCGACCAATATCCGAAGGTAACGCGAGGCGTACTTCACCCTTAAGCTCACCCCTGTGTTCGGCTAAATTGGCGCTGGCGGTTTCGAGAATCGCCAGTGCGGGTTTCGCCGAATCGAGAAAAATCCGCCCTTCTTCTGTGAGCTGTAAGCGCCGCGTCGAGCGAGCAAATAGCTGACATCCTAGCTTTTTCTCTAATCTTTGCAGCGCGGCACTTGCCGCTGCCGGCGTCATGCCTATTTCTTTACTGGCTGCCGAGAGACTTTCTAAGGCTGCGATACGCAGCGCTAATTGCAGATCGTTTAAATGATACATATCAAATTATTTTTGAAAATGATTTTAATAATAGCCTGATTATCAATATAGATTAACTAATGCACAATTGCACCACTGATGTTTCATCTTAATTTCTGGTTCGGAGTGTGTATGAGTCTATTCATGTCTTACAAATTAGCGTCACTGGCATTAAACAATCGCATTGTGATGGCCCCTATGACTCAGGCGCGTACTACGCAGCCAGGCAATATTCCTAATGATCTGATGGCGCAATATTATGCCCAGCGCGCCTCGGCGGGGTTAATCATCACAGAAGCGACACAAATCTCCGATGACAGTCAAGGCTATTCATTTACGCCGGGCGTGTATACCGCTGAGCAAATTGAGGGCTGGAAAAAAGTCACTGCGGCAGTGCATCAGGCTGGCGGTAAAATCTTTAATCAAATTTGGCATGTTGGCCGTGTATCGCACCCGATTTTTCAGCAGGGTAATGCCCCGATTGCGCCATCAGCTATTGCGCCCGTTGGCACTAAAGTATGGATTGTGGATGAAGCGCATCCTGAAGGGCAAATGGTGGATTGCCCAGAACCTAAGGCTATGGTGCAAGCGGATATCGACCGCGTTGTGGCCGATTTTGCACAGGCGGGAGTGAATGCGGTTGCGGCGGGTTTTGATGGCATCGAAATTCACGGCGGCAATGGTTATCTGATTGACCAGTTTTTACGCACCAATTCAAACCACAGAACTGATGCCTACGGCGGTTCTCAGGAAAATCGCATTCGTTTTTTACTCGAAATTGTCCAAGCCGTGAGTGCGAAAATTGGTGCCAATAAAGTCGGGGTTCGCCTCGCTCCTTACGTGACGTTTAAAGATATGGCGTGTCCTGAAATTGTAGACACTATTCTGTTAGCGGCTAAGCATTTATCGGCATTAGGCGTGGCATATGTACATCTTTCAGAGGCGGATTGGGATGATGCGCCACAGGTGCCAGAATCCTTTAGAGTCGAGCTGCGTAAAGTCTTTAAGGGCAGCATTATTGTTGCGGGTCGCTATGATGTGGCGCGTGCCAATGAAGTGATTGATAACGGTTATGCAGACTTAGTTGCCTTCGGTCGACCTTTTATTGCGAATCCTGATTTGCCTTACCGTTTAATGCATCAATTGCCTTTATCTGCATTCGACAAAGGCCCCTTGTTTGGCGGTAGTGCGGCGGGTTATACCGATTATCCTACACACAACGAAGCATTGAGAGCCGTCATCCGATCCGCTGACGATGAGGTGGCATAATGGATCGGGTTAACACTTTGTATGTTCAGCGCTTACCCGCTTGGCTCAGTTTAAGTCTATGGTTTTCAGGCTTTATAGGTATCGCTATTGTGGGTTTTAGCTTAGCAAGTCTGAGCATGGATGCGTTAGCCGCTCAAGGGGCAACAACACAGGATAGTGCTAAAGTGCGAGCGGCGTTAGTGCCAAAAGTAGCGGCAATGGAAACGATTTCTGATCAATCACCGCAGGCACAAGCTATCGCCCGCGCCGCTTTGTTATATGCCAGTTTTTGGCACACGGGCGATGCAAGTTTTGCCCACGGCGCATTGGCGACTGGTTTTATCGACCGTACTCTGCCCGCTGGCCGCGCACAGGGAATCACGGGTCCACTCGAAGCCTCAAAGGCATTTAGGGCAGCGGTCCCCGATCTCTCTGTTTCAGTTGAGCATTTGCTAGTAGTTGGCGATCGTGCAGTGGTACGTCTGCGTTTTAATGGCCGCTTTACTGGTGTCTTTGGTGAGCAAAAAGGCCAAGGGCAGAAAATCGATTTTCGTGCTGTTGACATGTATCGAGTACGGGATGGTTTCATCACAGATAACTGGCACCTCGAAGATTATCAAACGCTATTTTCTCAATTAGCTGCAGGGACTCAATCATGAATCAACGTCGACGATTTTTAATGGCAGGTGGCGCCATCGCTGCTGGGTTCGGCCTAAGCCAAACGGCGCTTGCTATTGGTTTACCATCATTAGATACCTTAGAAAATGACTCCAAAAGTTCAGGTGGCAGTGGGATGAACAAAATATTTTGGCCAAGTGGTGAGCAGTTAGTGATTTCAATCTCAATGCAGTTTGAAGCAGGTGCTCAAGATAAAAATGCCGAAGGGCCGTTTCCGCCGATGGAAAAGGGCTATCCAGATACCATCACCCCGACTTGGTACGACTACGGTATGAACGAAGGCATTCCAAGGCTGCTGCGCTTGTGGCGTAAGCACAATATCAAGGTGACTTCTCACATGGTTGGGCGCGCCGCTGAGTTACATCCTCAACTTGCCAAACAAGTTGCAGATGAGGGGCATGAGATTTCGGGCCACGGACAAACGTGGACGCCACAGTACAGCATGTCGCCAGCAGAGGAACGCGCCTCCTATGTGGCGAGTATTGAGACGCTGCAAAGGATCACTGGTCAGCGCCCCTTAGGTTTTAATGCCTTTTGGATGCGCCATAGTACTCAAACCCTCAATATTTTGCAGGACTTAGGTTTTATTTATCACATCGATGACCTATCGCGGGACGAACCTTCAATTATCCCAGTAGGAAATAAGCCTTTTGCGGTTGTGCCTTACACTTTACGTAACAATGATATCGGACGTTTTGGTGGCAACACTGCCATGACGGCCGCGGCCTTTTTGCAGGAACTAAAGGATGAGTTCGATATGCTCTATCAAGAAGGTTCGACACAGCGACGGATGATGTCGATCAGTGTGCACGACCGTATTTGTGGCGCTCCTGGACTTGTGACCGCTTTAGATAAGTTTATTCAGTACGCTAAAGGTCACACTAACGTAGGCTTTATGCGTAAAGATGACATTGCTAAATGGGCGCTGGCGCAAAAGGACACACCGACCAATCCTGCAAGAGCATTTTAGCCTGCTGTAGCTGTGTTGGAAGAGGTTTGAATGGTTAACAAAAAGCGCGTTGTTTAACGCGCTTTTTGTTTTTGGGAACCCTTATTACTGCGAGTCGAAAGTGATTAACGCATGGCCAACATGGCCCAAGTGCGGCGACCTTGCTCCAGAATTATCCCCACGGCAAGTCCCGCAGCGGCGTTGATGGCGAGGCAAGTCACCGCGGTTGATAAAATCACAAAGATACAGAAGGGCTTACCATCGATTAAGCGTTTCGACCACGCCAGTTGTAGCCCCGCAGTGGTCAGTAAACTGCCGAGGATTGCCATAGGAATAAGGCTTAATAGCCAAGCGATATTAGTACCCCAGCACAGGGCTATCATTAAGCACGTACTACCAAAAATTAACGGCGCCAGATAAGTGCGGGCGCCAAAATGGTATTGCACCGCAAGTCCGCCCGCACCGTGGCACATGGCCGAGGCACCAAAGGGCGCGAGCAATAAGTTGGCAAGACCTGAGCTAATGGCGAAGTTTTTGGGCGTGAGTTTGGCGGCATCTTCAGGGAATTTCTCCTGTGCCATTACAGACGTGGCAATGACCGCATTGGTTAAGGTTAATGCCAGTTGTGGCAAAACCAACAAAACGGCGGCAGAGGTCCATTCAACTGATGTCGGCCACGCTAATTGAAATGGCGCTGTCATTGCTTGAATATCAAAGTTAGTGGCTAAATTAGTTTGTGTACTTGCTTGCCAAATCATCCCCGCTGCTATGACTAAGGGCATGGCAAGGTAGCGCAGCGGCAAAAATTTACTGATAAATAACAGTACAAATGCCCCCACGCCAACCAGCCAAAATTCACTCATCATCTTAGTGCCCATCCACATCAGTTGCAGACCTATGGCGAGTTGAATGCCAACACTCACAGCTTGTGATAACTGTTTGGCTAACCAAGTGATGGCGCCGCTAAAGGCGAGAATTAACAGGATAATGCCCATTAACATGGCGCTTGCCTGCAACATGCCTGGGGTTAAGCCCTGAGCGATCACCAGTGCAGCGATGACTTTCATCGGTTGTACCGGAATCGGGCGACGGTAAAACAGCGCGCTGAGAATAGCGAATAGACCAAACCCCAAAAATATCCCTTGGGGCGAAAATTGATTGAGGGCAATTAGCCCTAGCACTAAAGGTAAAAAAGTGCCTAAGTCGGCAAAAGCGCCACTGGTTTCACCGAGTAAACGGTTGAATGAAGGATTGGATACTGTTTGGGAAATTTTGCCCGAGGTCATACTGATTGCCGTAATTGAACACGCTATGACTACGCAAAATAAATGCCATAAAAATCAGATGATTTTGGGGGTAAAAAGAGTCAAACTACCGTATTGAGTCACTCAATGAGACAAACTGGGGCAAGGCCGAAGAATGGCTGAGTCTAATTGTCTTTTTGGGTGAGAGTAACAAGATAATAAAAAAAGAGATCTTAGTAAAAACTAAGATCTCAAAGGGTATTACCGGGAACTCGATTTGGTTCATCAGTTGTGTTCACTTCGATGCCTTACTAAAAGTAAGATATCTGTGATGCTCAAATCAGTGAACGATTCAATCAAGGCTGTTTGTGTTTTGGCCCTTGTTTATTTTTCATCGGGTCACCTTGATAACCTAGGGCTTGCCAATCGAGTTTTGTGCCTTTGTTATGGCAGTCGTTACAATTTAATGCTTGCTCCTTTGGTGACACCATATGGTTTATCCGCCACCACATTTCAGTGGCTGCAAAGTCATATTCACCACTATATTTGATACCTTTCTCAAGCATAGTCGTGTTCGCTTCCATTCCTAGTTTTGCCGCTAAGTTCCAATCAAACTCGCTCCAGAATCCCCCATTGCCATAGGTTTTCGGTGTGATAAAAATATTGAGTTTTTTATCGTAAATCTGTTTACCCGTGTGCACCTTGAAAGGATAGATTTTTGCTTTGGCATCATTTATATCCCCAATGGGATAGGTCAATTTAGTGACTGTACTCGGATCCATTTTATCTCCTGCCATATAAGCATTGGCTGTGCCGTTGTACCAAGCGTATTGGGGTTTGACCATTTTTTCCCAAACAAAATCTCCTTTTTTCTTTTGGTAGGTATGCTTACCGTATTGGTCGAGTGTTTCTTTTTTATCATCTCCAGCTGTTGACCAGTCCCAGCGCATTTTTGTCGGTTCGTTTTTAGCAAAATACGGAATATGACAGGTTTGACAGGCAACTGCCGCTGTATGAGTATTGAGTTTTTTGTTCGCGTGCGGCGCTGATTCGTGGCAGTTTTCACAGCCAATATGGTCGACACCACCGGGTGAAACCCCCATAGCATTACCTGAGATCATGTGTTTCTCAGTGGTGTGGCAGTTCTGACATTGAAAGTCATTACCGTCGCTATCCATATGCACATCCGTCGCTTTGTCTGGATAAGACATGGATGAGTCTAAGTCCCCATGTTTTACCGCGTCACCACCGCCACCATAGAAGTGGCAACTACCGCAGTTATCCCGTACAGGTTCGCCAACGTTTTGAGCTATTTTAGTCAGATCGAGTTTTGCCATAGGTTCACCTGCGCCAGCGGGATCTTTAACATAAGTTCCTGTGGTGTCGTGACAAACTAGGCAGTCGACTTTGGTTTTATCTTTAAAGTCAAAGTTACTGTCTTTCCAACCATAACCCGCGTGACAACTGGTACAGCGGGGTTCATTGCTGGAAATGGCAACGCAGAAGTTATTAATGCTGTTTTTCTTACCTCTTACGACTGTCCTATCGGGAAGTTTTTGTTCTAACTCCCAAGTCCAATGGGAGGTTTTCATCACGTCAGTCGCTTGATTTTCATGGCAGACTAAACATTGTGTGGTCACCTGTGAGCCTGTGGTAAACGGGCCTTTAAGTGCCTCTTTATGGGGATTAGCGGCGTAGGCATTTAATGTCATGCCCGCTAAGGCAATGAGGATGAGCTTATTCATTTTGTACTCCCGCCCTCGATGTAACCGAGGGCTGATAGTTGTTATCAATGACGGATTAGAAGTTGATGGTGAGTGAGGCGTTGACATCAAACGCGGTATCAACCACTGGCAACATGGAATAAGCAGAGCCAGCTAGCACATCGTCGATTTTTTGTGGAGCACCCACAGGTGTACCGCTGCCTGTGTACTCGTAGTCGTAATAGAGGCCAGCAAGTTTGATAAACATTTTGGGGTTAATATCAAAGATGTAATAGGCTTCTGCTACATGTCCTCGGGTAGCTAACTTACTACCAATAGGGTCATCCTGTGCCTGGGTAAAAGGCGTCCAATATTCGGAGCCATAGTTATATTCCAGACCCAATTTGCCGTAGGGAGCAGGAATTTGTACGCCGACATAAATACCATAACCGTCTTTGGCTTCGGTATCGTCACTGGTTTTTGGCACCATAATAATCTCAGTACCAGTGCTGTTTAGCTCGGCTTCAAATATGGCATCGGATAACATGCCGCCAAACATGCCTGCGTTACCGTTAGGCTCGGCGCGAGTCCAGCCGAATGATGCAAACCATTTGATATCGTTTGCTTCTTCGCGCGCAAAACCAATTCCTCCTAGATACATGTCGCCGATAACCCCGCTGGGTTGTACTCGGGTAACAAAGTTAAAGTTGTCGAACTTTTGCATATCTTGATACATGGTGGGGGCGAAAATGCCTGCAAGCTGGGTAGGGAAGGCCATGGTGCCTTTAAAGCCGTCATTAACATCTTTGGCGCCAAACAGGGTGAACTGGAGGAAGTTGGTGCCATCGTTGATCGCATCGATATTAAAGCCACCAAGGTGAGTATCCTTGGTGACAATATCACCAAACATTTCGCCATTTCCCCATTGTGATTCAAAGCCTTGGCCGTAACAGAAACGGACGACTTGGCCTTCGATACCTGTGATTTCGCCTAGGTTGTAGCCTAACGTGGCGCCATCGAAGTTGAAGTTGACTAAATGTCCTGAAGGTGTGCCGCCACGCATTTCATTCTCGCGGTAGTGACTGGGTGGACCATAGGTGGAAGGGCGACGACCTATGGAAAGATAAAACTCTGATCCATTAATGTTTTTCCAATCGAAATAGGCGCGTTCAACCCGCAACCAGTCACCACTGGTATTGCCGCTACTGGTACCATCCATAGTGAAAGACCGCCAAGAATCAAATACTTGAACTCCGGTAGAATCACCCCAGTTTTTATACATACTGAGGCGGCCAGCAAAACTGACGTTATTCCATACCTTAGCTTTCAGATTTAACCGCAGGCGAGTGGTGTAAAAAATATCGTTATCTATGTCCTGTACACTTTTGGGCGCGAGCACATAGGGCATCACGCCCTGTAACATGCCATTTTGGAAGGCTGCAGCAAGGTCTGGATTAGCTTGCATCATTTTCCCTAGTGGGGAGTTGAGATCGTTGGGCATACCGAAAGCGCCGGACATGGCTTTGGCACCAAAGTCGTTGAAATTGACTTTGATGGCAGGATTCCAGACAACATCGCGGTAATGTAGTGAATGAGCTTTAGTGCGGAAATCACCTGTAATTTCAAGGCGGTCTAACGATGTGTGTCGCTCGGTTTTGTCGACGCGATTATTGAGATCATCCAATTGCTCGGTAATATCGGCAAGCTTCTGTTTTAACTCGGTAATTTTTTGATTTTCCTGTTGCACATCATTAGGTGTAGCAAAAGATTGGCCTGACATAAACAAGGCATTGGCAACGAGGATTGAGATAAGAGTACGCATAAGGTTTCTCCCAGAGTTGTTCTGTTGGCATGATTGCGCTAAGTGCATTTCGCCAAATTTACCCAATAGGAGTCCCTGAGGTGTGTTCCCCATTTTTCTCGAATTGGGTTTTTAATTTTTAATTCAATGTGTTAGTGAGCAGTTGCAGGGGGGCTCTCTACCATTGTCTTAGGCCATAACGTTGGCAGAGATCAACCGCAGGTTTGGGGTTGGTCCGAGTCGGCGGCGTGGTCATACAAAAATTGCTGTATATCCTTGAGGTCTTGCTCCGAGAGGCCATTGAATACCTCTGGTTTGAATTTGTGCTTATCTTTATCAAAGAAGCGATCCCACTGGCTCATCGTTTTGGCCATTGGCGTGAGTTCACCACCTTCACCGCCTTGGCTATGGCAGGCTTTGCATTCTTTTTTGTACAAATGTTTACCTTTCTTTGGATTACCTCCCTCTGCGGCATACGCATTAATACTCAAGCTGCCGATCACTGCCATGGCAATTGCTATCTTAGTTGACGTTTTCATCATCTCATTCCTTACTTTTTGTGATCATTTACATTTATTTGTTGGTTAACTGCTTTTATTGATTCCACTTTGTAAATTAATTTATCAAATCCTACGGTGTGTAAATTTGAGGTATATCACTTTCATTAAAAAAATCTAATTGATAAAAAGTTCATTGATAAAAATCTAATTAATAATGTTATAGAAGGGTGTGATTATTTTTTTTATTATTTAAAAACAATGAACTAGTCAACGTGCTAAATTAGCGCTGATAACTTTGAGTTTCGAGTTTTGCGCCTAAAGCACAAAAAATGGACTGTGATTAAGCTAACACTTTGTAAAATTTGCACTCATTAAAGTAGTGATGTTGAAACTTAGCAGCTGTTTGGCAGGCTTTATTGGGAAGTAAATAATGCCAGAGTTGACTCTGGCATTATTGATTTTGGGGATAGGTTTGGTTGTCTTTCGAAGCAAGATAACTTAGATAAAAGTAGACTCAGAACGGATTAAGGTTGCTGGCGCGTTGGTGCTAGAACGATTTCGCGTACGCACACATTTTGCGGTTGTTGCCATGCAAACAGCGCAGCAGCGGCGACATTTTCAGGGGCGATAACGCCGCCCATTTCTTCTTTCCAGTCATGGTAACCCGCTTTAATGTCATCGCTGGTGGTATGGCTCAACAACTCGGTTTCTACCGCGCCTGGGGCGATAGTGATAAGGCGTACGTCATCCATGGCGACTTCTTCACGAATGTTTTCTGTTAAGGCGTGCACGGCAAATTTAGTGGCGCAGTAAGCGGCGTGGTTTAGAAAGGTTTTACGCCCCGCCACTGAGCTGACATTAATGATAGTGCCAGTTTTGCGAGCTTTCATGTCGGCTAATACCGCATGAATACCATTAAGCACGCCCATCACATTGATATTGAGCATGCGGCTCCATTCGTTGGGATCTTGCACATCGATTTGGCCCAGTAGCATGACTCCCGCGTTATTGATAAGACAGCCGACCGGGCCAAATTGCGCTTCTGCTTGGGTTATGGCTGTTTTAATAGCTGCGCCGTCGGTGACATCGACGCTGATAGAAAGGCTGTTTGGTAATTCAAGCGCTTGCATTGCTTCAACTCGGCGTGCCAGTAATAGCAGCGGATGGCCTGCAGCGCTAAAGCTTTTAGCCATAGCGGCGCCAATACCCGATGAGGCGCCTGTGATGACAACCAGTGATTTAGTAACTTGATTCATTAGTATTTCCTATTAATTGGAGCCAATGTAAGCCGTAAACAAACTGTTGTTCGGCGTCTTGAACCTGTTAACCAGTATAGGCTGGGGATTTTCAGTCGAAAAATACTTATTCCAGCTGGATATGATAGGCTCAGCCTATGGCACTATTGTTGAAATTTTTGCTGAACTCGTCGGTTGTCGGAGAAGATTAAATGGTCGATTTGCGTTTGCTGCGTTTCTTTATCGCAATTTTTGAAGAGAACAATATTACCTCGGCGGCTAACCGTTGCTTTGTGAGCCAGCCTTCACTGTCTGCTGGGTTAAAGCAACTCGAAGAAGAGCTTGGTGGTCAGTTATTTGAGCGCAGCAAAAAAGGCGTTAAACCTTTGGACAGCGCGCACTATCTATACCCTTTGGCGGTTAAATTAGTCGAGGAGGCGAGTAAGTTACCAGGCTTGTTTATGGCGAAGGCAAGCCGGCAAAAGCTACGTTTGGCTGTGATGCCAGACTTAAGCCAGCGGCGTTTGGCAGGATTTTTACAACAGGTGAATCAAGCCATTGATAAGTTAGATCTTGAACTGGTGGACTATCAAAGCCCTGCAGATTGCCGTTTAAGCATCGACAGCTTGCGCCATGAAGATGAAGTATTTTTTCCGCTGTGGGAGGAGGATTATGTGCTCTGCTTCCCCAAGGATCATACCCTCGCCCAAGTCGATAGCCTACGTCCCGAGCAGCTCAATGGCTTTGACTTTATTGAGTGCCCACCCTGTGAAGCCCATCAGCAAACAATAGGTTTATTGGCGTGCAGCAATATGTCGCTTAATTTGGTCGCTAAGGCTGAGTCAAAATCTCTAGTGATGTCGCTAGTGTTAGCCGGATTTGGCGTGAGTTTTTTACCCGATGGTTTGATTGAAGATGAGCCTAGGCTCAAGCAAGTGAAATTTGATGGTCCGAGAATGTTCCGTCGTATTGGTTTGTGTTATCCCTCCCATCAGGCAGTTGCGCCAACATTGGCGACCTTGTTACGGTATTTAGCCGCTCGACCGAATTAATTCCAAGTTAGTTTTGGGTTATCAGCATTCAGATTAGTGAGTCGCTAAGGGCGATTCAGTGAGATTAAGTGGAGGCTCGACGCCGTAGGATTTAAATAGTTGAGTAATTTCACCTGAGGTGCGCATGTCGTCGACTATCTGGTGAACTTGCTTGGCATATTGATGCTGCGGCGACATGAGCGGAATACTAAAATAGCGGCCATTTTTGCTGATATCTACGTATGCCATCTGTTTGAGTTGGGGATCTTTGGCAAAAAATTGCATCTCATGCTGTTCGGAGGTGATGGCTAAATCGATACGCTCAGCCTTCAACATATTGATTAACTGACCGTTATCATTAACAAAAGACACTTTTAGTTGGTTTTGATTGTCATTAAACTGCGGACAGTAAAAAGCGCCTCTAAGTGCGCCAATGATATGAGGTTTTAGTTCATCGAAATGTTTGACTTCAATTTGTCTATTCGCAAGGGCAAAGTAATAGACGTAGCGCTTGTCGTATCCCAGTAGCATAGGGTCTAGAAAATCGTTGCGCTCTGGTGTCATCGAATGGACAGGGATTAGGTCGACTTGTCCCATTTCTGCCACTTTAATTGTGCGTGCCCAAGGCACATTACTCCAATTTATCTTGTGACCTAGGCGGGCGATGACTTCATTGATGACAGCTGCACCTGGGCCTTTGCACTCACCATTTTCGACATAAATAACAGGATGCCTATCGCGGCAGTGTGCTTGCCAGACAACAGCAGAGGTTTCTGCCCTTGCTTGGGACAGAAATAAGCATGAAATGACAATGATCAGTATCAGCCTCATTCATCTTGCCTATTAAAATGCTCAGTTTTAATTATCGGGCTGGACAGTTAATTCGACTAGGTTTTATTTTTGAGTCGTTTAGCTGCGCAGGTTTGGTCAATAATTGATTGTAGTGCTTATACATCCACTGTGCTTTTTAAGTAATTATAAATTCACTCTATTTTGTAACCAAACGGTTTGGCCTGTTAAATCTGACCAAACCTTTTCTGGGGCTCATTCGCTGCTAGGAAACTTACCTATCCGACTCAAGATAGGGCGTTAATTGGGTTTCAATAGCCTCAATTTGAGTTTCGGCGTAGGCAAGTTCGGATTCGGTTAAACATGATTTTGCGGTGTTTTGATGGAGTCGTTGAGCGCTATTCATCCCGTATTTACCAAAATGACGTAGCAATAAACTAGACCAAATAAACATTTGTATAGGCTTATTTAATTGTTCTGCGCCGTAAATATTGACCAGTTCCCGCATAGCAATTTCATGACCTAGCTCTGCCGATTTGACGTACCAAGCTTCTGCCGCTTGTAGAGCCTCTTGAGTGGGTTTTTCACCACTTAAAAATGATTCAGCCTTATAGAAATAAAAATATTGTTGTTGCTCAGCGGGGATTGGATGCTGATGCAAGAAACTGTCACGTAGACGCTCAGCCTCTCTTATCTCTAAGGTACCTAGTTGCTGACTGAATCTGGCTAATTCTTTTAGATGATCGGCTCTATTGCTCATGGCCGCGAGCTGGTAATACATTAACGCTTTAATCGGTTGGCGACTCACGCCTAAACCTTGCTCATAAATCTTGCCTAAGCCTAGCAGTGCGTCTTCATTCCACTTAAGTGCGAATTCTTCAAAGTCAATTTTAGCCTGTTGGTAATCACTCTCATTTTGTGGCGCTTTCAGTAAAAGATGAGCAAATTCAATCTTAGCGAAGTCATTACCTCTAGCGACAGATTGGCTTAACCAATGGCGCGCCTTGTCATAGTCGACAGCAAAATCTTCACCGTAGAGGAAACGTTTACCAAGATAATACTGGCGGAAATCATCGTCTGCGGCGCGCTCGCTAAGTAATGCCTCTGCACGCGCTAAATCTTTAGGTCCACCTTGGCCAGCAGCAAGCATATGTCCTAGATCATCTTTTGCTAATTCATCACCAGCGGCGGCGGATTTCTCAAAGTATTCCCGTGCTTTGGAATAGTCCGAAGTAACGCGTTCATCATGCCAGTAGAGTGTGGCTAAATGGTAATAGGCTCTTTGGTTTTCTTGTGCGGCGGCTTTTTCGAACCAGTAAATTGCTTGGCTAGCATCGGGATCGAGAAAGGGCTGGCTTAGATACAAGTAAGCAAGCTCATATTGAAACTCGGCTTGCCCCGCTTCGGCATTAGGTTTGAGCTGTTCTGCCTGTGCGATTAACTCATCGAGTGTTTGCGACTCAGAAGAGAGCAAATTAGGTAGTGTGAGCATGGGTAAATATTGAGGCTCTATTTCGGCGGCTTTTTTATACCAATCGTTAGATGCCTTGGGATCGGCGGGAACTTGTGGGAATCGACCGGAATAAAGTTCGGCCATAGCAATGGCGGCAACGGCTAAGCCTTTATCGACTGCCTGCTGAATATAATCTAGGCCAGAGTTGACTTCGCCTTGGTTAATCAGTGTTAAGCCATGATTGAGTAGCGCAGTAGGATCACCTGCGGCAAGTGCTTTAGCTTGCACTTGTTTTTTTTGATATTTAGCGAAAAAAATAAACAGTACAATAAAGGCAATAATTATGAGTATCAACAACATAGTAGTCCATCACTATCGATATTTGGGAGTATAGTAAACGTAAATTTTTACAAGAATGCAAGTTTACAATTTGGGCTAGGCTGATCGACTAAGCCTACCAATCCCATGGGCATTAGCGTTATTTATCTTGCAGATGGATCTCCCTAATGGGGCAGGCAATCTCGATTCCCGCCTGCTTAAGGGTGTTATAAAGAGCGAGGTTCACCTTATATTTATGCTGAAAATAGCTTTGTGTGGGCACCCAGTAACGAACCCCCATTTCAATTCCATTAGCATTAAAACCATTGATGCCAATATTAGGTGTGGTCTCTTGATAAACATAGGGATTATTGCTCAATAACTCAGTAATCACACTAATGGCTCGTTCGGGATCTGTGTTGTAACTGAGATTGAACTGGGTTTCGACTAGCTTATTGCTGAAGGAGTTGTGCAGAATTTCGCCGACGATATGCTTATTAGGAATGCTGATTTGCTCACCTTCCTCATTGGTCAGTATGGTCATGCCTAAGTGGATACGTTTAACAACGCCGCTTTCCCCTTTAATTTCAATAGTATTGCCTACCACAAAAGGGCGGGTGACGATAATAGTCACGCCTGCGGCATAGTTCGCTAGCATACCTTGTAAGGCTAAACCTGCGCCGAGGGAGGCGGCACCAATTGCTGCAACCATAGGGGTAATACTGATGCCGATTTTGCCGAGGGCGATAATCCCGACCATGACTATGATCAGAATGCGGATAAGATTGCTGACAAAATTGCTTAGGGTGATATCGATATTGTGTTTGTCGAATTGCTTAGCGACTAAGCGTGATACTTTACTGGCTACCCATAAACCTAACAAAAAGATCAGCAAAGCACCTACGAGTTGAAAGCTGTAGGTGACTAGAAACTCGGTGATGAGTTGATAAACGCCTTGTAGTTGCTGCAATTCTTGATCGAGTCCAGGTGTTATCATTATGATATCCTTGTAATAAAATTAACTGTGCGATTATAGCGTAGAAATTTCACCAAATACTTTTCGCCCTTCATGTGTGAAGCGTATCATGTAATCGTGGTTGGTTTAATGAGTCGATAGGGGGAGTCAGGTATGCTGTTCGCCTATCCAATAATGGAGTCGAGTGTTTATGAAAACGCTGTTGTTATGTTTGTCTTGTCTGTTAACCCCAATCTGGGCGTATGCTGCGAGTTATGTTGCCGGAGATGCGATAAATCCCATTTCACTTCTCGACCAAAATGATAAAACCATTAATGTGACTGATGAGACTCAAGTGCTGCTCTTTAGTCGCAGCATGAAAGGCGGTGATGTGATTAAGGATGCACTTACCCCCTTGAGCGCGACTCAAATGCCAACGGGTTTAGTTTATGTTGCCGATATCAGTGGTATGCCTTCTTTGATCGCTAAATTTGTAGCTGTGCCACAGATGCAAGATTTACCTTTTGCGATTGGGTTAGATAGGGATGGTGAGATCAGTCGTTTATTACCTGATAACAAAGATATGGCCACTATGATATTGCTCAAGCAGCGTAACATTTTGGACATTGCCTATTTTGATTCCAGTGAAGCCTTGAACCAAGCCCTCGCAAAACTCAATCAGCCGCAGTAACAACTCGATTTAACGGACGTATTTTAAGGCATCCATTAGTCTTCTTTTCGCTGTGTGATTGTTACTTCAAGATAACTGTTTTTAGATGGATATTTTGGCTCCAGCCAGTCTATCCATCTCCCTTCCGATAACGTCGTAAAAAATTCACTTTTTATTCTGATAATGAACACAAATTTACCTTAGGGTTTGTGTGCATAATTATTTGTTTTATAGCGCCTTTTTTTGATGGTTCAGTTCCTTAAAGAGTTGGGGAATAAAAAGTTATTAATTCAGCATAAAAATTCGTTGCGTAAAGCGAAAAAATATCGTTTACTGCGCACGTTTTTAATACATCACTCTTACTGTTATCTATCTGACCCAAAGGAGACTCTGGCCCAATGAGCCAATTTCAATCTATTGATGTTGCTGACTATTATGATATGGACACATTCAAGCGTATTGAAGCGTTTGCCAAAGACAAAGCAACCCCGTTCGTAGTGATCGATACCAGTATCATAGCGAAACAATACGATGACATGGTTAATAGTTTTCCTTACGCCAATGTTTATTATGCAGTTAAGGCAAACCCCGCGGCCGAGATCTTATCTTTACTAAAAGATAAAGGGTCAAACTTTGATATTGCCTCGATTTATGAGCTAGATATGGTCATGAATGTCGGTGTGACAACCGATCGAGTCAGCTATGGTAATACGATTAAAAAGCGTCAAGATGTGCGTGCATTTTATGAGCGTGGCGTGCGTATGTATGCATCTGACTCAGAAGCCGATCTGCGAATGATCGCTGAAGAAGCGCCGGGTTCACGTATTTATGTGCGCATTCTGACCGAAGGTACAGATACCGCGGATTGGCCGTTATCCCGTAAATTCGGCTGCCAAAACGAAATGGCCTATGAGCTATTAGTATTGGCACAGGAATTAGGCTTAGAGCCTTTTGGTATTTCTTTCCATGTGGGTTCTCAGCAACGTGACATAGGTGCTTGGGATTCCGCTATTGGTAAAGTGAAAAGTATTTTTGACCGTTTGCGTGATGAGCACAATATCACCTTGAAGATGATCAATATGGGCGGCGGTTTCCCTGCTAACTATATTGATAAAACCAATCAATTGGGTGTGTATGCCGAGCAAATAACTCACTTCCTGAAGGAAGATTTTGGTGATGATTTACCACAAATTATTTTGGAACCAGGTCGTTCGTTGATCTCTAACGCGGGGATTTTAGTGTCTGAAGTGGTACTGATCAGCAAAAAATCTTACACGGCTTTAGAGCGTTGGGTGTTTACCGATGTGGGTAAATTCTCTGGCTTGATTGAAACGATGGACGAGGCGATTAAGTTCCCGATTTATACTGAGCGTCAAGGCGAGCTGGATAAATGCGTGATTGCCGGCCCAACCTGTGACAGTGCAGATATCATGTATGAGCACTATAGCTATGGCTTACCAAATGACTTAGCCATTGGCGATCGTATGTATTGGTTAACCGCAGGGGCTTATACGACGACGTATTCAGCAGTATGCTTTAACGGTTTCCCACCGCTGAAGGATTACTATCTGTAAGCGATTGTGGTGATATTAATAAGGGCGCTTAGGCGCCCTTATTTGTCTTTAGAGTAATAGTGGGATTACTCGTGGGATTTGAGGATCTGATAAATTTCCTCTTTTAAGTGTAACTTTCTGCTTTTGAGTTCTTTCACAGTGGGGTTGAAATCACTGGCGACACGTTTTTCCAGTTGTTTGATTTCCTCATCTAACTGATTATGCTCTTTAAACTTACGTTGAAAATGAGCATCTTGGGTTTTCAGGGTGGAAATTAATTCTCTGTACTCTGGAAACATCGGCATTCTCCTTGTCGTCATTTACTACACTTCAGGTTACGCCTTAACCCTAACCTTATACTAAGTCGTTAAACGTGACTTAGATCACTTTTAGCGGTCACTTAGATTAATACTAATGGATGATTTATTTTAATCTATTTTAAATCAGTGCTTTAGGCATTTGTTGCCACAGACTCTGGCATGAGTTTAGGATCTGGTTCACACTTTGTTTGGTATAAATCAGACTGACATTCGAAATATGGGCAAATTTGCTATCTTGTGAGCAGATGCTGGTGTAGTTGGTAATTTCATTACGACTAAACAATTACTTCTTGCCGATAATTCTGTGATCAAGTTAACCTTCACCGCTTCGATACTAGGTTAAAGTCGATTTTATAAGAATTTAATTATCAAAAATGAAAGGGGTTTTCACAATGGCTGATGTATTTCATTTAGGTTTGACCAAAGCGATGCTCGATGGTGCAACCTTAGCAATCGTTCCTGGTGATCCAGAGCGTGTAAAACGTATTGCCGAACTAATGGACAATGCGACGTTCCTTGCTAGCCACCGCGAGTATACAAGTTATTTAGCGTATGCCGATGGCAAGCCAGTAGTAGTGTGTTCAACCGGTATCGGTGGTCCATCTACTTCTATCGCAGTAGAAGAACTTGCACAATTAGGTGTGAATACCTTCCTGCGCGTAGGGACTACAGGCGCAATCCAACCTCATGTAAATGTGGGCGATGTGATTGTGACTCAAGCTTCAGTGCGTTTAGATGGCGCGAGCTTACATTTTGCACCTATGGAATATCCAGCGGTTGCAAACTTTGAATGTACCACTGCTATGGTTGCGGCGTGTCGCGATGCTGGCGTTGAGCCACACATTGGCGTAACAGCTTCTTCTGATACTTTCTACCCAGGCCAAGAGCGTTATGACACTGTCACAGGCCGTGTAACGCGTCGTTTCGCGGGTTCAATGAAAGAATGGCAAGATATGGGCGTACTGAACTATGAGATGGAGTCTTCCACTTTGTTCACTATGTGTGCTACTCAAGGTTGGCGTGCAGCCTGCGTTGCTGGTGTGATTGTAAACCGCACCCAACAAGAAATTCCTAATGAAGCCACAATGAAGAAAACTGAAGTGAGTGCGGTTTCTATCGTGGTTGCAGCAGCGAAAAAATTGTTAGCTTAATTTTTAGTAAGCTAAGCAACACTCCCCTGCAAAGTGAGTGCTCAGAATAGAAAAGGTGCCAATGGCACCTTTTTTGTTGTTTTAAAACTATGCCGATACCGATTAGAAATGGTATTGAGCAATCACAGAGTAAGTGTCTTGATCGACGCCTTTCACACCGTATTTATTGGTCCACAGATCGTATTCGATACCCACCAATAATTTATTGGCTTGATGATCCCCGAACAGACTCTTACCGAGATCGTATTTTAGCTGTGGGTTGAAATGGAAGTTTTCCTCGTAGCCGTTATCGTCGGTGGCAAATACCCAGTCGATAAAGCCATCGAGTACTATGTTGGCAGATCCAACAGGGATATCGATACGAAATACAGGAGTGAACTGCCAGCCGTCACTATTGTTACCAGTGCTCATACCATCGCGGCGATAGGTATTAAAGTTAAGATAAGTGAAGTATGGTACTGCTACATCAACCCCTAGACCGTAAAGTAGGCTATGGACTGGGCCTTCACCTTCTTCATAGGTTAACGCTAGAGACAAGTCTGTTATTGGGCCAAAGGCTATTTTTTCGCCAAGAATTTTACTGGCACTAAAACGTGGCGAAATTTCACCATAGGTAGTGCTTTCCATGTCCGTGTCATTACCTTTGAAATAGATAAAATCTTGGAAGGCAAACCAATCACCGTATTTCCAGCCGCCAGCCGTTTCCAAGGTGATAGTGGCTTGTTTGTCCGATGGCGCTAAATCGTAGTCTTCGCCATAGAGGGCTGTTGCACTGAAATCCCACCACTGTACTAAGTCACCCGCAAATGCTTGAGGAGAAAGCATTAGTGCTAGGCATAGGCATGTTTTTTTCATTGTTATTTCCTGTTGTATAGGTCGAAGTTAATTCGTGTCTTACTCAATCCGCTCTCTGACCTATGGCATGGTTTGATGGGTAAGTTCAAACCTAGCGCGAGTGTACGTCAAAGGACTTGCTCAAAAGTGGGGGCAATATATGCAAAAATTTACATTTATTCAAAGTTTTTATCGAATGTTGTTGTCAAAATCACATAATCATTAGTGAGGAATTTTATTTTTAGATAATTGATTTTTAATGTTTTTTATTGTTATTGCGCGGCTTGTGGATTGGGGGCTTGCTATCTTTTTGAATTGATTATGCTTAATTTTAAAACAACCTAACGGCTTTCGTGGGCGGATATGGGAGAATGAGGATTAAGTCATAGGTGATTGAGTGTGCGTTTTGACAGGGTAAATTTTGACATATTATGTCGATTATCCGAAACTCTGCTGTTATAGTGCAGTAAAGGACACTCTCATTTCAGGGGGGAAATATGGAGTTTTCAAATCCGATTTTAGTGTGGGCAGTGATTGGTTTAGTGTTAATGCTCGCCGAAATAGTGGTTCCAGGTGGCATAATAGTGTTGCTGGGTGCGGCTTGTTTAGTCGTGGCAGGTGCGTTAGGCATAGGACTGGTCGAAGGTGTCGTGCAGAGCATGACCCTGTGGTTTATCTCTGCCATTGTGTTGTTATTGGCTTTCAGACAAGTCACTCAGAGGCTCGTTGGTGGTGATTCCCATGTGGATAACACGGATGAAGCAATCGAACTATACAATCAAATTGTTCGCGTAAAGCAGACCATAGGTCCTGGGCAAACACCTGGGCGGGTGGAGTTTCAAGGTAGTGAATGGCCAGCGCTTGGCGATGGCAGCATTATCGAGGCGGGTACCGAAGTCAGAATTATTTGTCGTGAAAATATCGCTCTAGTCGTTGAGCCTATTTCAATAGAAGCTTCCAAAAACTAAAGGATGGAATCTATGTTTGTATTTACCTTAGTCATTTTATTTATCTTTTTTATTCTTTATAAGTTGATGTTAATTGTGCCGATGCGTGAAGTGCATGTCATTGAGCGTCTTGGCAAATTCCGCGCAGTATTAAGCCCTGGATTTCATTTTTTGATCCCTTTTTTCGATCGCGTCTCCTACCGTCACGATACCCGTGAGCAAGTATTAGATGTGCCGCCACAGAGTTGTATCTCCAAAGATAACACTCAACTTGAAGTGGACGGCTTGGTCTACCTAAAAGTGATGGATGGCAAATTGGCGAGTTATGGTATTGAAAACTACCGTAAAGCAGCGGTGAATTTAGCCCAGACCACTATGCGATCTGAAATCGGTAAGCTGAGTTTGAGTGAGACTTTCTCTGAGCGTGATAGCTTAAATGAATCAATCGTGCGGGAAATAGATAAGGCTTCCGAGCCATGGGGAATCAAGGTATTGCGCTATGAAATTCGTAATATCACGCCTTCACGCCATGTGATCCACACTCTTGAGAAGCAGATGGAAGCTGAGCGTCGTAAACGTGCCGAAATTACCTTAGCGAATGCCGAAAAAGCCGCGATGATCAATATGTCTGAAGGTGAGCGCCAAGAGGCCATTAACCTGTCAGAAGGTCAAAAACAGAAACGGATTAATGAAGCTAAAGGTACAGGTCAGGAGATCGCTATCATAGCCAAAGCAAAATCCGAAGGTATGGCAATGATCTCGCAAGCATTAGCCGTCAATGGCGGTACAGATGCGATGAATATGCTATTAAAAGAACAGTTTATTGCTCAAGTTGGCAAGATCCTCAATGATGCACAAGTCTCTGTTGTTCCCGCTGAAATGGCAAAACTTGAAGGTTTCTTCGAAGGCATGGAGCAAGTCACTCAGACTATGAGTGGCCAGAATAATCTTGGCAAAGGAGCGCGATAATGAATATTCCAGTAGATACAGATTTGATTGTGATGGCGATTTGGGGCCTGATATTTGCCATTTTTGTGATTAAACTATTTCAATCGATCTGCCTAGTACCCACTAAATCGGCTTTTATTGTTGAGCGTTTAGGTAAGTATCACAGTACGTTAGATGCAGGGTTCCATACCTTGATCCCCTTTGTGGATAAAGTGGCTTTTATTCATGATTTGAAAGAAGAAACCATTGACGTACCACCGCAGGAATGTTTCTCGAGCGACGAAGTAAACGTTGAAGTGGATGGGGTGATTTATATCTCTGTGACTGACCCAGTGAAGGCCAGCTATGGTATTACTGATTATCGTTATGCAGCAATTCAGTTGGCGCAAACGACGACGCGCTCTGTCATCGGGACACTTGATCTTGATCGTACGTTTGAAGAGCGTGATGTGATTTCAGCCAAGGTAGTGCAAGTCTTAGATCAAGCGGGTGCCATGTGGGGAATACGCGTGCATCGTTATGAAATTAAAAATATTACACCACCTGAAACCGTTAAAAATGCCATGGAAATGCAAGTAAATGCCGAGCGTGAGCGCCGTGCATTATTGGCTAAGAGTGAAGGTGACAAACAGAGTAAAATTAACCGTTCTGAAGGGGTTAAAGCTGAAACGGTAAACCGTTCTGAAGGTGAGATGCAGCGCCGGATTAACGAAGCCGAAGGTAAGGCTGAGGAAATTTTAACCATTTCTCGTGCGACGGCAGAATCGATTGAACGTCTCGCCTCTGTTATTGCCGCACCGGGTGGTCACAATGCCCTGCGGATGCAACTCGGTGAGCAATACTTTAAACAGCTCGATGGCTTAAGCCAGAAGAATAGTCGAGTCGTATTGCCGGGTAATATGGTGGATTTCGATTACTGGATGAATAGCATAGGCTTAACGGAAGAAAAACCGAGCTAAGGCTGTGGTTAAAATCTGAAACTAGCTAGTTCATTAAGGTCAAATACTCAGGTGTTTGGCCTTATTTTTTGGCTGTAATTGGATACTGAGTTATGAAGAGTGGGTGGGTTAGACAGCTTCTGTTGAATGAACCGCCAGAAGCTGCAGTTGGGCATAGATAAATTTTTCATTGAATGGAAGGCTAATAAGCTAGGCGTTCATGAATTTGGGAATGGGCGTGGGTTTCAATGAGCTTGGCAATTTGGTTTTGTTCTAATTGCTGAAGCGCAGAAATTTCGTCATAAATCTTGTCTTGAACATCCAGCGGCATGCGCACATGTTCCATAAACATCCTAATTCCCAGCATGTCGCCACTCTTGAACAGTTGGCTGAATTCGGTGGCCTCTATCTCGATTAATGCATTCATAATACTTCACCCTGAGGTTGGATTTGACACAGATACAGCGGTCTTGCTGTTAATTAAGAGATACGCCTAAGTTTGATCTAGGTCAATTAAACTGCATATTAATCTTTCTTAATAAAGGATTTTGTTGTTTGTAAATAATAGGTTATAAATTTAGTAGATCAACAAGTTTGAAATGAGTTGTTGTTTAAAACTGAGTTTTTATGGGCGGACAGAGTCAATGAGTGAGCCATGTCATACGGATAAAAAAATAGCGACGAGCGATAAAACGCTGGCCGCTATTTATTCTTAATAGTCTATCAGGAGTAGGCTAAAGCCTTATTTAGGAATCGCCAGAATCTGGCAACCATTAATCCCCGCTTTTTGCAGTGTATGACGTTTACGCTCTGCATCACGTTTACGCTCGAAGGGGCCTAAAGCAACCTTGTACCATACGCCGGTTGTACCTTCGACTTGTCTCACTTGCGCCTCTAAACCTTGGAAAGCGATGACAGCTTTCATCTCGTTCGCCTGTGATTCTTGGCGGAAAGAAGCACACTGCAACTGATATTGCATCGGTGTTCTGCTCGCAACAATATCGGGAATATCGACCTCAACATGCTTATTTTCAAGCTCGTTGAGATAGGTCCATTCTTCCTTTGGTTGTGGTGGCAGAGCATTTGGATCTTTCTTTGGCGGAACAATAAGCTCAGCAGTTTCAGTTGTCTCTACTGGGATAACGACCGCTTGGCGTTCAGGTTCTTTGACCTTAGGAGTAAGCACTGCTGTCTCTTGAGGCTTAACTTGTACTTCCGTTTTCTTGGCTGGAGCGGGTATCGGCTTCACTTCTTGCTTAGCATTATCTTTAATGCTTGACAGGAAATAGACGAAACAACCCACAGCGAGTATGACAAAGCCTATCAAGGTCAGCGGCAGCTTCTTACGCGGCGCCGATTTAGATTGTGAAGGCTTTGCTCGAGTTGGGCGAGTCGCGCGGATTGGGCGCGGTTTAGCGCCCGACTGCGGCCTTCTATTGGCATAATCGCGATTACTCATGGCTTACATCCGCTCTAAGGTTTCAATACCGAGTAGATTTAGGCCTTTTTGTAACGTACGAGCCGTCAGTTGCGCGAGTAATAAACGGCTGTTCTTTTGCGCGTCATTATCGGCGGCAAGCACTGGACAAGCTTCGTAGAAGCTAGAGAAAGCACCCGCTAATTCATATAAATAAGCACACAGTACGTGCGGCTGACCTTTATCAACAACACGATTGAGGATCTCACCGAACTGCGCCAACTTATTACCGAGATCTTTCTCTTTTTCATGCTCAAGCACGATTTTCGCTTGGCTGAGATCCAGATCGGTTACTCGCTTGAATATGCCCGCAACACGGGTGTAAGCGTACAGCAGGTAAGGTGCGGTATTGCCTTCGAAGCTGAGCATTTGTTCAAAGCTGAAAATGTAATCACTGGTACGGTTTTTCGACAAATCAGCATATTTAACGGCGCTGATCCCAACGACACGGGCGATTTCAGTCAGCGTGGCTTCATCCATATCAGGATTTTTGCTACGAACGAGTTCTAGCGCGCGCACATTGGCTTCTTCTAACAGGTCAACTAACTTAACGACACCGCCGCTACGGGTTTTGAATGGACGGCCATCTTCGCCGTTCATAGTGCCAAAACCTAAGTGTTCTAATGACATATCTTCACGGACAAACTTAGCCAGCTTGGCTAGGCTAAAGACTTGTTGGAAATGCAGTGCCTGACGTAGGTCAACAAAATACAGTACGCGATCGGCTTTTAACACGTTCGAGCGGTAGCGCATTGCCGCCAGATCTGAGGTGGCATACAAGTAGCCGCCATCTGCTTTTTGGATGATAACAGGCAGTGGCTCACCTTCTTTGTTGCGGAAGGCTTCTTGGAACACCACTTTGGCACCGTTGCTTTCGGTTAATAAGCCTTGGGCATCTAAATCTTTAACTACTTGTTCTAGATCGGCGTTATAGGCACTTTCACCGTGCACGTCGGCGCGGGTCAGGCTTACACCTAAACGGGCGTAGACTTCATGGCAGTGGCTCAACGAAATGTCGTTAAATTCGCGCCACAGTTTGTTGCAATATTCGTCGCCAGATTGCAGTTCAACCACTAACTGACGAGCGCGGGTCGCAAACTCTGCCGATTCGTCGAAGCGCAGTTTAGCAGCGCGGTAAAAGTTTTCTAAATCAGACAGTTCAAGTTGAGCTTCTTCGCCATTTTTGGCGCGTAGCTCTTCCATATAGGCCAGCAACATACCAAATTGTGTGCCCCAGTCGCCCACATGGTTTTGACGGATAACCTTGTGGCCTAAAAACTCCAATGCACGCACAACACTGTCACCAATGATGGTTGAACGCAGATGGCCTACATGCATTTCTTTGGCGAGGTTGGGTGAAGAGTAATCGACAACAACGGTTTGTGGTGTCGGTAACTTAATGCCTAAATGCTCATCGTTGACGGCATTTTGCAGTTGATCTGCTAAGGCGCTGTCGTTGATGAAAAAGTTGATAAAGCCTGGTCCTGCAATTTCAACCTTAGCCACAAAAGCCGAAGCCGGTAAGGTATCTATGATCAGTTGGGCTAATTCACGTGGATTCTTGCCTGCGACCTTGGTTAGCATCATGGCTAAGTTGGTTGCCAAGTCGCCATGACTCTTATCCTTGGTTCGATCTACCTGAATGCGTGCTTCAAAGTCAGCAGGCACAATACCTTGTTGTTTAAAGGATTCTAGAGTTTGTTCAAGTAATGATTGGATATGTGATTTCATGGGTTCTAATCGGCACTAACTTTAAGAGTGAATACAGGGAATAACCGCATATTTTAGCCGTTTGTGGTTAACAATTGCTATCTTCCCGATGATTTTTTATCAAATGATTGTCAAATACTCGACTCAGAGGAGATCCTGCGGATCTCTGTCTAAGCTCCATCGGCAGCGTTTAGCTTCGATAAGTTGTTCTACAAGCGGATGAATACGTTCAAACTCTTGTTGCAAGCGATTGCGGTTTTTAGCTTGGAATAAGAGTTGGCGGCGGAACTTGCCAGCTTTTTTATCTAAAGGTGCAGGCATAGGGCCAATCACCTCAAATTCTTTATCTTGGGGCAAGAGCGCGGCGAAGGCGTTGAGAAAATTATCGGCATCACTGGCTAAATGCGCTTCGGCGCGCACCAACACCATGTGCCATGCTGGCGGCAGCAGTGCCTGTTGACGTTCTTTGAGTTGGCTGCGAGCAAACTCGCCATAACCGCGGTGCAGCAAATCCCGCAAAATGGGATTGTCGCTCTGGTGAGTTTGCAATAATACCGTGCCGGGTTTATTGGCGCGCCCTGCACGACCTGCAACTTGGGTATAGAGTTGCCCAAAACGTTCGGGCGCGCGGAAGTCGGCGCTAAATAAAGCACCATCGACATCAAGTAGCCCAACAAGCGTCACATCAGGGAAGTGGTGACCCTTAGCTAGCATTTGCGTGCCGACGAGGATTTTATATTCCCCCTTATGAATCGCATTTAAGTGGGTTTCTAATGAGCCTTTTAGGCGGGTCGTATCACGGTCGATGCGCACCACGGGATGTTTCGGAAACTCCTGTTGCAGCGCTTCTGCGAGCTGTTCTGTGCCTATGCCTTGGCCCATCAACATAGTGCTGCCACATTTGTGACACTGCTTGGGGATAGCGTATTGATTGCCACAATGGTGACAGCAAATTTCGCCAAGGGATTGATGTACAGTGAAAAACGCGTCGCAGCGGTCGCATTCGTGTAAATGCCCACACTCGTGGCAAAGCAGGGCTGGTGCGAAGCCGCGGCGATTGAGAAACAACAAGACTTGGTTGCCTGCGTCTAAATGCAGGCGGATTTCGTTCAGTAGCGGTACTGACATACCGGCTTTCAGCGGCATATTTTTAATATCGATAATGCCTTGGCGCACTTTTTTAGCTGCACCTGCGCGTTCACCCAGTTGTAAATGATGGTAACGTCCGCTTAAGGCATTTTGTAGACTTTCGAGTGAGGGCGTCGCTGTGCCCAAAATCACCGGAATCGCTTCTAAATGGCCACGCATAACTGCCAAGTCGCGGGCATGATAACCAACACCTTCCTGTTGCTTGAAGCTACTGTCGTGTTCTTCATCGAGTATGATGATGCCGGGATACGCCATAGGTGTGAACAAGGCTGAGCGGGTGCCGATAATGATTGCAGCCTGACCACAGCGGGCTTGGCGCCATGCTTCGAGTCTCTGATTGTCGGTTAACCCTGAATGCAAAATGGCAACATTGACTTTGAAGCGGCGCTTAAAGCGATTGATTGTCTGGGGTGTTAAGCCGATTTCAGGCACTAAAATTAACGCTTGTTTGCCTTGCTTGAGGATTTCTTCGAGTACAGCAAGATAGACTTCCGTTTTACCCGAACCGGTAATGCCTTCTAATAAAGTACAGTGATATCCTTGTTGCAGATTTAAAGTGGCAACGGCGACGGCTTGTTCTTTATTGAGTTTATGTGGCGTTTCGTCCATTTCGAGTGTGGTGCGCCAGTCGAGGTTAAGCTCGGCAATTTTTTCATGGCGTGCCACCCAGCCTTTATCTTCTAGGGCTTTAAGCGCCGCTTTACTGATGTCTAAGCTGATAACCTCTTCTTGGGTTAAGCTGGCGGTTTTGAGTAACTCGAGTAGTTTTTTCTGTGCGGGTGCGCGTTTAACCACTTCGGGCGCAATATTTTGGCCTATTTCAGTTAATTGCCAGAATTGGATCTTTTGTGGCGCGGCATCTAGCCCTTTACGCAGGGCCACAGGTAAGGCTTGGGTTAGCATCTGCCCTTGGCTGCAAAAATAGTATCTCGCAGCCCAAAGAGTTAATTTATAAAGTGATTCAGGCAGTAAAGGTTTATCGTCGATAAACTCGAGCACAGACTTAATTTGCTTTGGGGCTAAGCTGCAAGACTCAGTGATACCTGTGACTAACCCGATCAATTGTTGACGACCGAAGGGAACTTTAACGCGCACACCTATTTGCGGTGTACTAGGATAGGATTCGGGTACGCGGTAGCTAAAGGTTTGCCGCATAGGCACAGGTAACGCAACTTCGACAAACAATGACATATGCAGGCAAGTCTTAGACAAGAATGTGGTTTAGTGTACTCAGCGCGGCTGGCTAGGGCTAGCCCTAATGATGGTTTACCAAGGATAGTTGAGAGTAAATAAATGGCTAATATAGTGAAATCATTAGGTCTACTCGCGTTAGTGTGTAGCGCACCGAGCATGGCACAAGTCTCCCATGTGAGTGTTAACAGCCGCATGTTTGAGTTAGGCGGTTATCCAAAACTCAGGGTGAATGTGATTGCGGACAATCAAGACATGTCGCGCTTAGAGTTTGTGGTGCAGCAAGCTGGCGGCGAAGAAAAGTTAATGGTTGAGGAGCTTAATCGCTTTTTAGTTTTGCTCACTGGCGTTGAAGATGTGAAGGATAGCAGCGCTAAACTCTTAGTGAGAGAGTATCGCCTTGACCGATGGTATGACGTCAAAAGTATTAATTTATTCGGCGCGGCTAAACCGGCCTCTGCCGCGTTAACGACAAAAGCGGTTCCGGACACTAAAAATACCACCACAGCGGGCACCCCCAAAAGTGCGGATAAAGTGGGCATTAAGCCTGTAACAGTGGTGACAGAATCAAAGCCACATGTAGAGGTAACGCCCGCAGCGACTGTTGTTACTGCTGCAAATACTCAATCCAAAGTACCAACGGTAGAAGTGGTGACTGGCTTTAAATTTCCTGAAGCCGCGAATAAACAAAATACGTCGGCTACTGAGATAAACGCCTTCGCTAAAACCTCTGAGACGATTGCTGTTGAAAAAGGGGCTGTTGAAAACGCTGCAACTGAAACAGTGGTTCCACAAATAGTGAAAACGGCAAATAATGAGCAAAAACAGAATATTGCTGAAACGGCCTCACAGACGCCCGAACATTGCCAGTTAACGTATCTTGCTGGCGAGACGTTGTGGCGTATCGCCAATCGATATGCCAAGGATTGGGATGTGAGTGTATATGGCGCTATGTTGGCGATTTACGAGGCAAATCCTGTGGCTTTCTCGAAGAATAGAATCAATGCACTCAAGAGTAATGCGGTGCTATCTTGTCCTTCGAAAATGATTTTGGATCAGCATTCTGATGCTAAAGAAGCGCGGGCGGTATTTGAGGCTAAAGAAGCGGGAAAATAAGCCGCTTAACTAAAGTCAAAATAGACACAGATTAACCGGCAAACGCTCAGATAATCTACTTGTATCCCTTGTAGGTATGCTGTACCATTCTGCGCCCTAAACATATTGTTATTAACATGCATGTGGTGTCCGACTACGGGTTGGAAGAGCGACATGGCCTTACACTTTTGAGGTAACCCCAATGAAACCAGGTATCCACCCAACATACGCTATCATCACTGCAAACTGTACTTGTGGTAACGTTATCAAAGTAAACTCTACTGCTGGTAAAGATCTGCATTTAGACGTATGTGGTGCTTGTCACCCATTCTACACTGGTACACAAAAAGTTGTTGATACCGGCGGTCGTATCGACAAATTCAACAAGCGCTTCGCAGTGCTTGCAAAGAAATAATTGCGATTGCATTGTTTCTAGAAAAGGCGCCTATGGCGCCTTTTTGCTTTTTGTTATTCGTCAATTTTCTTTATTCTGCTTATTCTACATATCTAGCTGGTACGACTTCACTCAATAAATAGTCAACTTATTTTGTATTGAGAGTTCAAGTGTATAATTCGACTTATTTATAGCAATTAACTATAAGATAAATATGCTAGTCGCCATATATTGTAATTTAACCAACATTTTTGAGATTAAGTCGCTACAACTAGCGCATTAACTACAAAATATATGTTTGTTTCCTACAAAAAATATTAAGAAATGCAGCTTTATTATAGGAGATAAGTTTATAAAACTAAGCTTAGAGGGTCTATTTGGCGGCTAAAGTGAAATTTATGAATCTCTTATTTATAAATTCCCCTTATTGGCGTATCTTACCCCGACCAGCCAGACTATTAACATCACCCTTTGGTGAGACTAGATGTGTGTTGGTAGGTCTTACTCTCATAAATTATAAATGTCGCATTTCAGGATTTTAAAATGTCAGATATTCGTCAACAAGCACTCGATTATCATGAATTTCCCATACCAGGCAAAACCGCAGTTTGCCTTACCAAACCCGCCGAAACGAGTCACGATCTCGCCCTAGCTTATAGCCCAGGTGTGGCTGAGCCAGTACGCGAAATCGCTGCAGATCCTGACAATGCGTATCGTTATACCAATAAAGGTAATACGGTTGCCGTGATTACCAATGGTACGGCTATCTTAGGTTTAGGGAATTTGGGCCCTTTGGCTTCTAAACCTGTAATGGAAGGTAAAGCATTATTGTTCAAGCATTTTGCGAATATCGATTCGACAGATATTGAGATTACGCATAATACGCCTGAGGAATTTATCAATACTGTTGCTGCGATTGCTGACACTTTTGGTGGTATCAATCTTGAAGATATTAAAGCGCCCGAATGCTTTGTTATCGAACGTGAATTGATTGCTCGTTGTAAAGTGCCAGTATTCCATGACGATCAACACGGCACCGCAATCGTGACTGCGGCGGGTATGATCAATGCGCTGGAAATTCAAGGCAAGTTGATAAGCGACGCGACTTTTGTGTGTATGGGTGCGGGTGCTGCTGCCATCGCTTGTATGACTATGCTGGTAAAATGCGGTGCGAATCGCGCCAACATTTACATGCTAGACACTAAAGGTGTTATTCATTCTGGCCGTACAGATCTTAATGAATATAAAGCACTATTTGCGAATGATACCGAGAAACGCACGCTTCTTGATGTTATTAAAGGCGCAGACGTATTTTTAGGTCTATCAGGTCCTGACGTCATTGGTGCAGAAGAAGTCGCGCTGATGGCCGATAAGCCAGTGATTTTTGCGTGTTCTAACCCAGATCCTGAAATCAAACCTGCACTTGCTCATGCAACGCGTAGTGATTTGATCATGGGTACGGGTCGTAGCGACTATCCAAACCAAGTCAATAATGTATTGTGTTTCCCATTTATTTTCCGTGGTGCATTGGATGTGCGTGCGTCTTGCATTAATGATGAGATGAAAATTGCGGCAGTTCATGCAATTGCATCACTGGCAAAAGAGTTAGTGCCTGCGAGTGTATTGAAGGCTTACCCTAATGTGACGTCGCTGAGTTTTGGCCCTGAATATGTGCTGCCAAAACCTATGGACCCACGTTTATTGCCTAATGTTGCCCGTGCTGTTGCACAAGCGGCTATCGACTCTGGTGTGGCAGCGATCACCACTTTACCTAAATACGCCGACTAGGCTAAAAGTGGTAAAAACATTAAAAAGAGGCTAATTAGCCTCTTTTTTGTTTTTAAGTGGACATTAAAGTCACAGCGTCTTAGTTGCCTTTTAGGTTATGCTACTGAATAATCAACGGACAACTTTTGTTGAACTTCTGTTAAAATCGCACAAATAATTATAATAATCCTGCAGGATAGCGGATAGATGAAATTCACCCGAATGTTAACTACAAAATTAACCAGCTTTTGGTTAATGTCATTAGCCGCTATCGCCTTCGTATTTTTGCTGAGCGCTATGATGAGTTTCGTGCAGCTGACCTATAAATTTCAGCAGCAAAAAGTCGCTGAACTCGAAACTATGTTAGTGGATCAGTTCCAACACCAACCTGATTGGGAGCTAGAGGCTTGGCTACCGCCCATGCTGCTTGCTTACAATGCCGTTAATTTTCGGTTGACCTTGAAAGATGAAGTATTATTTGCCTATGAAGGCAACCTTTCTACGCAAAATGCGATGGTGTATGACCATGTGCTAGAGCCGACATCAGGCTTGCGTATGCAGTTAACCTTGACTCAGCCCTTTGAACATTACACTTTCAGTTGGTATGAAATTCTGATTTTGTTGGTCGGTATCTTAGCCGTGGCTGCCTTAGTGCGTTTTGGTTATTTATGGTTTTCACAGCAGCTCGATGGCATTGAAGAATTAGCCTTACGCAGTCGATTGATTCTGCAAGGTAAGCATGAACAAGCACTCGCTACCCCCGGAAATGGTAAACCAAGGCTGATTAACCGTGCTTTGACTAAGTTGTTAGAAGAGTTACAGGACGCACAAAAGGAGCGGGGGCGTTTCGACAAATTCATCCGTTCTAATACCTTTCTTGATGCGGAAACTCGCATTGGTAACCGACTCTTTTTGAATAATCGTCTCGACGCCCTTAGTCATAATCAGGCTATGCTTGCCCACGGGGTGATCTATTTATTAGAAATGGATGATCTGGATTTATTGCAGCAATCCCAAGGTGAAGCAGTGACGAAAGAGCTATTAAACTCGACAGTTAATGCGATAAGTCAATTGCTGCAAACTCAAGCTAATAGTATTTTTGCCCGTCGCTCCCATAATCAATTTGCCATAGTCGTGCCGCAAATCTCCTTAATTGAAGCGGATCAATTTGCCAGCAAATTACTCAAGATATGTCTAAGCCAGCCTTTGCCTGATGTTGAGAATCGCGATAACTTTTTCCACCTCGGATGCGCTTATTTTACCGCAGGCGATAATGCGGCTCAGTTAATTGAAGAAGCCGATATGGCTTTGAGGGCGGCACAATTACAGGGGAATAGTAATTGGTTTATGTATGATAAAGGCGCGATTGATGAAGAATTTGCCAAAGGCTCAGTGCGTTGGCGAAGCTTTTTAGAAAACGCATTAGTGCAAAGGCGATTTTTCCCCTTTAGCCAGCCGATAATTGATTCAGATGGTAATGAGCACCATAAAGAGATATTTACGCGGGCTCGGGATAATCAGGGGGCGTTAATCCGTGCCACACTGTTTATTCCTATGGCGAATAAATGTGGCTTAATGCCACAGGTCGAACGGCAAATTATTGAGCGGGTATTGTTATTATTGTCGAATGAATTAGCAGACGGCATATCGAATGCTCAAACAGTTAAGACATCAGCGCCGCAGATATACAGTATTAATCTGAGTTTGGATTCGCTAATGAGCCGAGCCTTCACTCAATGGCTAAAAACGACGCTATTAGAATATCGCCATCTAACCACGCGACTGATTTTCGAAGTGTCTGAAGATATCGTTATTCAACATCAAGAAAAGTTGCAGCCTAAATTAGATATGATCCGTAAAATGGGCGCGAGATTATGTGTCGATCATGTGGGTCAGCAGGTTGTCGGTACTTATTACATTCGAGAATGCCATTTTGATTTAATTAAGTTACACAGATCCATCGTGCGTCATATTCATTTACGACCAGAAAACCAATTATTTATTCGCAGTTTGATTGGCGGTTTATATCGAACGGAAGTACAAGTCTGCGCCGAAGGGGTAGAAGTCTTTGAAGAGTGGCAGACACTGCAAATCCTCGGTGTTGGCGCAGCGCAAGGAATGTATTTCAGTGAACCCATAGAGGCTAAGTAAGGGAAGTTCAGTGTTTGGGTGATTAATGTCGTCTTAGAGACAAATAGATCCTATTATTCACGTATTTATCTATAAAATACGAGCATTTGCGGCTAAACTAGCCAGTGCCAAAAATATGACGTTTGCGGTTTTTATTCTGTATCGAGCAGGTCATAGGTCAAGGAGCACTGGAGAGTGGAGTGACAGGAAGTTTGTGCAAAAGAGACTACTCAAGCTTTTAAATTCAGTTGGTTATAGGCATCTTTATGGAAAAAAGTCTTATAGGTCGATTAGCCTTTTGGCAGAAGAGAACAGAACCGACTAGCCTTGGTGTCTATGTCTGCGCCGATAAATTATGGGTTTACGCACCTGCCCAAAAAGAAAATGCTGAGCAGTGGCTACCCTTTGAGCTGAAAGATGATCACTGGTCATTGGCGTTTGCTGCTGTGGCTAAATCCTTTCCTAATGCACAGTTACAGCTGATTTTGGCTTCAGGCCTTTATCAATTACTGCTGACCGATAAACCGAATGTCGATACTATCGAGTTATCCCAAGCCTTGTTGTGGTCAATTAAAGACATGGTCACGCTACCTGTACCGCAAATCCATTTGGATTACTTTGAGTCACCCATTCCGAGTAATAAAATCAATGTTGTGGTGGTGGATAAAGCTAAGCTAGTGAGTATGGTGCAGGCCATTCATGAACAAGATTTACAACTTTTCGGTATTAGTATCGAAGAGTTAGCCGTGACTAACCTATTTAATGATGACAACCAAGCGCGTCTGGTGGTAAGCCATAATCCCGGTCAAGAATTGCTACTGACTGTGGTTAAGCAAGGTCAGCTGTATATGCAGCGTCGCGTACGCGGATTTACTCAATTGGATAAGACTCAAGCGGATGAGTTAAGTTATGGCATGGCAGACAATTTAAGCTTAGAAATTCAGCGCTCTATGGATTATTTTGAAAGTCAATTGAGACAGGCTCCGGTATCTTCTATCGAACTCCTCGCCGATGGTGCCGTGGATACTTTAGCTAAGTTAGTCTCGGCAAACTTCAATCAAGCTGTGAATGTCATTGATAAAAGCTGTGTTGGCGCGCGAATGGCGGGATTAGCCTTTGCTGAATTTTATCGAGGTACAGAGTGATTAAATACCGAGTCAATCTTTACACTCCTTCATTATTGCCCCCGAAGCAAAGATTAACCTTTGCGCGTTTAAGTGCTTACGCCTTGGTTTTTGCGATCTTATTTGCTGTTTTAGGTGGTTATAGCTATTGGCAAGTCAGTGAGTTACAACAGGCCCAGCAGTTGGCTGCCCAACAAAAGCAGCAATTCGATACCCAAAAACAGGCATTAGAAGCACAAATTGCTGCGCGTAAACCCGATGCCGATCTTGTTGCGCGAGTCGATTTAGCGGCACAACAGTTAGAGCTGAAGCAATTACTCATGGGAGAATTGAGTCTTAGGACTTCTTTAACTAGCCGTGGTTTTGCGCCAGTTCTTAAAGATTTAGCCGTCGTGTCGGATGCGAGTGTTTGGCTTAGTTATATCGTCATTAATGAGCAAGATTTTATGTTCGAAGGTTTTGCCGACCATCCTCAAAGCATTCCGCAGTGGATTGGCAAACTTAAAACTACGCAGACTTTAAAGGGGCAAGCTTTCTCGTCGATGAGCATGGATCGCGGTGAAGATAAACCTTTGGCCTTTACCTTGAAAAGCGATAACAAGGAGGAAGCCGCGCAATGAAGCAAAAGTTAGCCCAATTAGGACAACAGTTTGATGCGCTAAGTCGCCGTGAGCGAGTGTTGATCTCAGTCGCCATTCTGGCCGTGGTCGGCATGCTGAGTTATTTACCTTTAGAGTCCCTGTGGAAAACCCATGTGGCTGTTTCACAACAGCTAAAAGCCTTAGAGCAGGAAAACGCGATTTCGGCTCAGCAGGTTGACTTGTATCAGCAACGTTTAGCGTTAGATCCCAATCAAGATTACCAACAGCGTTTAGTGTTGTTGCAGCAACAAAATCAAGCCCTAGATGCCCAGCTCGATGAGCAGATGGTGGATATGGTACCGGCAGACTATATGCCGCAGTTGCTGGGTAATTTACTAGGACAAGTGCAAGGGATTAAATTAATTAAGTTTATGTCGATAGCGCCCATCCCTTTGTTACCCGTGGGTAAAGAGAAAAAACTCAATCTATATAGCCATGGTATTCGCTTGAGTCTAGAGGGCGATTATTTTTCTGTGTTGCGCTTTGTTGAAGCCGTTGAGGCCATGCCAGATAAACTTTATTGGAAGCGTCTCGACTATAAAGTCGCAGAATATCCAAAAGCGACCGTTGAGATTGAACTTTATACCTTGAGTATTAATAAGGACTTTATCAGTGTTTCTAAATAAGTCTTATATTATCAGTGTGTTGTTATTGGTTAGTAGCCCTATGGTATCTGCTGAATCGCTGCGCGACCCGACTTTGCCCGGTAAAGGCTTTGCTGTGCAGGGTCATGCGAGTCAAACGCAGGATCAGGCGCTTGTACTTAACAGCATAGTAAGCTCAGGAAACACGGCTTATGCTGTGATAAATAACAAGATATTGTCAGTTGGTGACAGCGTTCAGGGGCTGAGTATCGTTAAAATTACCCCCACTTATGTATCGCTGTCTGATGGACGGAAATTGACATTGTTTCAAGCAATAACAGAGAGATAGGGAATACACCTCAGATGAAAGCGATTAAATACTTTACACCTCTGCTCTCACTTTGCCTTGTGGCGTGTCAGACCACAAATAGGCCACAGCCGGAGGCGAGTAAGGCGGAATTAGCGGCCTCAATGGCGACGGCAACGGCATCAACTACGCCACCGCCTGCGACTATGCCGGACGCGGTTCAGCGCGAATTGAATTCAGGCGCATTGCTATCAGGTTTGACCCCCACGTTGGAAACTGAGCGTCGTTTCGATGTATCAGCCCACGATGTTGATGCTAAAGTATTTTTTCCAAGCTTAGTCCAAGGTACACCGCTGAGTGTTGCCGTACATCCCGACGTGCAAGGTACGATTTCATTATCCCTTAAAGGTGTGACGTTAACTGAAGCAATTCAAGTGGTTGAAGATATCTACGGCTACGAAGTCAGTCGCGAAGGGCGCATCCTAAGAGTGTTTCCTGCTGGGATGCGTACCGAGACGTTTCCGCTGAATTATCTCTATATGGAACGCGATGGCTTATCTGTGACGTCAGTGAGTTCAGGACGGATTTCGGATAGCAATAATTCCAATAGTAATTCGAACAATAACAATTCAAACAATAGCGGCTCGAATAATAACAATAATTCGAACAGCAGTAATGGCAATAACTCGAGCAGTAATGGCGGTAGCGATAGTAGCAACGGTACTTTTATCCGTTCGCGTACTAAGACAGATTTTTGGGGGGAGTTGAAAGAGACATTATCCTCGATAATCGGCGAAACAGGTGGCGGTCGTCAGGTTGTTGTTACGCCGCAGGCGGGTTTAGTGACCATTCGTGCTTTTCCTAGTGAATTACGTCAAGTGCGTACTTTCTTAAATTCCGCAGAAAGTCATTTGCAGCGCCAAGTGATTTTAGAAGCGAAGATCCTCGAAGTCACCTTATCCGATGGTTATCAGCAAGGTATCCAATGGGATAATGTGCTGGGACATGTTGGCAATACGAATGTGAATTTTGGAACATCAGCGGGCCCTGGTTTAAACGATAAAATCACCTCGGCGATTGGTGGTGTGACCTCGCTGAGTATTAAAGGTTCTGACTTTACGACCATGATCAATCTGTTAGATACCCAAGGCGATGTGGATGTATTGTCTAGCCCAAGGGTGACTGCATCGAATAACCAAAAAGCGGTGATCAAAGTCGGTACTGATGAGTACTTTGTCACCGACGTTTCATCGACCACAGTTGCGGGTACAACGCCTGTGACCACTCCACAAGTCGAGCTTACGCCATTTTTCTCGGGCATTGCCTTAGACGTTACGCCGCAAATTGATAGTGACGGTAATGTGTTATTGCACGTGCATCCATCCGTTATCGATGTGAAAGAGCAGACTAAAGACATCAAAGTGAGTGACGCTTCGTTGGAGCTACCTTTAGCGCAGAGTGAAATTCGTGAGTCTGATACTGTCATCCGCGCCGCCTCCGGTGACGTAGTCATCATCGGTGGCTTGATGAAGAGTGAAAACATTGAAGTGGTATCGCAAGTGCCTTTGTTGGGTGATATTCCTTTCCTAGGTGAATTGTTTAAAAATCGTAGTAAGCAGAAGAAGAAAACTGAGCTGATTATTCTGTTAAAACCTACGGTAGTTGGCGTTGATACCTGGAAAACTGAGCTACAACGTTCTAAGACCTTATTAGATCGTTGGTATCCGGAGACAAAGTAAGCTTCTATGTATCAGAAGCATTTTGGCCTAAGCCAAGCCCCATTTTCACTGACACCCAATACCGGATTTTTTTTCGGCCTGTCGCCACATGTGGAAGCCTTGCAAGTGTTGCAAACCGCGCTGCAAACGGGCGAAGGCTTTATCAAGGTGACAGGGGAAGTGGGGACTGGCAAAACGTTGATTTGCCGCAAGCTTATCAACGAGTTGCCGAGTCAGTTTCATTGCGCATATTTGCCTAATCCTTATCTCACTCCTACTGAATTACGTTGGGCGGTAGCGAGTGAGCTGGGCCTTAAATACACCAGCAATATCGACCAGCAGCAACTCACTGGACTTATTCAACAGCAGCTTTTAGCCTTGAGCGCCCACGGGCACGCCATCGTATTGGTACTCGATGAAGCGCAGGCATTGCCGGACGACAGTCTTGAGGCGCTGCGGTTATTCACTAATCTGGAAACCGAGACACGCAAATTATTACAGGTAGTGTTATTTGGGCAACCCGAGCTCGATGACAGGCTTAAACGCCAAGAATTTAGGCAATTAAGACAGCGTATTACTTTTAGCTACAACCTTCGCCCACTGACATGGGATGAAACCGACGCTTATATTCGCCACCGATTAGCTATCGCTGGGCGTGCGGGCGAATCACTCTTTACATCACGGGAAACACGTCAGATAGCCTATGCGTCCCGAGGGATCCCCAGATTGATCAATATTCTTGCCCATAAAGCCTTGTTATTGAGTTTCGGCGAAGGCGCTACTCGTGTGCAAACCTCCCACGTTAAAGCCGCAATTCAAGACACCGAAGATGCAAGTGTTCGCCGATTATTATCGTGGAAATGGTTGCCTTTTTTCACGTTGATGACAGTGGCTTTCGGTTTGGGATTACAACACTTTTTCAGGGGTGTTGTATGAGCGTGATCAACAAGATGCTGCAGGATCTCGACAAGCGTCAGCAGGGGCATGAGCTCAGCAACGTGGCTCAGCCACAGGTGCAATATTTAGCTCGCAGGCGGACTCCGTTTAATGGGCTGCTGCTCTGTGGTGTGTCATTGCTATTCGGTGGCGGCGCGGTTTATGGCTGGCAACTTTTCATGGCAAAGCCTGCTGAAGCGACTATTTCGGCTCAAACAAATGGGCAAAATGAATCTACTCAGACTCAAATCGAGCCTGTGCAGGTAGACAAGATTACTTCGAGGCAGCCTCCAGCAAGCGTCGTTGTCGTCGAAGAACCGCTTAACGTTGCGACTACACAGGAGTTTACGACTAAGAGTGAAGAGCTTGAACCCAGTGTCGACGACGTTGTACTTAATCAGCCGCAAGAATTTGAATCAGAAAACGAGGTTGAACAAGAGTCACAACGGCAACAAGATGAGAGCTCAGCACTCGCAGATGACCTAGTCGATACGGCAAGCGAGCCAAGCCATTCACAGTCAAATCGTGTGACATCGAGTGTGCGAAGCGCCGAGGTCACTGCTGCCGCACCCTCTGCATTAATGATGTCAGAACGTGCCAGTGTTGCCGCCGATAATGACCGTAACGCGAGCAATGAGCTTAAAGTACAAGAAGTTAAAGCAGATGCTGGCGCTAATCGACTCATGCCCCAAGAGCAAGGGCAAATGGCGATTACTGAGGTGAAGTTGACCCCAAAGCAGCTGGCGCAGAAGCGGTTCACATTAGCGAATGAGGCTGAAAGGGATGGCAAACTCAAAGATGCCATTAGTTATTATGAGCAAACATTAGGCTTTGATCCCAGTATGCATGAAGCGCGCAAGCAGTTAGCTGCGCTGCATTATGGGCAAGGTCAATTAGCCAAAGCCAGTGAAGTGTTACAGCAAGGCATGCTGTTATTCCCACAGCAGTTAGACTTTGCCTTATTGCTTGCTCGGGTTCAGCAAGCCTCTGGCCAGGCTGATCTCGCATTAGTGACGTTAGCTAACATACCTGACACGCATCCACTGGCGAGACAAAAGTGGATGGCACAATCGGATTTGGCGCAAAAGTTAGGACAGTTTTCGTTGTCAGAACAAGCCTATAGACAATTATTGCAACAAGAACCTCAACAGGCTAAATGGTGGATGGGGCTGGCCTATGCGCTCGATTCGCAGCAGCAATTTCCCCAAGCACGCCAAGCCTATCGGACTGCTTTAGGCCATAGAGGCTTATCGGCGCAGGCGAGTGCCTTTATTGAACAACGTTTGACTCAGCTAGGAGATAGCCAATGAAACCCAGATTAAAAATGCGTTTGGGCGATCTGTTAGTTCAAGAAGCCATTATTACTGAAGCGCAGTTGCAACAGGCGTTGGCCGAGCAGCGCAATACGGGCAAAAAACTGGGCCGAACCCTCATTGATCTACAATCAATTACCGAACATCAGTTACTGCAGTTCTTGTCGCAACAATTGAATGTGCCTTTGCTGGATATCAGTAAAATGCCAATCCCTGCGGAAGTGGTGCATCTTATTCCTGAGGTGCAAGCACGACGTTTCCGCGCTTTAGCGGTTGAAGACCGGGGCGATAGCGTATTGGTTGCAATGAGCGACCCCGCGGATTTGCAGGCGCTCGATCACCTCGAAATGCTTATCGCACCTAAGCGTTTGAAGTTAGCGGTAGCGCCCGAGCAGCAACTGCTGCAAGCGTTTGATAACTTATATCGCCGTACAGACCAAATTGCACAGATCGCCGGTAAGCTCGAAGAAGAATACGCCGCCGATGAGATGTTCGATTTAGCCAGCCTCACGTCGGGTGACAGTGACAATGAAACCACAGTGGTTAAGTTGCTGCAGTCGATTTTTGAGGATGCGGTGCAAATGCGCGCCTCGGATATTCATATCGAACCCGGTGATAAAGCCTTACGTATTCGCCAGCGTATCGATGGTCAGCTACATGAAACGATTCTGAATGAAGTTAATATTGCCGCGGCTTTAGTATTACGACTTAAGTTGATGGCGGGTCTCGATATTTCCGAGAAACGTTTGCCGCAGGATGGTCGTTTTCATATGGAAATCAAAGGTCATCATATCGATGTGCGTATGTCGACTATGCCGATTTACCACGGCGAATCTGTGGTGATGCGTTTACTCGATCAATCGGCGGGTTTATTGACCTTAAACGAAACCGGTATGCCGCCTGCTATTTTGGCGCGTATTCGTAAACAGATTAAACGTCCCCACGGCATGCTACTGGTCACAGGTCCAACGGGTAGCGGCAAAACGACCACCTTGTACGGTATTTTGAGTGAGCTCAATACCGCCGACCGTAAGATCATCACGGTCGAAGATCCGGTCGAATATCAATTGCCGCGGATCAACCAAGTACAAGTTAACCATAAGATTGGCTTAAACTTTTCAAATGTATTACGCACCACCTTACGTCAAGACCCCGATATCATTATGGTGGGGGAAATGCGTGACCAAGAAACCGTGGAGATTGGCCTTAGGGGCGCATTAACGGGTCACTTTGTGCTATCGACCTTGCATACCAACGATGCGGTCACCAGTGCGCTGCGTTTACTCGATATGGGCGCTGCGAGTTATTTAGTTGCTAGTGCCTTAAGGGTGATTATTGCCCAGCGTTTAGTGCGCCGTGTCTGCCATAACTGTGGGGTAGAGTATCAACCGACACCGCAGGAAAAAGCCTGGCTGAGTAGTGTGAGCCGTAAAGATTTTACCCATGCGAATTTTAGAATTGGCACGGGTTGCCAGAGTTGTAATGGCAGTGGTTATCGTGGCCGTATTGGTATTTTTGAAATTCTCGAGCTAGATGAAAAGATGATCGATGCTATGCGTACTGGTAATCCGCAGGATTTTGCCAGAGCCGCGTTGCAGAGCCCTAACTTCACCCCACTCGCTGAGTCAGCTTTGCAATATCTGAGCGAAGGCATGACGACGATTGAAGAGGTTGCTAAGTTGGTGGAAGACGTGAGTGAATCTCAGATACCTTTGTCGAAGGATATTATCAGCCAACAAGGCGTTGAGGCGTAATTATGCCAATTTATCAATACCGTGGACGCAGTGGTCAAGGTCAATCCGTTACGGGACAATTGGATGCCGCGTCGGAAAGTGCCGCTGCTGACATGCTATTGGCGCGTGGCATTATCCCCCTTGAAGTCAAAGTCGCCAAAGTGGCTAAGTCGTTCTCATTGACTAAGTTATTTGGTGGCAAAGTCGCGTTAGAAGAATTACAGATTTTTACCCGACAAATGTACTCCTTGACCCGTTCTGGCATTCCTATTTTGCGGGCGATTGCAGGCTTATCTGAAACGGCGCATTCCCAGCGAATGAAAGATGCGCTTAATGATATTTCAGAGCAGCTCACCGCAGGGCGACCCTTGTCATCATCTATGAATCAACATCCTGATGTGTTTGATTCTTTGTTTGTTTCTATGGTGCACGTGGGGGAGAACACGGGTAAGTTAGAAGATGCCTTCATTCAACTTTCAGGTTATATCGAGCGTGAGCAAGAGACGCGGCGACGAATTAAATCGGCCATGCGTTATCCCATGTTTGTATTGATTGCGATTGCGCTCGCTATGGTGATCCTCAATATCATGGTGATCCCTAAGTTTGCCGAGATGTTTTCTCGCTTTGGCGCCGACTTGCCGTGGGCGACAAAAGTGTTGATTGGTACATCAAATCTATTCGTGAATTATTGGGCGCTGATGTTGGTGGCGCTGATTGGCACTATTATTGGTATTCGTTACTGGCACCATACGGAAAAAGGCGAGAAGCAGTGGGATAAGTGGAAGTTACACATTCCCGCTGTCGGGTCGATTATTGAGCGTTCGACTTTAGCCCGTTATTGTCGCAGTTTCTCTATGATGCTCAGTGCGGGCGTACCGATGACGCAGGCCTTAAGTTTAGTGGCCGACGCGGTAGATAATGCCTACATGCACGACAAGATAGTCGGTATGCGCCGTGGCATAGAGTCTGGCGACTCTATGCTGAGGGTATCGAATCAGAGCAAGTTATTTACGCCACTAGTGCTGCAAATGGTGGCTGTGGGTGAAGAAACGGGGCAAATCGATCAATTACTCAATGATGCGGCAGATTTCTATGAGGGCGAAGTAGACTATGATTTAAAGAACCTCACCGCGAAATTGGAGCCAATTTTGATCGGTTTTGTGGCCGTGATTGTCTTAGTGTTGGCCTTGGGGATATACCTGCCAATGTGGGATATGCTCAATGTGGTCAAAGGCGGTAAGTAAGCGATATGGATAATATTTATTTCCTATCTTATACGTGGGACTGAGGTTAAATGCAGACTCAGCAAAAGGCTGAAAGCGATCTATTACGTATCTATGGACGTATGATCGCCATTGGAATTGTGTTGGTTATCATGGCGGTGATCGGAGCTAAGTACTTTTTTACGCTACCGCAAATAGCGGCTCGTGGATTGGAAGTGGAACACGCCCGTTTTTTAAATGTGCTAGTGATGGTGCGTTCCCAGTGGTTGTCTTTGGGTAAGCCGGCGCAATTGCAGTTGAACTGGGAGGTGTTTGATAATCTCTCCCCAGAAACTGAGTCGAGTGTTGTCGATATCAATGATTTAGGATGGCCACAACCTAAGCACCTAAATGATCAAGGCTGCCAAGATTTGTGGCAAGAGTTAATGGGCGCTGAAACTGATAATTTGGGTCTAGAGGCGGATTATTTGGCTAAGGATAATAGCTGCCACTATCGATCTAAAAATGGCGATAGTTTAGGCTATCAACTGAACTCTGGCAGGGTCATTTTTTTGACTGCTCCGTAAAATATTGTTAACTCAATGGCTTTTTAAAATTGATTTAACTGTTAGAATAAAATTTCTGAGGTCTGGGGACATATATATGAAAACTAAGCAAACAGGGTTCTCATTAATCGAACTTGTGATTGTGATTGTGATTTTGGGTTTACTCGCCGCAACGGCGATCCCACGATTCTTAAATGTCACCGATGATGCTGAAGATGCCAGTGTTGACGGTGTTGCGGGTGGTTTATCGACTGCAGTTAGCTTTGTGCGTTCTCAGTGGGAAGTTGATGGGCGTCAAAATAGCAGCGTTATCCTCGACGGTACGTCAGTTTCTCTCGATCCACGTTTTGGTTATCCTACAGGGACTTCCGTGACGGATGTGACAGCGATGACGGATGCGAGTTGCCAACAAGTATTTAATACCGTGCTGCAGAGCGCTCCTCGTAATGTGATCTACACTCAAGATGCGCGTAATCAACGTTATACCGTGCGCGTGATTGATGGTGCAGGTGGTAGCGCTAATTCGATTACAGGCACTGTCGTTGCTGGTTTAGATTTATGCGTTTATCACCAAGTGGCTTCACTGGTGCTAAATCAAACGAATGGTGTACCCACTCCTGCCCCTGATTTAACAACGGTAGGTGCTAAGGGAATTGTGTATAACCCAGGCACAGGCAGAGTGTTAAGCTTCACTCAAACACCATTTGTACCATAGGCCGTAATTAATAGTTTTATTTTGTTCATGTTTTAAGTAGCTTAGTTCAGAAGTGACTTAACTTAATTAGTACTCACACGAGTACTCACTGATAAAGAAAGGTAGTTTGATATGAAAAGACAACAAGGTTTTACCTTAATTGAATTAGTCGTAGTGATCATTATCTTAGGTATTCTTGCTGTCACAGCGGCACCTAAGTTTATTAATCTGCAAGGTGATGCACGTGCTTCAACTATTCAAGGAATGAAAGGGGCTATTCAAGGTGCCAATAGCTTAGTTTATTCAAAAGCTGCACTAGCAGGTAAAGAGACAAAAGCAACTGATACATTGGATATCGCAGGTACTAGCGCAACTACCGATCATGTCGCCATTGTTTATGGCTACATGGACGCTACTCAAGCAGCCCTAGAAGCAGGTATGGATGTTAAATTTGATCTTGCCACTGCGACCTCAGGTACCAATGATTGGATTATCGATGCAACTACAGGTACCCCTAACACAGCAACCATTCGTCAACGTGGCGCTCCTGCTGATGTAGCTGCTGCTGGCTCTGAACCAGCGAAAAGCTGTAAGATTGTTTACACTGCAGCAGCAAGTGCAGGTGCCTTGCCAACGATTACTGTTACAGATAATGGTTGTTAATTTGAATTACTGGAAAAGGCCTGCCTAGCAGGCCTTTTTTTTAGGTAAAATGCAGTTGTTACATGATTTTAAAGAAATGAGTTTGCCAATAATTTGCCGACATTTATTTGCGTTAATCAGATAGTTGGCAGAAACTGAAGCTAGATTCTAGCGCCTAGATTCTCACCATCAGCAACCAAAGCGAGTGATGCTTAAATTCTCTATGTCAAAACAGGCCGGATTTACTTTAGTAGAATTAGTAACGACCATCATCTTGATTTCAATTCTTGCTGTGGTTGTACTGCCACGCCTGTTTACTCAGTCTTCCTACAGTGTGTATAGTTTACGTAACGAGTTCATTAGCGAGCTGCGTCAAGTACAGCAAAAAGCGCTCAATAATACCGACAGGTGTTTTCGTGTAACCGTTTCTGGCACTGGCTATCAAGTGAGTCAATTCTCTACCCGAAATGGGGCGGTTTGTTCTGGTCCCGCATTATCGCCAAACCCGCTTTATACCCAAGCTTTTCAAGGTGGTGCTCAATTAGTGCTAGTAGGCCCTAACAGTACTAATATCAGCAACTTCAGCCTCGATTTCGATATCGATGGTAGCACTTCGTTGGCTTGTAATGGGCCATGCATTAATGTGATTGCTAATGACACTGTGATGATTAACGTCTCCTCCGAGGGCTATATTTATGCGAATTAATCCTCGGTTGCTATTGGGCAAAGCATCAGTAAAAGCATCCCAAAAAGCCAAACCACAGCAGGGTTTTACCCTTATCGAATTAGTGATTGGCATGTTGGTGATTGCCATTGCGATAGTGATGCTAACCAGTATGTTATTCCCCCAAGCTGATCGTGCGGCCAGTACCTTACATAGAGTACGCAGTGCTGAGCTTGCACATTCGGTGATGAATGAAATCTGGGGCAAGCGTTACGATCAAAACACCAATGCCAATGGCGGCACGCCCGCCTGTGGTAGTCCGCTCGGTAGTAATTGTTCAACGTCATTAGGCCCTGAGTTCGGTGAGAGTCGCAATAACTTTAACGATGTGGACGATTACAACGGCTTAAATGAAACCGCGACTATGCTCAACTCAACCCAAACCTATGCAAATGCTTATCCTAACTATCGCTTAAGCGTCACCGTTGCTTATGGCGCAGTGTCCAATACTAAGCTAGTGACGATTAATGTGACTACGCCCGACAACGAAGTGATTACTTACAATATGGTGAGGAGTAATTACTGATGGCCTCACCTTTATCTACGGTTAATAAAAAATCCACACTAGGTTTTACCTTGGTCGAGATGGTCACCGTTATCTTGATTCTGGGGATTCTCGTGGTCGGGGTGAGTAGCTTTATTATTTTTGGTACGCGGATTTTTGTGGAGTCGAGTTCAGTCGATCAGGTACTCAGTCAGAGCCGTTTTGCCGTTGAGCGAATGACCCGTGAGCTACGTAGTGCTTTGCCCAACAGTGTGCGTCTTAATAGCGATTCGCTGACCTATCAATGTGTTGAATTTGTACCGATCGAGGCCAGCACGACTTATCTTGCTATGCCAATTATCCCCGCTGCGGCCGCGAGTACTGGCATAGTTATTCTAGATAATACCGCGAGTGCGATTCGCGTGAATCAATTCGCTTGGATCTATCCCTTGGTTGACGCCGATGTGTATAGCAGCGCGAGACAAAAACGAGCACAGATTAAAACACCTCCTCTGACCTTGGCTAATCAAGTGACACTGACTTTTACTGCGCCAACACGTTTTGCCGAAGCATCACCACGACAAAGGATCTATTTTGGTTCGAGTCCTGTGAGCTATTGCTTTGAAAAGGGGGCAAGCGGTAATGATTTGCAAATAGTGCGTTATGCTGGTTATAACTTTAATACCGTTCAACCAAATCCAGCCACTATGGGCACGGGCGTGCTAATGGCGCAAAGTGTGGCAAATGTTTTAAATAATGGTGCTGATTTACCGCTGATTTTAACGCCATCTAGCCTAGTGAATAATGCCATGGTGCATTTACAACCGCGGTTTAATGTAAATGGTGAGACGTTCCAATATCGACATCAAGTGCAGGTGATCAATGTCCCTTAATTCACATTGTCGCTCGGTAGGGCGTAACTCAGCATCCAGATCATCACTATCAAGATCGTCCTCTCACGCTCTGCCTGCGCGTCAACACGGCAGTGCATTGATTATTGGCGTATTTGTGATCACTGTGATGTTTCTACTGGCGTCAGCCCTGATCAATATTGTGCAGGATGGGGATACTGGATTAACCCAAGAGGTGTGGGGGACTCGTGCCTTTGCTGCCGCGAACAGTGGCGCCGATGCCGCATTGGCAACATTGTTCCCATTAAATGGTTTAGTTGGCATTTGCCCTGCAACGAGCACTTGGAATCCACCTAATGTAACTGGTTTCCATGCCTGCACTGTGACCTTGACGTGCAAAGCCTATGCGGTAGGTACCACCACCCAATATCGAATCAACAGTAAAGCAGTATGTGAAAGCGGCGAGACCCGTGTTAGCCGACAAGTTGAGGTAGAAGCTCGTGGGAATTAATCTTTTTTATCGTGCCATATTGGCAGCACTTATCTTGAGTTTTCCCTCGTCAGTGATGGCATTCGACCCTATTGACCAGACTGTTATTTTTGCCAAGGTTGCTCAAGGACACCATGGTGATAATTCTAATGTATGCCATCAAATATCATCGGCACAGCTGATGATAAACGGTAATGGCATCATTAATGGTACTGGTGGTGCTAGATTAGATTATTGTTCGAGTAACGATGGCAGCGGGCTTGCTGATAACAGTTGTGATAACGGGTCTGGTGGAGTGCGAAAATGTACTATTGATGGCAGTGATATTCGAGGGTTAAATTTAACTGGGAACAACGCTTTTTTATCGAGTAGCGGCGCTGGTGGCGGTTATGGTTCTTGTAATACTGGCGAGCAATTAACGCTTGGTGGTAATGGGCAAAGTCAGTTTAGCAATGTTTCGCTTTATTCTGCTTGTACTCTGACTCTATCGGCAACTCAAAATGAGTATCGATTTAACGCTATCGCTATTGGGGGTGGCGCGACACTCGTTTTACCTGAAGGGGACTATTGGGTAGATAGTTTTACTTTGAATCAAGATGCTAAGGTGATTTTGCAAGGCAATGTCCGCATTTTTATAAAGCAACAGTTTGAATTAAATGGCAGTAAATTCAATGAAAATAATGCTGCTTCTGCTCTTATTATCGGTTATAGCAATATTCAGCTAAATAGTGATGCTGTACTCAATGGGCGAGTTTATAGCGATGCAACATTAAGTCTAAATAATAACTCGATTATCAATGGCCGAGTCACCAGCCGTTATTTGGTTATGAGTAGTGGTCGTATTAATGATTATGTACCGGTATTACAGTGTTTTAATGACACTTTCTCCCAAAGTGCATTAAGTAGTGATTGGGTCGTTTCCCGTAGCAGCGGCACTTTTACTCCATCTATTCGGAGTGGTCGATTACGCTTAACCGAAGCTAAATCTGACCAATCTACGGCATCTACCTATCAAAGACTCTTTCCTGGAAAAGCTAACTTAGTGGAGATCCAGTTTGATCACTATGCCTATGGTGGCAATGGTGCCGACGGCATTGCGGTAGTGTTATCGGATGCTTCTATAACGCCGCAGCCTGGCGCCTTTGGCGGTCCATTGGGTTACGGTTATAAACCTGGTATTAATGGGTTCGCGGGTGGTTGGCTTGGGTTTGGTATTGATGAGTTCGGTAACTTCTCTGGTGAAGGCGGTAGTTCTAATGTCGGCCAGCGACGCCAGTCCGTTGCGGTTCGCGGTTCGGGTGTCGGCACGTCAGGGTATAATTATTTACGCGGCGCTTGTAGTAATGGCACTACTAATACGAACGGTAGTTGCTTATCGCCTGCGGTAGACGGCAATAATGTGTCGCCTGCGCACAGGTATAAAATCACAATTGATTCGCAAGCCGCGAATCAATCTATTGTGAAAATTGAGCGTAATACAGGTTCTGGTTTTGTGACTTTAGTTCCCGCATTTAACGCCGCAGCACAAAATGGTCAGGCGGCCATTCCAAGTGATTTTTTATTGTCTTTAACGGGCTCAACGGGGGGCTCAAATAACAACCACGAAATCGATAACGTGCAAATTTGTGCGTTAAAATCGAATCCTATTGGTGCTCAGATCGATCATTTTGAGTTTGATCATACGGGTCAAGGTCTGACCTGTAATGCTGAGACGGTAACGATTAGAGCCTGTGCAAATGCGAGTTGTAGTCAACTCTTTACTGCACCTCTTAGCGCAATCTTATTACCTGATTCTGCGGCAGATGGCGTATGGGTTGGCGGTAATCAAGTGAGTTTTAGCGGTGGCACGGCGCAACTGCAACTGAGGCGAAATACTCCCGGTGTAGTGACTTTAGGCGTGAAGGGCTCTAATCCCACCACTAAACCATTAAGCAAAACCCTTTGCCGTATTGGTAATGGTGGTTTGAGTGAAAACAATTGTTCACTCACCTTTGCCGACAGTGGTTTTGTATTCGATGTACCCGATAAGCGTGCGAATCGCCCCGAGCAAGCGTTAGTCAAAGCGGTGAAAAAATCCGATGTGACGAAGCAGTGTGTCCCAAGCTTCCAAAGCCAGACCAAAACGCTGAATTTCTGGAGCAGTTACCAAACGCCAAGCGCGCCTATCTCGCCTAAAGCCGTCACCATCAACAATACGGCAATTGGCACCTCGAGTGCCTCGCCTACGGCGGTGAATCTGCTGTTTGATAGCAACGGACAAGCAAGCATTTCAGTCAATTACCCTGATGCAGGTAAATTACAATTAGATGCAAAATATACAGGTACTGGTGATGAACAGGGCTTAGTCATGGCAGGTTCAGACCAATTTGTCAGCGTACCAGCGGGATTGTGTGTTAAGTCTGTAGATGCCAATGCTAGCTGCTCAAGCGCGAATATGACGTGTAATGTTTATCGTAAAGCGGGTCAAACCTTTGGCATGACGGTGCAAGCGATGGCATGGGAAAAAGATGGCGATCCGGACTTTTGTTCGGGCAACTTACCCACGCCTAACTTTAGTGATGCGCAGATGAAGCTTGCCAGTAAAGTCGTTGCGCCAAGCATTGCCAACGGCGGACTTGATGGGGCGTTAGGCGTGGCATCCTACAGCCACTCGGTGCAGGCCAATAATCTCAATACCATCAGCAATCAGACCATCAGCGAAGTTGGAGTATTCCAAATTGCAGCGCAGGCTAGCCCAAATTATTTAGGGACGGCAAGCAGCTTAAATATTCCAATTGGATATTCAGCTAATATTGGCCGTTTTGTGCCCGATAGATTTTTAATCAGTAACGTATCGGTCATACCTGCCTGTGGCGGCTTTAGCTATATGGATCAGCTGTTCCCTATGTCGATGGAGCTCAGTGCTTTAAATATCGCGGGGGATATAACGAAAAACTATTTCCCGCCATTTTCCCTCGCCACTGCCAAATTAGTGGGAGAAAACAACAATAATGGTGTCGATTTACAGAGTCGCTTAAGTGCCTTACCTATAAAGGCTGATAGTTGGAATCAAGGTGTGGCGACGGTCGATGCTTCTTACCAAGCTAACTTTAGTCGGGTGACCCCAAATGTGGCGACGAATCTGTATCAGGATGGCCCCTTCGAGCTGCTCGATATTGGCGTGCAATTGATGGATAACGATCCTCGGCCGAATGGGCTTTACAGCTATGTGGCCTCACCAGACATGGATGCGGCATCAACAGGTACTTGCACTAACTGTAATGCTAAGAAAATCAGCACTCAAACCCTTCGTCATGGCCGTGTGGTGATGGATAACACCTATGGTCCTGAGACAGAAATACTGCGTATGCCGACTCGAGCCGAATATTGGAATGGCAGCAGCTGGGCCTTAAATACTGCCGATAACTGCACAACGGCAGTGTATGCCTTGGGTTCGCAGGTTGATCATTCCGCTCTGGGTTACAATTTTGATCCCGACTTAGTGGCGGGACAAAGTGTTGTGCGTTCTGGCGGGACTGCAGCATTCCGAGCTGGCCAATTTGAGTTGCTCTGGCAAGCCGTTACAACAAGTGGGTTGCCATACCGCGGCCAAGTGACGGCGCCCTTGGATGTGCCGACATGGCTAGAATGGTACTGGAATTGGAATGGCGTATCGCCAACAGCGGTCACTGAACCGCGGGCAAGTGCGTATTTTGGTCGTTATCGAGGGCATGACAAAATAATCTATTGGCGTGAGGTAAACTAATCTGAGTTATTTCTCTTATTAAATTGAACTCAGGCTTTCCCTTGAAATGGGCTGCCATTTTACTTATTGGAAGTCGACGAAAACGCTTGTAACAGATTCTAAATGCAATGCCTTAGTTTGATATTTGTTGCTGAATTGTATGTTTACTCGTTTTTTGTTGCTGATATTTTCGTCAATAAACAGTATTTTCCGCTTAAATACTGTTTTTTACGTGGCGATTTGAAAAAAAATCACTTCATTAGCGATTGTTAACCTCCTCGGTCTTGTGGAATCAGGGTGGCATTGATAAAGTTAGCTGATTTTTCTTTTCTTCTGACTCCACAGAATACAGGCTAGTTACATGTTTAAGAAGCTACGCGGCATTTTTTCTAATGATCTATCGATCGATTTGGGTACAGCTAACACATTAATTTATGTTCGTGGCGAAGGCATAGTCCTCAATGAGCCTTCTGTTGTTGCTATACGTGGTGAGCGTAGTGGCTCCGGTCAGAAATCTGTTGCCGCGGTCGGCACAGAAGCTAAACAAATGCTAGGCAGAACGCCTGGCAATATCCAAGCTATCCGCCCAATGAAGGACGGTGTTATTGCAGATTTTTATGTGACGGAGAAAATGTTGCAGCACTTTATTAAACAAGTGCACAACAATAGCTTTTTTCGTCCAAGTCCACGCGTGCTTGTGTGTGTGCCCGTTGGTGCCACTCAAGTAGAACGCCGTGCTATTCGTGAATCAGCCATGGGCGCTGGTGCTCGCGAAGTGTATTTAATTGAAGAACCAATGGCAGCTGCGATTGGTGCGGGTTTACCCGTATCTGAAGCGACCGGCTCTATGGTGGTGGATATTGGTGGTGGTACCACTGAAGTCGCGATTATTTCACTTAATGGTGTAGTGTATTCGTCTTCGGTACGTATCGGCGGTGATAAGTTTGATGATGCGATCATCAACTATGTCCGCCGTAATTACGGGAGTTTGATTGGTGAAGCTACGGCTGAGCGTATCAAGCACACTATCGGCACTGCTTATCCTGGCGATGAAGTACTTGAGATCGAAGTCCGTGGCCGTAATTTGGCAGAAGGTGTACCTCGTAGCTTTACACTGAACAGCAATGAAATTTTAGAAGCCTTACAAGAGCCATTATCTGGCATCGTAAGTGCTGTGATGGTGGCGTTAGAACAATCTCCACCAGAATTAGCTTCAGATATTTCTGAGCGCGGTATGGTGTTAACTGGCGGCGGCGCTTTATTGCGTGATTTAGACCGTTTATTAATGCAAGAAACCGGAATTCCTGTAATGGTGGCGGACGATCCATTGACCTGCGTAGCACGTGGCGGTGGTAAAGCCCTCGAAATGATTGATATGCACGGCGGCGATCTGTTCTCCGAAGAAACCTAATTTAACTTCGGTATGGGGCGGTTAATCACCGCCTTAGCTTTCCTATGAAGCCAATTTTTGTTCGTGGTATTTCAAACCAATTCCGTCTGACACTGGCAATTATTTTGTCGGTGGCTTTGCTCGTGGCTAATCATCGCCTCGATCCTGTACGGCAATCGTTATCCTCTTTTTTTAGTCCATTGCAGTATTTAGCGAGCGTACCCGGTGTTGCGCTTGACTGGTCGTCTGAAAGTTTTGCCACCCGCAATATGTTAGCGTTGCAGAATAAAGAGCTGCTCAGGCAGCAATTGCTGATGAGTGAACGCTTACAGCGTTTCGAACACTTACGCCAAGAAAATGAACGTTTACGCGCACTGTTGGGCTCACCAGCCTACCTTGATTCGCGCAAAATGGTGGCTGAAGTATTGGAGGTTGCTAGCGATCCTTTCCATCACTATGCGGTGCTAAACCATGGTTCACGCAGTGGTGTATTTGTTGGGCAGCCTGTGGTCGACGCCCAAGGGGTTGTTGGCCAAGTGGTACAAGTCAGTGAAATGACCAGTAGGGTGTTATTGCTCTCCGATGTATCACACGGATTACCTGTGCGTATCACCCGTAATGATGTGCGCCTTGTTGCCAATGGTACGGGTGAGCTAGATGAAATAGAGCTGCGCCATGTGGCCAAGAGTACCGATATTCGTGTCGGCGATTTGCTGGTCACCTCAGGTTTAGGGAATCGTTTCCCGGAAGGTTATCCGGTCGCGCGGGTTATGGAAGTGTTGACTGAAGATGGTCAAAGTTACGCTCGAGTCACCGCCCAGCCTTTAGCGGCGTTAGATCGTATTCGTTATTTATTGTTGATTTGGCCATCCCCCGATTCTGGTGTGACTTTACCGAGTCAGCCTACCGTGCCTGCTGCGGATCATTCATCGAGCGATAATGTACCAAAAGCAGATAGCGCTGTTCCTGCTGGCGGAAGTGTCACGCCAGCAGAGGCTTCTAAACCTGTGACCGCGCCTGCGACCAAACCGTCAACGGAAACCACTCCTCCTATGGCTGAGGTGCATTAATGAGTTTTCAGGCCGCCAATGGGCGCTTTATTGTTTGGGTGACATTATTTATCGGCGTGATCAGCCAGATCATGCCTTTGCCAAGTGCTGTTGATGCTTGGCGTCCAGACTGGCTATTAATGATTGTTCTCTATTGGTCTATCGCATTACCCCACAGATACAACATCTTAACCGCATGGGTTTTAGGCCTAGTATTAGATATTTTATTGGGAGCCACCTTAGGAGTGCGCTCTTTAGCCATGTCTTTGGTTATTTATATCGCTATCTTGCATTGCCAGCGTTTGCGAAACTTCCCTCAATGGCAGCAGTCGTTAGTGATCATGCTACTGATTTGTATTTATCACTTAGTGATTTACTGGGTGGAATTTGTGATGCAAGAGGCTGTTTTCAAAACAGATCTATTTTTACCTGCGATTTCAGGATTAGTGATCTGGCCTTGGATATTTTGGATTTTACGTCGGGTTCGACGTCATTATAAGGTTCGTTAACTGTGGATTTAGTTTTAGCTTCAACTTCGCCACGTCGTAAAGAATTATTGGCACAGATTGGATTCGGTCGTCCTGAGTTTAGTTTCACGCAAGTGGCACCGGATATTGATGAAACTGTGCAACAGGGCGAAGCGCCAAGGGATTATGTACGACGTTTAGCCGCTGAAAAAGCCCAAGCTGGACTGGCATTATGCGCAGATATGTCACAGCCTGTTGTATTAGGTTCTGATACTATCGTAGTGCTTGAAAATCAAATATTAGGTAAACCGCTAGATGTGGCCGATGCTAAGCAAACGCTCAGTGAACTGTCTGGCCGAACGCATACTGTGATGACGGCTGTGGCACTGACCTACAAAGCAGGCGAGTCTGACTCAACCTTAAAAACCTCAGTGCGCTTAGTTGAAACACAAGTGCGTTTTTGCGCTTTATCGACAGCTGACATTGAGGCTTATGTGGCTTCAAAAGAGCCTATGGATAAGGCGGGCAGTTATGGCATTCAAGGGCTCGGCGGTTGCTTTGTGGCTGCAATTGAAGGCAGTTATTCTGGCGTTGTAGGTTTACCTCTGGTTGAAACGCGTGAGTTGTTAGCCGAAGTTGGCTTTATTTAACAGCTGCTGGTTGCTTATATTGCGATTTTAGCTTGAGGTTAGAATGAACCTTATTGGCGTTTAGGGCTCTGAATCGAGTACTCCAATGACGTTGACCTTGTTCCTTTGTTCGGTTTTCATGCTTAGAGAGTTTGTAACTTCGATTAATTAATCTAGTTTCCCGAATGGGGTGAGTCGTGAATACCAGTCGCTTAAATCCAAATAAAATACAGCGCAAGATGGGTTCAGAATTACTGATCAACGTAACTCCATCTGAGGCGCGCGTTGCTTTAGTTGAGCATGGTGTGCTGCAAGAAGTCCATATTGAACGCCGGATGAAACGGGGTTTAGTGGGTAATATTTACAAAGGTAAAATCAGCCGTGTGTTACCCGGTATGCAAGCCGCCTTTGTCGATATTGGCTTAGATAAAGCGGCTTTTTTACATGCGTCCGACATAGTACCGCACACTGAGTGTGTCGCCGATGTTGAGAAAGGTCATTTCGTTGTTCGTGATATCGCCGAGTTAGTCCGTCAAGGGCAAGACATTATGGTGCAAGTGGTTAAAGATCCGCTGGGCACTAAGGGCGCACGTCTAACGACCGATATTACGCTGCCTTCCCGTTATTTAGTCTTTATGCCAGGTTCTAGCCATGTTGGTGTTTCCCAGCGTATTGAACTTGAAGAAGAACGCAGTCGTCTCAAACAAATTACTTTGCCCTATGTTGATGATGACGGTGGTTTTATTATCCGCACTGCCGCCGAAGGTGTAGGGGAAGATGAGTTATCCCAAGATGCGGCATTTTTACGCCGAGTTTGGTCAAAGGTGAGTGAACGACGTAAACGTAGTGGTGTGTCGCTCCTGTATCAAGATTTAGCCTTACCTGTGCGTATTGTGCGTGATTTTGTCGGTACTGAGCTGGACCGTATTCAAGTGGATTCTCGCCGCACTTTTGCCGAGTTGCAGTCTTTTGCGCAGGAGTTTATGCCAGAGATTGCCGATAAGATTGAGCACTATTCAGGACCTGCGCCTATTTTTGATCTCTACGATGTGGAGAACGAAATTCAACGTGCACTCGGCCGTAAAGTCGAGCTCAAGTCTGGTGGCTATTTGATCATAGATCAAACCGAAGCCATGACGACTGTGGATATCAATACCGGCGCCTTTGTGGGGCACAGGAATCTTGAAGAAACCATCTTTAATACCAACCTCGAAGCGACCCAAGCGATAGCGAGGCAGTTACGTCTGCGTAATCTCGGCGGCATCATTATTATCGATTTTATCGACATGATGACGGCGGATCATAAGGCTCGTGTTCTTAGTAGCTTAACCAGCGCTTTGTCTAAGGATAGGGTGAAAACCAATGTGAGTGGTTTTTCGGGGTTAGGTCTAGTCGAAATGACCCGTAAGCGTACCCGCGAAAGTTTAGAGCATGTCGTCTGCGGCGAATGTCCGGCCTGCCATGGCACGGGGAGCATGAAGACAGTCGAGACGGTTTCCTATGAGGTCTTTCGCGAAATAATCCGTTTAAACCGTGCCTACGATGCTGATGAGTTCCTGTTGTATTGTTCGCCTGCCGTGTATCAAAGTCTGCATACCGATGATAATCATCTTATTGCTGAACTTGAGGTTTACATAGGTAAGCGCATCCGTTTGCAAAATGAGCCTATGTACTCACAGCACAAATACGATGTGGTGATGATGTAGTGGCTACGCTTTTTACTGCAAAAAAATTTAGCCGTTTTTGTTGGCAATTTCTGGCGCTTATTTTGGTCTTGTTTGCGCTTGCCGTCAGTTTGATCCGTGGCTTATTACCGCAGGTTGATGAAGTTCGCCAGCAACTGGTTAATTACGTAAAAAGCGAATATAAAGTCGATGTGCAAGTGGGGGAGTTATCCGCCCATTGGCAGGCATTTGGCCCTGCAATTAACATCGATGACTTAGTGATCCCGCCACAGGAACAACTGCCTGTGACCTTGATGATCAAGAACGTACAAGTGAAGTTAGATTTTTGGCAATCGCTGCTCACACTCACCCCGCGAATCGAAGATGTCAATTTTGAGGGTGTCCATGTCGCTTTAGACATGGATAAGCTTACTGAAAACGATCCCGCCACAATTAATAAAGCCCCGCAACTCGATTGGCTTTATGCCCTGTTACTCAAACAACTCGATAGATTCTCCTTAACCAATGCCACTGTGCAATTGCTGAGCATGCGCCAAGAGTTTCGCCCGATCCATATTCGTCATTTGAACTGGCGCAATCAGGGTGAACGTCACCGCGGTGCGGGAGAGTTGTATCTTGATAGTGATGCCTCTAAGCATGAGTCTCTCGGATTACAGTTAGATATCAAGGGCGATGGTGCAAATCCCGACAGTTTGACTGGGCAGATTTATTTGGCGGCTAACTCTTTGGATTTAGGTGAATGGGCTTCACGTCAGCCTAATCCCTATGATTCCACTCAAAAGTTACCCTTAGAAGGGGTTGTCAATCTTAAGGCTTGGCTTACGTTTGCCGACCGCAGCATCAGTTCTGCTATGGTTCATTTTGAGCCGAGCTGGCTGCAATGGACATTAAAGCAAGAGCCGCAGAGATTTGAAATTCAAGCGGGTGACATTGTTTGGCAGCCAAAGGCGACGGGTTGGGAAGTGCAAAGTTCAGGACTGGATTTTGTCACCAATGGTGAGCATTGGCCTGCATTAACGCTGGCCGCGAAGCGTCAAAACGATGAATTATTTGCCTATGTGAATCAAGTTAATACTCAGAGTCTATTGCCGCTGTTGCCGCTATTTCCTGGAGTCGATAGAGCCGTATTACGTCAATGGCATGCGTTAGCTCCCGAGGCTAGTATTGGACCAATCCGCCTGTATCAAAAAGCCGACCAGCCTTTGCTCGCCAGTACCGAAGTGAAGCAGTTGCATTGGCAGAAGGTTGACGGTATTCCCAATACTCATCCTGTAGATGTAAACCTGCGCTGGCAAGATAAGACGCTGTATTTCTCTTTACCTGAACAAGTGTACACCCTCGATTTTGGTGATGAATTTTCGGCGCCATTAGTGTTCAATGGGGCGCCAATTGATGGTCAATTCGATACTGAACATCTGAGTTTAAATGTGCCTCAGTTGCAGTTTGAAAACGAAGATATCGGCGTTGATGCGGCATTGAATTTGGACTTTAGCGGTGCTGCACACATGGCGCTGGCGGCCAATGTTCGTATCAACAATGTGGCTAATGCCGACAAGTATTTCCCCAATAAGGCGATGGGTGAATCACTGGCCGAGTATTTGGATACTGGGCTTAAAGCGGGTCAGACCCAAGATGCGCAAGTTGTTTGGCGTGGTCCGTTAAGTGGTTTTCCCTTCGACGATAATAGCGGCGTATTTCAGGCAGCATTTACCTTAACAGATGCCAAATTTCAGTTTCAACCCGACTGGCCTGCGGTCACAGATCTGTCCCTTAACGCTTTGTTTGAAAATACCCGCATGGATCTTTGGTTAAACCAAGGCAAGCTGATGAATGTGGATGCCACAGGGGCCCATGTATTTATTCCCGCCATTGGTGAACAGACGCTGCTAAGGATTGAAGCCGAACTTGCTACTCAAGGCAGTGCGGCGACTAAGGTGTTACAAGCCTCACCTTTGGCGAACTCAGTAGGTAAAACCTTAGATGTCGTGCAAGTGCAAGGTGCTGTCACTGGCACTTTAGACATCAGCATTCCACTGTATGAAGGTGAAGCTGAAGATATTCGTGGTCAAATCCGTTTTGATAACACACCTGTATATATTGCTCAGCCAGGGCTTCAACTTCATGGCGTGACTGGTGTTGTCGACTTTGCGAATGAGGTTGTGACAGGAAAAGGCATCAAAGCGCGCTTGTTCGAACAACCGCTTAGTTTAACTTTCGACACTCAGCCTAAAGGTAAAGATTTTGGCCTTAATCTTTCGCTGAAAAGTCGTTGGGATCTCAGTCGTCTCCCCGATGAATTGCACAATCCCTTGAGTGATTTTTATCAGGGCAAAATCAGTTGGGACGGTGCTATGACTATGCTATTTACTGAGCAAGGTTATCAAATCCAAGCCAAAGTGACTTCGGATATGCTGGGGACGCAACTGTTACTCCCTGGATACTTTGCTAAACCCGAAAATGAACCACGACCTTTAGTCGCCGAGTTTGTTGGCGATCAAGATAATGCGACGCTCGATGTCAAACTTGCCAGTCATGCCGAGTTTATCGGTGGTTTCGATGCCGATAAAGGCGCAAATTTTAGTTATTTTGACTTGTTATTGGGGCGTTTATTTGGTGAGGATGAAGCCAGAAATACGGAACAAGGTCATATTCAAATCGATCTCGGTAAGGCCAAATTAGCCGAATGGTTACCTGTGATTAATGCCTTTGTTGGTCAAGAGAAAATACCGAAAACGGGCATTTTAGTTGATGATATTCCACATAAAAGTTTATTTCCCGCGGTGGCGAGTATCGATTCTCATATCGGTCGGCTCGATCTTTTAGGGCAAGAACTGACGGAGCTTAGGCTTAATGCTAAGCCTAACGAGACGGGATGGCGTTTTAATACCGTTGCCAACGAATTTGACGGTTGGATCGATTTCTATCCAAATTGGAAAACTCAAGGTCTCAAAGTTGTGGCGAATAAATTCTATTTTTCACCTGAGTTAAAGCCGAACACGGATGCCGATTTTGCCAGTGATCAAGTGCTCACTAACTTGCCGCCAGTTGCAGTGAATGTGGAAGATTTTCGTTTCTTCGATAAATCCTTTGGAAAGCTCGTTTTGCAGGCGAGCCCACAAGCGGCAGGATATAAAATTCAAACATTGTCTTTGACTACGCCCAATGTCAATTTGCAGGGCAGTGGCATTTGGCAGCAACAGGCTGGACAGAATAAAACTGATCTCAGTGTTGAGTTAAATGCCACTCAGTTTAGTTATCTGTCTGCTCAATTGGGTATAGAGCCTGGCGTTAATGAAGCCCCCTTGAAGGTTAATGCGGACTTATCTTGGCAAGGTGCTCCCTATGCCTTCTCCCTCGAAACCTTAAATGGCAAGGTGAAATTCAACTTAGGCAAAGGCCACTTATCTCAGGTGAGTGACAAGGGCGCGCGGATTTTCTCCCTGTTCAGTTTAGATTCTCTGGTGCGTAAACTGTCGCTGGATTTCACCGATGTCTTCGGTCAGGGCATGTATTTCAACTCTTTCAATGGCAATCTGCAGATTGATAATGGCGTGGTGAAAACCACAGACACTGAAATGGATGCCATCGCGGGTAATATGAAGGTGCGTGGCTATACGGATCTCACCACTGAAAGTTTGAATTACGATATCCGCTTTGTGCCACAATTGGCCTCAAGTGTGCCGACTGTCGTATTGCTCAGTACCAGCGCGTGGACACTGGGTCTGGGGGCCTTTGCCCTGACAAAAGTGCTTGAGCCTGTGATTGAAGTGATTTCAGAAATTCGTTTTCGGGTGACTGGGACTATGGCTGAGCCCGTGGTCGAAGAGTTAGAGCGAAAGAGTAAAGAGATTGAAATTCCAGAATCTATTTTACCTGTGGTTGGCGTTGAGCGCTCAGCGGTGCCGACCGAAGCCGCGAGTCATAACGCCGATATCACTCAGCCGGTAGAGACTAAATCGACCGAGGCTCAATTAACAGGAGCTAAGCCAACTGAAACTAAGTTAACTGAAGCTCAGTCAACTGAAGTCAAACCAAGCAACGCTAAATCTGAGCCACAGCTTCAAGCAACACAACCAGAAGTGCTCGAGCCACAAGACGTTAAGCCTGAAGAGGCCAGATCTGAAGAATCAAAGTCAGAAGAGCTAAAGCCAGCAACAGATCAAATTAAAGCGCTCGATTTAAAGCGGGAGCAACCTCAAGCGACGCCTTCGCCTGAAGCGCCAAACACGCCTGCCACACCAGAGAATCAGCCAGCAGTAGAACCGATTAAGCAAATTCAGGGAGAGCAGAATGCACATCAGCCTGTTGCAATGTCAGAGCAGTCGCGACGTCAGCGCCAATCTGCAGTTTATCGAATCGCAGCTTAACGAACTCAAACGGGATGCCGATGCGCCCCACTTAGTCGTGTTACCCGAATGTAGTTTATTGTTTGGTGGCCACGAAAGTCAGCAACTTGCCTATGCGGGTGATGTCCATCAGAGTCCGCTCAAATTGGCGTTAAGTGAACTGGCCGCCAAGTATCGGGTGTTTATGGTCGCGGGGACTATTCCGGCGTTGGCTGAGGATGGTCGTGTCTATAGTCGCAGTTATCTGTTTGATGATAAAGGTGATACTTTAGGGCATTACGATAAACTGCACCTTTTTGATGTGGATGTTGCCGATGGTACAAAACAATATCGCGAGAGCGAAACCTTCTGCCCCGGTGATCACATTAGCGTTATCGATACACCTTTTGGCAAAATTGGCTTAACCATCTGTTATGATTTACGCTTTCCCGACTTGTTTAGGGCGATGCGTCTTGCGGGTGCCGAGATTATTACAGTCCCTTCTGCCTTCACTAAGGTGACGGGGGAATCCCATTGGCAAGTATTGCTACAGGCCAGAGCGATTGAAACCCAATGCGTTATTCTTGCTGCAGCTCAGTGGGGACAGCATAACGAAGGCAGCCGTGAAACTTGGGGGCAGAGCATGATAGTCGGTCCTTGGGGGAATATTTTGGCTGAACTCAAAACCGGTACAGGTTGGGTACAGGCTGAGGTCGACTTAACCGAACTGCACAGTATTCGCAGTAAAATGCCCGTCATGCAGCATAATCGTTTCCTTGAACCAAGCTTGAAATAATGTGCCAGTAGCCAGCAGACGAGTTGAAATGCTGAATTTGCGCTTGAGTCGATACGCAGCATTAACACATAGAATTAGTACACCGAATTTACACTCAGAATATCAAGATCCCTTGGGGTCAAAGAGAGCATAGATGCCATTTTTAGCACAAGTAGAGCAAAGTTTATTGAAGAATGGGTTAGCGTTAGATGGCCTGCAAACCTATCTAAACACCATACATCAGCACAAAATCGATTATTCCGATCTCTATTTTCAAGGTAGTCGCCACGAATCTTGGGTGCTGGAAGACGGCATCATCAAAGACGGTAGTTTCCATATTGAACGCGGTGTGGGCGTGCGGGCCATCAGCGGTGAAAAAACCGGTTTCGCCTATGCCGACGACATCACTCCTGCCGCCTTAAGCGCTGCAGTACAGGCTGCCCGTGGCATTGCTAGTGCGGGTGAGCAGACTCAAGTACAAGCCTTTAAACGTCAAAAAGCATTGGCGTTATACGACAGCTTAGATCCGATTGCGGCGATGGAAGAAGTCAAAAAAATCAACCTGCTGAAAGAAGCCGATGCTTTTATTCGCAGTCTAGATAGCCGGATTATTCAAGTGGTGGTTAGCCTTGCTGGTGTGCACGAAGAAATCCTCGTTGCTGCGAGTGATGGCACTCTTGCGGCCGATATCCGTCCTCTGGTGCGTTTTAACTGTAGCGTGATTTTGGAAGAAAACGGTAAACGTGAACGTGGCGGCGCTGGTGGTGGTGGTCGTCATGACTACGGTGTTTTAATGGCAAGCGATGACACAGGTTTACCTATGTGTTTCGCCTTTGCCCGCGAAGCCGTGCGTCAAGCGCAGGTCAATCTAAATGCCATCGATGCGCCAGCGGGTGAAATGCCAGTGGTGTTAGGTAATGGTTGGCCCGGCGTATTGCTGCATGAAGCGGTTGGACATGGTTTAGAAGGCGACTTTAACCGTAAGGGCAGCAGTGCCTTTAGCGGCAAAGTCGGCCAGCAGGTTGCGTCTAAGTTAGTGACTGTGGTCGACGATGGCACCTTGCCTAATCGTCGTGGTTCACTGAGTATCGACGATGAAGGTGTACAAACCCAAAGAACCGTATTGATTGAAGACGGTATTTTAAAGGGTTACATCCAAGACAAACTCAATGCTCGCTTAATGGGTGTTGCGCCAACGGGTAACGGTCGCCGCGAATCCTACGCACATTTGCCTATGCCACGTATGACCAATACTTATATGACGGCCGGTGAGTCAGATCCCAGTGAGATTATTAAGTCAGTGAAGAAGGGAATTTACGCCCCTAACTTTGGCGGTGGTCAAGTCGATATCACTTCGGGTAAGTTTGTGTTCTCAGCATCCGAAGCCTATTTGATCGAAAATGGTGAAGTGACTCAAGCCATTAAAGGCGCTACTTTAATCGGTAATGGCCCTGAGGCTATGAGCCAGATTTCTATGGTCGGTAACGATATGGCTTTAGATCAAGGAGTGGGCGTTTGTGGTAAAGATGGTCAAAGTGTGCCTGTGGGTGTGGGTCAACCGACCCTAAAACTCGATAAGCTCACCGTGGGCGGAACAGCATAAAACCTAGAACCTTACGTCTATGGGTTCTAGTCGCTGCCCACCATGAATGTTATCATTCGCAAAGGAAGTTAGAGTAACTACTCTAGAGGTGTTAATGAAACTATCACGTGTGGTATGGCTGTGCCTATTATCATTGCCTTCGGCTGGCTATGCCCAGCCGATTAGCTTTACTGATGCTTGGCAGCAAGTGCTGAAGGTGAGCGACAAGTTGCAAGCGCAATCGCAGGAAGTTAACCGCGCTAAGGGTGAACAAGAGGCGGGTGAGAGCTTAAATTTGCCCTCATTAGACATTCGCGGTAACTATATTCATTTGGATAAACCGATTGAGTTTGATCTGAAAGAATTAAATTCTGTGATTTCTATCCCGCCATCGCTTGGCGGCATTATTGCGGGTATTCCGCCGCTGCCCTTAAGTGAACAAGATATTTTTAGCGCCAGCTTACAGGCAATGTGGCCGATTTATACGGGCGGACAGATCACTGCGGCTCAAGGTATACACGCGGCTATGGTGGCCGAGAAGCAACAAGAATTACAATTGGCTACTCGTGATTTATTTACCCTGCTGGTGGATAGATATTACGCTGTCGATGTGACGTTGGCATTGGTGAATACTCAGACTGATCTGGTTGGCTCGTTAGCTAAGCATGTTGATCATGCTTTAGCACTAGAGCGCGAAGGGCAAATTGCTAAGGTTGAGCGCCTCAATGCTCAGGTCGCCCTAGACAATGCTAAAGTCAATTTAGGCAGTGCTCGTCGGCAACACGAAATGGCAGTGATCGCGCTGGCACGTATGCTACAGCAAAGTCAGGTGAGCACAAATTCTCCCTTATTTGTACTGCCACAGGCTCCTTCATTCGCTCAACTCAGCCAAATTACCCTGAGCCAACATCCGGCGCTCAAATTGCTCGAAGCGAAAGAAACGCAAGCGAACGGTTTAATAGCGTTGGAAAAAGGTAAATACCATCCAACGGTTTTCCTCTTCGGTAACTACACCTTGTATGAAGAAGACACACTCTTGACGAGCATCACACCTGACTGGATGGTTGGGGTTGGGGTCAATGTGCCACTGATCAGCCGCGATGGCCGTAGCGGTAAGGTCGAAGCGGCGAAAAGTGCACTCTTACAAGCTCGTTATACCAAGGCACAAACTAAACAAGACTTGAGCCTGCTGGTGGATCAAAGCTATCGCCAATTATTACAGGCCGAGGAAGAAGTGACGGCGCTCGATACTTCGCTAGAACTTGCTATTGAAAACCTGCGCCTGCGTGACATCGCCTTTAATCAAGGGCTTTCAACCTCTATCGACAGAGTCGATGCGGAGCTGAAACTGAGCGCAGTGAAAACTCAGCAATTGGCTGCCCGTTATCGTTACGTGCAAGCCTATGCGAGATTAATGGCCATTAGTGGACAACTAGATGAATTTATCGGTCGTACCATAGGCCGCACTCAAGAGCAGGAGACAAACAATGCGCGCTAACAGAATACTTGCCCTTGTGGCGTTGGTCGCATTAGGCCTTATCTTAGCCTATGGACTCAAGCTCGCTTATAGCCCGCAGCCGAGTTTGTTGCAGGGCCAGATTGAAGCCCGTGAGTACAATGTTTCGTCCAAGGTGCCAGGCAGAGTCGAGCAAGTGCTCGTGCGCCGCGGTGATAGTGTTGCCCAAGGGGATTTATTATTCGCGATTCGCAGTCCTGAGCTAGATGCAAAGTTAATGCAGGCCGAAGGTGGCCGTGATGCCGCTAAGGCGATGCAGCTAGAAGCCAACAACGGTGCTCGCAGTCAAGAAGTGATGGCAGCCAAGGAGCAATGGCTCAAGGCGCAGGCGGCAGCAACACTCGCTAAAACCACTTATACCCGAGTCGAAAATTTATTTAACGAAGGTGTGGCTGCAAGACAAAAACGCGATGAAGCCTTTACTCAATGGCAAGCGGCAAAATACACAGAACAAGCGGCCTTAGCCATGTACCAAATGGCCGAGGAAGGTGCGCGGGCGGAAACCAAAGTGGCTGCGGCAGGTAATGCCCGTAAGGCTGAAGGTGCAGTGAAAGAAGTTAGCGCCATTATGGAAGATAGCCAAATGCGCGCACCTAAATCGGGTGAAATCAGCGACGTGCTGTTACAGGCGGGTGAATTGGCTCCCAGTGGTTTTCCGATTGTTAGTTTGATTGATATGCAGGATGCTTGGGCCGTGTTCCAAGTGCGAGAAGACCAACTTAAACGTTTCAAAAAAGGTCAAACAATTCAATTAACGATTCCGGCACTCGGGCAGGATGTGGATTTTACTGTGTCCCATATCAGTGTGATGGGTGAGTTTGCCACTTGGCGTTCGACCGAAAGTGGCCATGATTTTGATATGCGAACCTTTGAAGTGGAATTGCGTCCAAACCAGCCGATTACCGATCTGCGTGTCGGCATGTCTGTGCTGCTGCGTAGTGAGTAAAAGTCGTGACTGAACGTACGCCTCACGCCAACGCGGCGGACAAGATTAAGGACGAATCACAGCCATCGAGCATAAGCTTTATGGCGTTGCTCACAGCGTTAGTTCGCCGTGAGCTGCGTGCCCTATGGCATGACCCTTGGCAGTTAGCGCTGATAAGTTATATTCCACTACTGGGGATTTTATGCTTATGGTGGTTGTTCAGTGCAGGTTTGCCAAGGCAACTGCCCGTAGCGATTGTTGACCAAGATCATAGTCAATTGAGCCGCATGTTGACCCGTCAGCTTAAGGCAAACCCGGTTACCGATCCGCAAAGTTTTACCGACTTATCCTCGGCGATAAGCGCGATGCAACAGGCGAAAGTCTACGCTATTGTGATTTTTCCCTATGATATGAAAAAGGATTTACTTACAGGCCATAAGCCTACAATTGATGTGCGCTACAACAGTCAATTTTTGCTGGTGGGTAAGTTACTCTCAAGCCAAATTCAGCTGAGTTTAGGCGACGGATTACAGCAAGTGGCGGGTTTAAAGCAGCTCGCTAATGGTACACCGAAATCCCAAGTCGCAGTGAATTTAAGCCCAGTCAAAAGCCAAACAACAGCCCTGTTTAACCGAAATAACAACTACATAGGTTTCTTAGTACCGCCAGTGCTGATTGCGCTGTGGCAGTTGTTATCTATGTTAGTGATGGCAAACAGTTTAAATCGAGAGCTGCATTTAGCGCCTACCACTCAGGCCGATGGCATGTCGAATATCTTAACTGAACATTTTTGGCCTAAAGTGTGGGCGAAAATGGTGCTGTTTACGCCGATATTGATGCTGCAGGGCGGCTTTATTTTAGCTTGGCTGTATTTGTATCTTGCTCTGCCGATGGGGGGGAGTTTAGCCCTATTATTGCTCGCGCAATTAGTCATGTTATTGGCAGTCTGGAGCTTAGTGTTATTAATATTTGTAGTGATGCGTGACAGTGCGCGGGTCATCAGCTTTTGTACCGCTTTATTTGCGCCAGCGTTTGCCTTTATGGGCATTACTTTTCCGACTCACGAAATGCCGCAATTAGCCCAGTGGTGGCGACTTATCATGCCATCGAGCCATTATATTGAGTCCCATGTTAGTATCGTGAGTTATGGCGCTACTTGGCCAAGTGTGGCGAGCCAAATCACTAGCTATTGGGGCTTTATCTGTCTGATACCTTTGATATATTTCCTGTCGCGTAAATTACTGCCTATCACAGTTAACACCAATGCTTCAGTGACGGTTTATGACTCGGACGCAGCTATATCTGCGAAGGGGCAATAGGATGAATTTATCCAATAGCGAACACGCAAACACACCACGTCAGCTCAGTCTGTGGCGACTGATCCTCACTGAGTTTAAGGCTATTATTAGCGATAAAGCGATCGCAGTGACCTTATTTGGCGGTGTACTGTTTTATTCGGTTTTGTATCCTTTGCCCTATCTGAATCAAGTGCCGACTGAGCAACAACTGATCGTGGTGGACTTAGATCATTCTTCCCTAAGCCGTCAATTGATCCGTCATGCCGATGCCAGCGCAAAAATTCAAGTCATAGGCCAAGTCGGTTCGATTACCGAGGCGAAGCGATTTATTGAGACGCGTAAGGCCCACGGCTTACTCGTGATCCCTGAAGGATTCCGCCGCGATTTATTGCTCGGTAAAGGTGTGACGCTAAGCTATGGCGGTGATGCTAGTTACTTTTTGATTTATTCCGCGGTTGTTGAAGGCTTAGTTAGCGCAGGAATGGATGCGGGTAAGCAAGTGCAATTGATTGGCATGCTTGCTCAAGGACAAAATCCTAAGCAGGCCCAAGAGAGTTTAAACTCGCTTCATCTTAACAGTGTGCCTGCCTTTAACCAGAGCCTAGGTTATACGCCCTATGTGGTACCTGGACTGTTCTTGCTGATTTTGCACCAAACCTTACTCATAGGTACTGGCATTTTAGGGGCTGGGCAATGGCGGCATAAAGGGTATTGGCAGCAGGTGTCACCGGTGCAATTAGTCTGTGGTCGTATTCTTGCTTTCATGTTGATTTATATCTTCTTTACCAGCTTTTATGTGGGCTATTGTTATCACTGGTATAACGTGAGTATTCAAGCGAGCCTTGGCTTAGTTGCGCTGTGGTTATTGCCGTTTTTACTGGCTACCGCCGCCGCAGGTGTTGCCATGAGCACCTTATTCACCCGCCGCGATTTACCCACCCAAGTGCTACTGCTGATCTCTATGCCTATTCTATTCGTGTCAGGTTTTGTGTGGCCGATAGCGCTGATCCCAGAGCCTTTAGTACTCGGCTCACAGTTTATTCCGGCCGTACCCGCGATTATGGGTATGCTAGAGCTCAATCAAATGGGCGCAAGTTGGGCGAGTGTGATGCCAAAATGGCTGCAACTCTGGGGCTTATTTGCGGTCTTTTTCGGCCTAGCGATGTTGGGGATTAAGCGAAGAACGAAGTTGTTGCTGATTGATACCCATTAGTTTTTAGCGATACCTTAGATTTATATTTATTGGCGAGTGTTAATCGTTTACTGAGGACGTTATGACGTTTTACCCACCCCCTCATAAAAGTTGCTGTTCATATTATCCAAATCTTGCTCAATCCACTGCATTTAACCCTGTTGTTATTTAACCCACCGTAAAAACTGGGCATCTGAAAGCGCACTCGCTACAATCGCCGCAATTGTGATTATAGGAGTCGACATGAGTACATCTTTACTTAACGCACCAACGGGTTTGCAGGCAAGAGTGATTAGCTTGGTTGAGCAAAACTGGTTTGGTCATTTTATTTTGACATTGATTTTAATCAACGCGGTGCAGTTAGGTATGGAGACCTCAGCCAGCCTGATGGCGCAATACGGTACTTTGTTGATGAGTCTTGATAAGGTGCTGCTGAGTGTATTTGTCGTGGAGTTATTGCTACGGATTTATGCCTACAGGGGGGAATTTTTTAAAGACCCTTGGAGTGTGTTCGATTTTACCGTGATAGTGATTGCACTGATCCCTGCATCTGGGCCTCTGGCTGTACTGCGTTCGCTACGGGTGTTGCGGGTGCTGAGAGTGTTAACAATTGTGCCATCAATGAAACGGGTCGTGTCAGCTCTGTTGGGTTCACTTCCAGGATTGGCATCGATCGCCACGGTATTACTGTTGATTTATTATGTGTTTGCGGTGATCGCCACCAAAATCTTTGGGGCTACGTTTCCGGAATGGTTTGGCACCATTGCTGATTCGTTTTATACCCTATTTCAAATAATGACGCTTGAAAGCTGGTCTATGGGAATTTCGCGGCCAGTGATGGAAGTTTACCCTTATGCTTGGGTATTTTTCGTGCCATTTATTCTGGTGGCTACTTTCACTATGCTAAATTTGTTTATTGCGATTATCGTCAATACCATGCAAACCTTCAGTGACGAAGAGCATGCATTAGAGCGTGAGCAGGACAAACAAGTCTTGGAGCAGGAACAAAGACAAATGCACGAGGAGTTGAAAGCCATCAGACTCGAGCTACAACAATTACAAACCTTGCTGCGCAGTGCTGCTGGTGATTCTTCTAATGTATCGACAAAGGGAGATCTTGGTTCTGATTAAAGCAGATTGAGGATCGTGAGCTGATATCAAGTCTTGTACTTGGATTCTGTCGTTTTTCACTAAGCCATCACAGATTGCGGATCACTTAATATTTTTATTGGGTTGTCTTCTTATTGGTTTTGGGGGAGAATGCGCGCCGAAAAAATAACCGAGATACTCAGTATCTCGGTTATTTTTTATTTATGACGTATGTGTTTTAAAACAATTGAGGCCGGTAAACATCCGGAAATGATATGAGGTTCAGTTGAACCTATTTTACTGAGGAAAGACCAATGGGGCTGTTGTGTACCGGATTGTCGGTAGTTGTTGTAAATCAAGTTGTTGCGTTAGCCATTAAACCGAGAGTGCAGACGGTTAGCCGCAAGCAAAAACTAATTGCAGATGCGTGCTTAGGTGTTCAACCCTGTACAATGGGGGTGTGCTGATGAGCCAACAAAATCCGGGTTTGAAGCAGACCCTCAACTTATGGCAAGTGGTGGTGATGGGGCTTGCCTATCTCACGCCTATGGCCGTTTTTGACACCTTTGGTATTGTTTCCGAGATCACCTCTGGCCATGTGGCTACGTCTTATCTATTCGCATTGGCGGGGATTTTATTTACCGCGTTTAGTTACGGTCATTTGGTACGTAAATATCCCTATGCGGGTTCAGCCTACACTTATGCTCAAAAAACCTTTAGCCCGAATGTTGGTTTTATGGTGGGTTGGTCATCGCTGCTGGACTATATGTTTATGCCAATGATCAATATGTTGCTCGCAAAAATCTATTTAACCGCCATGTTTCCCAGCGTCGAACCTTGGATCTTTATTTTCGCTCTTGTGACCATAATGACCTTGCTTAATCTTAAGGGGATTGATCTCGTCGCGAACTTTAATGGGGTGATAGTGTTTGCACAGATCGCCATTATTGTGGTGTTCATTGGTCTAATGGCCTATAGCATTTCCCTCGGTGAAGGCGAAGGTGTCGTCGCGAGTGTGCGACCATTTTATGCCGATAATATGGCGATGGCGCCATTATTCACAGGGGCGACGATTCTGTGTTTCTCCTTCCTCGGCTTTGACGGGTTAAGTTCACTGACTGAAGAAACTAAAGATGCTCAACGTGTTATTCCTCGCGCGATTGTGTTGACGGCTTTGCTCGGTGGCGTGATTTTTGTTGGCGTGTCTTATTTTTTGCAGCTCTATTTTCCCGATATTTCCCGCTTTCAACAGCTTGATGCGGTATTGCCTGAAATTGCACTCTATGTGGGTGGTAATCTATTCCAGTCCATCGTATTAGTCGCGACCACTGTTGCTGTATTGGCATCCGGTATGGCTGCCCATGCTGGGGTTGCACGGATTTTATATGTGATGGGGCGGGATAATATGTTGCCACGTAAAGGGTTTGCTTATATCCATCCTAGATGGCGAACCCCTGCATTTAATGTCTTGTTGGTGGGTGCGCTTGCGCTGTCTGCCGTTTCATTTGATTTGGAAATGGCGCTAGCCTTAGTGAATTTTGGCGCTTTAGTCGCTTTTACCTTCGTAAACTTATCCGTGATTGTGCAGTTTTACCTAAGGGATCGACGTAATAAATCTTTTAGAGACCACTTACAATACTTAGTCTTGCCATTGTGTGGCGCCGGCACTATTGGCGTGCTTTGGGTGAACTTAGAGCCACAATCACTAGAGTTAGGGCTTATATGGGCGGCTGTGGGAGCGGTGTATTTGGCTTTACGGAGTTTCCGTTTACGCCGCGCAGTAGAGCTATAAAATTAAGAGTTATAAAATTAGTGAGAGTCATGGCTCATAGATGCACAGCTATAACTAAAGATGTGTAGTAGATCTAAGGGCTGTGGGTTGTCATCCTCTAATAAAATATTCCAATAAAAAGACCCGCATTCGCGGGTCTTTTGTTATCTATCAGTTCGTTATTATTGCAGCAACACATTGAACTTAAGCAAGGTTTCAACGCCACTTGGTGTATTCACAGTTAGTACCACTTGGCTGCTAGCGGTTTCAGTATTCTTGAGGAAAAAGTCCGTCAAGCCTGCATTTGCACTATTTGTTTTAGGGACAGTATAGGTCGTTGATAGCAATTCCCCTTTATCCGCATCGATATTAAGCGTTGTACTAGAGGGCATAATTTGATCGACACTGTCGTAGAACTTTACGGTAAATTCGGATGTTTTCCCTGCAGGAATTGCCGTTAAAGACTCAAGATTGTTGAGAGTATTTTGACCTAGGCGATCTTCATATACTTTGACACCATCTTGCCATAGGGAGAAATAGGCTTTTGAGCCAGACATTATCATCACAACTGCTTTACGAACATAAGTCTTATTCGCTTGTCCTGTCCCGCAGAGTGCGCCTTGACATTGAGGGCCGTTAAACTTGCCATCTGCACCTTTATAGGTGTCGCTAGCGAGGTTATCGAAATAGCGTTCACCACTATCATAGGCGAAGTTTTCGTTATCATCGCGAAAGGCTGTCGGCAAATCGCTAAAGCCTGAGTTGTGGAAGGTTTCTACATCTAAGCCGTTACCACTGCAAGCCACAGGAACGCCATTTATCAAGCAAGCTTTTGCAATGGCGCTACCATCGGCCGAATCAAATTGGTTGTTACCATTGGTGTCGAAAAAGGTTTCGTGACCTAAAGCGTAGGCTAATACTGTTATGCGATGGTCTTGAGGTCTTGGATCGCTTGATGTCCAAGTCACACTGCAGGCCCCATTTTGGGTTAAGCAGCTTGGCTCTATTTGGCCGCCTTCACTGGTAAAGTTAACTGTTGTGTCATTTGGCGCAGGGTTGCCAAAACTGTCAGACAGTCTTGCTGTCACTGTGACTTTCTCACCATCAATATTACCCGCTTCAGGGTTGGCATTACTCGTCGCTAAACTAAATCCAAGCTGTTGCGGTAGACCAGTATTCACGGTTAACTGTTCAGATTGGCTAGTGATGACTTCTTTAGTATCAGTATCAACAGCAGTGGCGACCACGCGCACAGGCGTGGGTACTGTGCCGGATAATACGCGCACACTGGCGATACCTTGGGAGTTTGTCAGGCTTTGCGCATTCGCAGTGCCATTGGCAAAACTTAAACCATCCACAACCGTATCTAAGGTAAAGCTGACATTCTGTTGCGCTGCGGGTTGGCCATTGGCGCTGGTGACTTTGAAGCTGACTAAAGAGGATTCGCTTGAACCTGTGCCGCCCGCACCTTTGATGCGAATTTGTGCAGGCTCTGCCGACTCAAAACTTAAGCTGGCAAGCGTTTGACGTTGCAGAGTAAATGGGAAATTCGCCGTTAACGTCTGATTACCAGCCACGGTTGTGGCGATGATTTGGTCGCTACGTTCACTGTTGCCACTGCAACTAGTGTCTTGGAAGGTCGAGCTCGCATTACCCGATAAAGTCGTAACTGGGGTATCGAGTGTGGCGCTATTGTTTGTGGTGCAATCTGAGCTAAAGCTGATGGAAGAGGGTGTTTGTACTCGCGTAACCGTGCCGTCATTGGTCTCTAATACTAAACTTGCACTTACACCAAAACTACCGCCTGCGCTGATTTTATATTTGCCATTGGCATCGGCCGTTAAGGTGCTCGCCAATTGACCTTCGGTAAAGACAGCACCATTGAATGAGCCGAGTTTCAGCGTGCCTTCTTGATTGACGGCATCTTTACTCAACACTTCATACAAACTGCTGGTTTGCAGCAATTTACCTTGATAGTCCACTGTTACTGTGAGGGAGTTTGCCCCTAATTCAGTTGCGCTTGGCGTATAGGGTATCTGCGCAATACCTTGAGTGTTGGTCAGTGCACTGGCAGGATTGAGCGCCGCTGAACCTGCAGTAAAGGTGACTTTAGCGCCTTCGATACCTTTGCTTTCGCTATCGAGCAATATGGCTTGTAATTGCACCGACTCATCGACTTTAAAGTGAGTGACTAAGGCTGAGCTGTTTAAAATACTGGTGCTGAGTTTAGGTGTTGCAATGGTGTTACCATTACCTGAACCAACGAACTCGTAGTTACGGCTTGCAGTTAATGCGTCTGCATCAGATGGCGTATAGCTCGCCGTTACGGTACCAGCTTCTGCTGTTAATGCTGGGTTAGAAACGATGACTTCAGCAACGCCATCTGCATTGGTGAGTTTTGTTGCTGGCGCAACAGTACCTAAGGTCGCAGCGAAGCTAATCAGTTGGCCGCTAAGTTTACTCGAACCCTTTTTTAAGGTAGCGACGGCACAAAAACTCGTATCGGAGGCAAAGCTTAAATTGGTGGTTGCATCGGCGCACTTGCCGTTAACTACAGTTTTATAGCCCAGCGTTAAGCTGTAGCTGTCTGTTGTTCCGTCAGTGTCGGTGCCATCAGCGGCGCCATTACAACCACTGAGCGCTAATGCGCCCAGTAATGCCCAAGAAAATACCGATAACGTTTTGCTAAGTCGCATAAGCAACATCCTTGTGGGGCTGAAGTTAATTAGTCTTGGATTTCGCTGCGTAGATATTTAAACAGCTCTTTAGATGATTTTGATTCTGGGCCTTTGGCCAGTTCTTTGGTGGCTTGACGCACCAAAGTACGCAGTTTTTGTCTGTCTAATTGCGGATAATGCTCGACGACAGTTTGAATCTCATCATCACCTTGGGTGAGTAAGCGTTCACGCATTTTTTCGAACATTTGTAACTTAGCGGTCTCGTTGTTGTTTTTATTCAACACGATAGCGAGTGAAGCCTTGATTGGCTCAATATCAAAATTACGCATCAATTTGCCGATATACTGCATGTGGCGACGATACGCCTCAGTATTGACCTTGATTTTGCGTGTTTGCAGGATAGCGTCGTACAAAAACTCATCCAGCTCGATTTTATCTAGCTGAGTCTTGCTCAGTGAAACAAGCTCCATACCGACTTTTTGCACGGCTTCGCTATCACGCTTGTCCGTTGTTTTGCTGCTGACATAATCTTCATCTATGTCGTAGGGCTGTTTAAAATGTTCTGAATCACCAACAATCTTCATATAGATAAAACCTCAAGTAAATAACTGGCTAATAATAACATCTCCAGCCAAAAATCGCCTAGGTGAATGTGTTTATACCCAAGCTACCTGAAGATACGAGTTTCAGAGCGCATAGGGTGCTTCAATTCAAGGCGCAGCAATGACAGAATGTCGGCTACCTTTTGAATTGATGCAACACGGAAGTGGAGTGCCCTAGGCGCTCCGTCCCGGCGGGTTTTAACGCACTTTATGCTGTGTTGGTTATTTTTAACTTAGCCCGCTAGGCCTGCAAATAACCGCCTTGCCTAAAGTGCGTTAAACTCCCGCTGAATCCTGCATCTTCAGGTTGTTTGGGTATAGGATACGCTCTCAAGCCTAAGTCAGCCGCGAATAATTAATGTGAATGGGATTTGTGTTTGTTATGCTACGGCAATTGCCGACAACGAAAGAGTAGCTTTGTGTCTTTGAACAGAATCGATAGTGAATTGGGCGCGCTGAAAGATGCGGTGGCCGTGGCGCTGGAATATGCCAACAAATTAGGAACGAACGCTGCCGAAGTGGCGATCAGTAAACAACAAGGTTTGTCGGTTTCTACCCGTTTAAAAGAAGTTGAAACCGTTGAATTTAATAAAGATGGTGCCTTAGGAATTACGGTTTACCGCGATGGTTGCAAGGGCAGTTCATCGACGTCGGATTTAAGTCCAGAGGCCATCGCCTTAGCGGTGAAAGCGGCCGACGATATCGCCCGTTATACTTCTCCCGATCCATTCAGTGGTCTTGCCGATAAAGCCTTGATGGCAAATCAGATCCGCGATCTTCAACTGTATTATCCACAAGATATTTCCCCCGATGAGTTAGCGCAACTGGCGATCCGCGCCGAAACTGCGGCGCTCGATGCCGATCCACGTATCAATAATTCCGACGGCGCCAGTGCCAATGCTCACACTGCGGTTAAAGTGTATGGCAATAGCCACGGTTTCTTAAACGGTTATTGCAGCTCGCGTTATAGCTTGAGTTGCAGCGTGATCGGTGAAGATAGTGAAGGCAATATGCAACGGGATTACGATTACACTATCGCCCGTAAATTCAGCGAGATGCTTGCACCTGAAACGGTAGGTTTAAAGACCGCAGAGAAGACAGTAAGTCGCCTTGGTGCGCGCAAGATCGCGACGACGCGTTTACCCATTTTATTAGCGCCAGATATCGCCACAGGGTTAATCGGCCACTTTATCGGTGCTATCAGCGGTGGCAGTTTATACCGTAAATCCAGTTTCTTATTGGATTCGATCAACACCCAAATCTTCCCCGATTGGTTTAATATCGAAGAGCAGCCGCATTTACTGGGCGCATTGGCAAGCGCGAACTACGACAGTGAAGGCGTGGCGACCCAAGACAGACGCATTATTGACCGCGGCATGTTAGAAACCTATTTGCTGACCAGCTACTCGGCGCGCAAGTTAGGCTTAACCAACACGGGCCATGCGGGCGGTATTTATAACTGGACGCTCGGCCACACAGGCCAAACCTTCGACGAATTGGTGAAAGACATGGGCACAGGTTTGATTGTGACCGAAGTCATGGGCCAAGGCGTGAACATGGTAACGGGCGATTATTCCCGTGGTGCGGCGGGTTTCTACGTTGAAAACGGTGAGATCCAATATCCAGTGGAAGAGATCACTATCGCGGGTAACTTGAAAGAGATGTTCCGTGGCGTGCAAGCCGTGAGTAAGGATTTTGATTTGCGCTCATCGATTCGTACCGGCGGTATCTTGTTATCTGAAATGAAGATTGCGGGTAACTAATCCATAGTGTCACTCGTTCAGTCGTGCTGCATAGTGCGCTTAAGTCGTCTCAGTGCTTTAGTGCCTGTGCTTTAGTGTTAGTGGCATGAATGTGGTTTGAGCATAAAAAAGGGCAAGCGATTAATCACTTAATCTGCTTGCCCTTTTTGTTTAACGTTCGGATTAGATCTGTTCGACCTAAAAAGCCGTGCCGTTAAAAACCATGTGGTTAAAAACTATGTTGTTAAAAATAATACCTTTAAAATCGGTCATTAAAATGCGTAGCTTGCGCTGAGTTCGAACGAGCGACCTGCACCGGCAATCTGGTTAAAGCCATTGGTATTATCGGCCTTAAATTCAGCCACACTCACGCCGCCCAGTGGCAGCTCATAGTAGCTGTCGAACAGGTTATTCACGGCGAAGGTGACAGTCAGATCCTGCCATTTCATACTGCTGTTCAAATTGAGCAAGGAGTAACTGTCGGTTTCATTTTCAAGGCGGCGGTCATCTACGCGATCTTTGGTCGCAACCCATTGCCATGAAAGACTGTTTTCCCACTGACCTAACTGATGTTGCAGTGCCAGCTCAGTTTGCAACGGCTTGATTTGATATAAAGGTTCATCACCTTCATCTCGCTCGCCACGGGTTACATTCACTTTGCCTAACACTTGCCATTTACCTGTGCTGGTTTCGGCAAACTGATAGAGCGCATTAAAACGTGCGCCATAGAGATTGGCATCTAAGTTAGTGAATTGGAGAATATTGCGTTTGCCATCAGGCGAACTGGTGCGATTGAAGCTACCAATGACTTCGGCATCGACATAGTCAGTCACAGCTGTGTACCAAGCTGTGGTCGAAACTTGCCAGCTATCATCGTTATATTTGTAGGCTGCGCTCAGGGTATGGGCGGTTTCTGGTTTAAGATCCGGATTACCCACATAACCATTACCATCACCATACCAACCTATCATAGTGGTCGCCATAGTGCCGCGGCCCCAGCTGTAACGTTCGTATAGATTCGGAGCACGATTCTTGCGGGCTAAACCAAACTCAAGTTGTTGATTGGTAGATAATTGATAGCGCGCCAGCAAGGTGGCATCGATCAGATTATCATCACGTTTTCTGTCCATCGCATTAAAGGCTTTTGCCGCTTCTGCGTCGACATTGGGCATGCCCATCATAGGCATGTTGCTATAGGCTTGGACTTCACCGGTATTGGTGGTGACATACTCAAAGCGAACGCCCGCCGATAACCACCAGCTTTGACTTAAATCTTGCTGCCATTCGCCATAAACGGCAGCGCGGCGGCGTTCACCATCGTTGATGTTGATGTAGTCATTGGGCGCCATCATAGTGTCAGGCACCGCAGGCCAAACATCGTCGAGCTGGTAGCTATAGTATTCTTGGCCGACCAGTAAGGTGCTGTCATCACCCATTGGCAAACGCCAGTGCAGTTGATAGCCGTAGTCATCACCTTCAGTGTTCATTGGCATCTTGCCGGTTTTTTCTGGAGTGAAAAAGCCCATCTCGTGTTTCACGCCGTGCCAGTTTACTTGGGCACTGAATTCACCGTCATCGTCGAGTTTGAGTTGATAACGGGCGAGGGCACCGTAACTCTTGTTATCCGTCATATCCATATATTGGTTAGCAAAACCTTGGAATGGGATATTTTGGTGGGTCAATTTTATGGCAACTTCTTGAGTCTCATCGCGCCATGCGGCGGTCAGAGCATGGTTTTGTGCGCGGTACAGGGTATCGATGACTTTATCGCCATTGCCATCTTTATAGCTGTTGGCATCTTCATAGGCGCCTTGGTAGCTAAGGCTGACATTTTTGCTTGCGACAGTGGCGTTGGTGCCGAGTAATAAAGTGTCACTCACACTGCGATATCCAGTTGAAATATCGCCACTATTCCACTTGATAGCCTCGCTTTCACCAAATTTAGGGTTAAGGCTGCTAACCTTAATCACGCCCGCAATATTGTCGCCACCGGCACTGACTGGCGATACGCCCGCGATAACTTCGGCTGTGGTGATTTGATTGGCGGAGATATATGACAGTGGTGGATTCATTTGGTTGGCACAGGACGCGGTAATGTCTGCGCCATCAACCAGCACTTTGATGCGATCGCCCATCATGCCATTGAGGATAGGTAGGGCCGATACGCCGCCCGCTTCGGAGAAATCGACTCCTTGCCCTTTCAGTAGATTTTCAGCCGAGCCTAAGGCGTTACGGTTTTCGGTCTGTTGGCCATGTACCTCTAAGCGTTCAATATTGGCTAATTCGCTGTCGTCAGCCATGGCCTGTGGCGCTAGCGATAAGCCCATGGCGATTGCGAGGGATGAGGAAATTACTGAAGTTTTAAACGGGTGAGATAAATACGCAGAATTTGCAGCCATCTTATTGTCTTCCATTCACTTGGATTAATTGCGCTGCATTATAAAGAGCATCTCAGTGTGGCAGGTGCGGCATATTGTCGCAGAGGGTAACAAAGCGAGTTAAAACATCAGAATATGGCTTGATCAGAAGACAAGTTTTCCACTTTTTAATCAGTTAGGCATGATTCTCTTCGCTCTTTATTGGTACCTCAATTGATAAGAGGTCCAATAGAACTCTGCGTTAGCGGTACTTTTTGTGATTTAAGCTAGCCAAAATACTTGCTATACAAGCGCTGAGTTTCACCTTGGGAATCCATGGCGGCTAGTGCTTTGGCAAATTCAAAGACTTTAGAATCTGGTGTTAACACTGTGGGACTGTTATCAGGGCTGATGGGGATATCGGCGCGATAGTTGGGGTTGTGTCTACCGCGGTAGTGGCGGCTTTTTTTCGAGAAACCGAGATACATTTCCTGCGGTAATTCGCTGTAGTAATAGTGGAGTTTAAACTGGCTTTGGTCGCGATTTTTAAGGTAATAATGCAAAGTGGTTTGATCATAAATAAAAAAGTCCCCTTGGTTTGAAAGTAAATAATCCAAGGCTTTAGGGACGGTTAGCTCAGGCGGTTTGCGTACCTTGATTTTGTCGGGTAAGCCGCCAAAGTCATAACTGCCGGGGGCGATTAAGAGGGTCATCTCATAATGGGCTAACTGTTCAATGGAGCGAATATCGGCGGCGCCAGCACGGCTAATGCCAATCGCACGTTGTGAAAGTCCATTGGGGATAAAATGCGTGTATTGAGCCCGCTCTTCGGTGAAATTAAGGCCGGGATAAAAATCGATATTGCCGAGTTTGAGATCCCGCAGAATACGTAATTTAGGTGCGCGCACCACATTGAGTTTGCAGCCAATCTTGTCCGCCGCCGCTTGGTAGAGTTCGTGATAAAATCCCGTGTTATTGGACTCGTCTCCGATAAAGGGTAAGCGTTCGCTGGTGCGATACCCCATAGTCATCACGCAGGAGTCTGAACTGGAAAAAGCACTGGCAAGCGGGGCTTGAAGTGTTATCAGTAAGAGCAGTGCGCCGAGCCAAGGTTGAGCGACTAACACGGATGCCAAATTGATCTCCTTATCTGTCGATTACAAAGTGTAACCTGAGTGCCAATAAAGGTTATGGCAAAATCCACTCACTAAACCTATTAATAAAATCTTATTGATTATTAAGCTAATATATTATTTTTATTTAAATAATCTATCATACTTTCCTACTAGTCAAAGTCATTTTTTATGTTGGAGTGCACAAACTCTGTACATCTGATTTGATTGCGTTATAGTTTGCGCTGTTAGGCTATGGGCTTAACTTTCATTAAGCAGTGAGGCATAAAATGACTAAGCAAAAACCGCAAAATATGCCCTTAGAACACGAAAGTGGTCGAGGCACCATTACCGACAACGCACTAAAAGCGTTAGTGACGAGTCCCTTGTTTAGGACCCGCACCGAGAAAGCGAAAAAGGGCAAAGGGTCATACGACCGTAAAGCACAAAACCGAAAGGGGCATCAGCACAAGGGCGATGCCCCTTTTGACTTTCTAGGTCTGCGCTTTTGTTAATCTGCTTTTTACTGTTTTAGTTCGCTGCTTTAGTCTGCTGTGTTAGTGCCTCGTTAATCCTGCCAATTCATGCTCCTCCACCTGCCTTTACGCCAATCTTTACGCTTAAATCAGCCTTATTATTGATACTCCTTGTTGGAGGTTAATTGTACTTTCGCCCTGAGCGAGTATGGTGAACGCTTAGAGCGTTTTAGCGAAGGAGATGCACATGGCACAGCAATATCGAGTTGAACACGACACTATGGGTGAGGTGAAAGTCCCCGCCGATTGTTATTGGGGCGCACAAACCGAGCGTTCGCTGCAGCACTTTCGTATTGGTGCTGAGGCATCTATGCCTGTCGAAGTGATCCACGCTTTTGGCTATTTAAAGAAAGCCGCCGCCATTACCAATCAACAACTTGGCACTTTGACTCAAGCTAAAGCTCAACTGATTGCCCAAGTGTGCGATGAGCTGATTGCAGGCGAACTCGATGCGCAATTTCCTTTAGTGATTTGGCAAACGGGTTCGGGCACGCAAACCAATATGAACGTCAATGAGGTGATTGCCTATCGTGGCCATGTGCTCTCAGGTGGGCAACTTATCGATGCGGTTAAATGCTTGCACCCCAATGATGATGTTAACCGCTCGCAATCCTCCAACGATACTTTTCCCACCGCCATGCACATTGCCGCCTATCGCCAAGCGGTTGAGCTCGTTTTGCCCTGCATGAGGTTATTGCAGCAGAGCTTACAGAAGAAGGCCGAGGAGTTTGCGCAAATCGTTAAAATCGGTCGCACACATTTTATGGATGCAACACCGTTAACGTTAGGCCAAGAGTTTTCGGGTTATGCCGCGCACTTAAGTCATGCCATCGAAGGCATTGAGCACAGTCTTAAGCGTGTGGCCGAGTTAGCCTTAGGTGCGACCGCCGTCGGCACTGGGCTGAATACACACAAGGATTACGCCGTTAAGGTGGCGGACAATATCGCAAAACTCACGGGCTTGCCCTTTGTGACGGCGCCGAATAAGTTTGCTGCCCTTGCTGCCCACGATGAATTAGTCTCCCTGTCGGCGGCCTATAAAGTGGCGGCGGTTAGTTTAATGAAGATCGCAAATGATATTAGGATGTTAGGTTCTGGCCCGCGCTGTGGCATTGGTGAGTTATTACTGCCTGAAAATGAACCCGGTTCGTCGATCATGCCGGGAAAAGTGAACCCAACTCAGGTCGAGGCTATGACTATGGTGTGCGCGCAAATCATGGGTAATGATGTCGCCGTTGGGATTGGCGGCAGCAATGGTCAGTTTGAGCTCAATGTGTTTAAGCCGATGATTATCGCCAATGTGCTGCAATCTGGGCGCTTATTGGGGGATGCTTGCCAATCGTTTCGCGATCATTGCGTGGTCGGCATAGTGGCGAACGAGCCACAAATCGCGCTGCATGTGGAAAATTCACTCATGTTAGTGACGGCGCTGAATCAACATATCGGTTATGAAAAGGCCGCTAAGATAGCCAAAAAAGCCCATAGCGAGCATAAGACACTGCGCCAAGCGGCATTAGAACTTGAGTTTGTGACGGCAGAAGAATTCGAGCTTTGGGTTGATGCCAATAAGATGTTGGGGCCCGATGCTTAATGCTTAATTCATAACGTCTCATTCTAGCTGCTGATAAATCAGCGAAATTGAGGCTGGCAATGAATCAATATCGCGGGCCAAGACAGTGTGAAGAAACAGTGGAGTAAGGATGCTGAAGCATTCGCAGTGTTAATGCTTACGAAATGATAAAAACAAAAAGCGAACCAGAGGTTCGCTTTTGAGTCATAGCCTGTCCTGTATCAGAACGGCTTAGTCTTGGGTGTCAGCGTCTACCACTTCAGCCCACAGATCGTGTTCATCTGAATGGGTGATGCGGGCACGAACCAACATACCGGGCTCAAGTTCAGTTTCACCATTGATAAACACCATGCCGTCGATTTCTGGTGCATCGGCGAAGCTGCGGCCAATAGCGCCTTCTTCGTCTACATCATCAATCAGAATATCTAAAGTACGGCCAACGAAACGGGCTAAACGCTCGGCGCTGATCTCGGCTTGGAGTTCCATAAATCTGTGGTATCTGTCTTCTTTCACTTCTTCGCTGATAAGCTCAGCGATGGTGTTGGCGACAGCGCCATCGACTTCAGAATACTTAAAGCAACCTACGCGATCAAGACGTGCTTCTTTTAAGAAATCGAGCAGGATTTGGAAATCCTCTTCGGTTTCACCAGGGAAGCCGACGATGAAGGTCGAGCGGATCACTAGATCTGGACAAATTTCACGCCAGCGTTGAATCGCTTCTAACTGACGGTCAACACGGCCTGGACGCTTCATCATCTTGAGGATGCGCGGGCTAGCATGCTGCATTGGAATATCCAAATACGGCAGGATTAAACCTTCCGCCATTAGCGGGATCAAATCGTCAACCCATGGGTAGGGATAGATGTAATGCAGACGCACCCAAGCGCCCATTTTACCCAGTTGGCGCGCTAGGCTAGTAATGTCTTGCTTGACTGGCATACCGTTCCAAAAATCGGTACGACCGCCTTTGTCTTTGCCGTAGGCCGAGGTGTCTTGGCTGACGACTAGAATTTCTTGTACGCCTGATTCCACTAAACGCTTAGCTTCATCTAAGATGCTGCCCGCTGGGCGGCTGTCGAGATCGCCACGTAGCGAAGGAATAATGCAGAAAGTACAACGGTTGTCGCAACCTTCTGAAATCTTTAAATAAGCGTAATGCTTAGGCGTTAACTTAACCCCAGTTTGTGGGATTAATGAGGTGAAAGGGTTGTGCTCTGGCTTAGGCACATACTTGTGAACATGCTTCAACACCGCTTCGTAGCTGTGTGGGCCAGTGATTTCTAACACATCTGGGTGCACTTCGCGGATTTGGTTTTCTTTGGCGCCAAGGCAGCCAGTGACGATCACTTTGCCGTTTTCTTCTAAGGCTTCACGCACAGCATCTAGAGACTCTTCCACCGCAGCATCGATAAAGCCGCAGGTATTGACGATAACTAAGTCGGCATTGTCGTAGCTGTTAGTGACTTCGTAGCCGTCGATGCGTAACTGAGTCAGAATACGCTCTGAATCCACGAGGTTTTTTGGGCAGCCCAAAGACACGAAACCGATGCGATTCCCAGTGGTAACAGCATTAGTGCTTGCTGCTTCTAATGTTTTGACTGGGATATCAAGCGTGGTCGTTTGCTTGGGTTTAAAAGTTTCAACTGTCATGGTTTCTCGCTGAGGTATAAGCCGCCTTAAAAAAGTTGGCGGATTATACCTGAAGTGATTAAAAGGTACAGTAGCTTTGGCTGAAAAGTGTACAACTGGGGCGCTGAATATGCCAGTTAACCCTATGACCTATTCTGGGTGTGGATATAGGCATGTCTGCCAAAGATCCGCAGTTGATCCCATCGAGATAAAAAGATCTAAAAATTTTTCAGAAAAATTAACCCCTTTTAAATTTTCGCCCGTTTGTAGAGTCACTATCTGAGGTTCTAGGTTCTAGGTTCTAGGTTCTAGGTTCTAGGTTCTAGGTTCTAGGGCCGTTACATATTGACACTGGTTTTTGCCCCTTTAGCTGATAGCTTAAGTTGGCAATGATATTAAGATTTCATTTTTGGAGTAAGTTATGAAAAATTCTCTTTTAGCGGTATTGGTTGCGGCGGGTCTCTTTTCTAGCGCATTGATGGTGCCCCAAGCGCTCGCGGCCGAGGTGGATTTCCCGCATATCGAAACTATGGGGGTGAGCCAAATTCAAGTCGAACCCGATATGGCGGATTTGAATGTAGAAGTGGCCGTGACCGAAAAAACCGCTAAAGCCGCGAAAGATAATTCCGATGCCGCCGTCGCTAAGTTTATCGCCCGCTTAACGGCTGCGGGTGTGGCTAAGGATCAAATCCAGAGCGCCAATTTAAATCTGCAACCGCAATACACCTATGTGCAGGATAAGGCCCCGGAACTCACGGGCTATACCGCTAGCCGCCAAATTACCGTGACGGTTAAGGATCTGGCTCGATTAAATACCATTTTAGATTCGGCCCTCGAAGAGGGGATGAATCGGGTAAACAATATCGCCCTTAAGTCGAGCAAAGAGGCTGAATATATCGCCAAGGCCCGTCAGGCTGCGATAGCGGATGCCAAGCAAAAAGCTGAATCTCTGGCCCAGGGCTTTGGGGAAAATCTCGGTAAGATCTGGCAGATCCGCTACTACGATCAACGCCCTGTGCAACCTGTCATGTTGCGTATGAACGCCAAAGCCGATTATGCGGGCGCCGTTGCCGAGAGCTATCAATACGGCCAAGTGAGCATAGAGGATAGAGTTGAAGTGGTTTATAAACTGAAGTAAATCAATCAGAAGCATGTGTTGATGGGTGAGCGCTTATTAGGGTTCATCCATTGATATTTTTATGCCGCTTGCAATCCTTTTATTATTGGAAATAGCAATCTTCACACTTATGTGATTGAACTTATCAGGATGGTGGACAGTAAAAACTGGCAAAGTTAAGCATTTATCCTCACACTAGTAAGGTTAATGTTTAGGAGGCCGTTTATGGATTTTCCCGCTCGAATAAAGCAGCAAACTTGTATGGATTGTTTAAGTGGTAAGTCATTAGGATTTGAAATTCGAATGGCATTTCAACCTATTATCCATTGGCCAAGTCGTCAGATTAGCGGTTATGAAGCCCTCGTCAGGGGCCCTGAAGGTGAAGGTGCTGCATGGGTGTTTGAGCGGATTAATGAAAATAATAAATACTATTTTGATCAGGCTTGCCGGGTTAAAGCGATAGAAACCGCTTCAAAGCTGGGACTCGATAAGATGCTCAGTATCAACTTTTTACCTAATGCCGTATATAACCCCGAAACCTGTATCCGCGCGACGATTGAAGCCGCTGACATCTATGGATTTGATATCCGTAAAATCATGTTCGAAGTGACCGAGGGCGAGCAAATTGTTGATAGGGCTAAATTAGTCCGTATCTTTGAGAGCTATGCCAAACGTGGCTTTATCACGGCTATTGATGATTTTGGCAGTGGCTTTGCCGATTTAAGTTGGCTAGATGCCCTGCGCCCTCAAGTATTAAAACTCGATATGACCTTAATCCGTGATATCGATCTAGATAACGAGAAACAGCTGGCGGTGGCTGAAATACTGCGCATTTGTCGAGAATTTAATACAAGAGTCTTGGCCGAAGGCATTGAGACTGAAGCTGAACTCCATTATCTCGCTGGAATAGGGATTGAGTATTTTCAGGGTTATTACTTTGCCAAACCTAGGCTTGAACATTTAACTACCTATGAAGAGTTGAGTTTTTGTGTGCTATAGCCGAGATGGTTCGACGTATTGCACTATCTGGCTATTCTTTTGTTTTGTGTTTCTCATCGAATTGGAAATTGCTGCTTTTGTCCTTGCGGGGTTAGCACCTCTAGCTGTGGCGCCCCTGTGGGAAATGGCAGTTTCACTGCCTTGTGGCAATTGTTTGTTTCTGATATCGGCTAACTGAGATATCATGCGCCACCCTTAATTGCCCATGCCACCTATTCGCAGCTATGTCTTCCAACGCGCTTTATACCGATCTCTCCGGCTATTACGATTTAATGTGCTCCGATATCAACTATCAACAACAGAGTGCGAGTATCCATAGATTGCATCAATTTTTGGGTAATAATGGCAAACAGCACCTCGATTTAGCCTGTGGTACTGGCCCCCATGTGCGGCATTTTATCGACCTTGGTTATCAGTGTAGTGGCTTAGATATCAATCAGCCTATGCTCGATATGGCCATGCGCCGCTGCCCTGAGGCTCAGTTTGTACTGCAGGATATGACGGCCTTTTATGTAGAGCAGCCCGTTGATTTAATTACCTGTTTTTTATATTCCATCCATTACAGTGCGGGCATCGAACGCCTTAAAAGCTGCATTGCGAGTGTGCACCGTGCCCTTAATGAGGGTGGATTGTTTTGCTTTAATACGGTCGATAAACACAGGATCGATAACACCGCTTCGATTAAGCATTTTGCCGAGTTTGATGGGCATCACTTCGCCTTCGAATCTGGCTGGCATTACAGTGGACAGGGGGAAAAACAGTCGCTAAATCTCAGTATTGAGAAGAGTAAGCAGCCCTTCAGTCGGCTCACTGATTTAGCGCTTTATGCCGAAGATAGCCTGCGCCAAACCGAGTTATGGCAAGACCAACATGCCATGGTTGCGACTAGCTTTACTGAGCTACAGGCATTATTAGCGCCCTATTTTGATGTGCATGTTTTTGAACACGATTATGAACGAATCGTCCCGTGGGATTTAGCCTCCGGCAATGCGCTATTTGTCTGCGTGAAGATTTGACCAAAAGGGGAAGCGCTTCTTCCCCTTTTTATTATGTATGATTTTTAATTCATACATTGCATTTTAAATAGTCTGTCAAAGTTGATTTCCATAACTTTTCATTATGTTCAGTATTTAATTGTTGTTTGTGTTGCCCATGTTTAAGCATATAGTCAGGTTGATAGGTAGGCATTCCCTTATCCATAAGGTAAGAGCAAGCTTTTAATTTATTTTCCGAATCGATAAACTGAGCTAAGTGTTGCTCAAAATTTTGCTGTTCCAAAGGACTTAATGTCCAGATAGAATCTTTCATCACAATATTAACGATTCCATGGGCAGTCTTATCGCTGACTCTTAATGTATCGAAATAAGCATATGCACTCGCAGAATAATAGTTATATATCGCTAAGTCATATTGTTGTTTATCAACACATGATTTTAGTGAGTGATATAAAACCACCGGAGTCATTTCATTTGATATAGCGTCAGCATTTAGGCAAGAGATGGTACTTTTGGGGCTTGCATATTCGGGAACTATGACTTTATCTTCATGTTTAACTTCACTTGGAGTGCAAGACGGAATGGGGCGTTCATTTAATACTCTAATTTCCCAATCGCTTGATATGCTCGTTCTATGTTGTGCTGAAATTTCATATCGCATGCATTCCTGTGCGACCAAAGGGTAAACCTTTGACTCTGAGCCTTTACCTCTACTCGGGCCGGTTGTTATTACATGTACCGAATGATACCCAGGTTTGATGTTTTTCTGGCGAATATTAGACTCGAAAGAACCATCAATCGCAACTATTTCAACATCATAGTTATTAGTGTCAGAAGCTAAGCTTTGGCTACCATCAACGATGGCATATGGTGTAGATTTACAACCAGCTAGAAATAACAGAGCGATAATATAGTATTTTCTAATCATAAATTTCTAATTATGTATTAAATTGAGTTGATATTTCTGACTATTATTTAAAAATAATAGTCAGTTGTTTTTTAAAATCTCAATTGTTTTTTAATAGCTCATCTTTGGGCGCTATTTTTGCTGTGCCGTAAAATTTTACTGGCACTCTATTTTTATTTGAAGGTGATGGTGTAAAACTTTGTTTTGGCATTGAGTCAATTTTGGCTTGTGTCATAAAACCTTCAGGTGTTGAACTAATTAAAGTCCTTTCAACTTCTTGGCCATTTGAGTCAATAACAGTCATAACAGTCCACTCCCCTTTACCTTGAGGTAACCATGTAGGACGTTTTTTCAACATTTTTATATTGCTACTATGAATCCAATACTGATTTAACTCATCTGGTTTAATTTCTATAACTTCTGAAGTGAACTCGGGTACTATCTCGGGAGCTGTAGCTTGGCAGCCAAATAGACTAATGGTTAATAGGATAAAGCTAACTCTTTTCATTTTATTCTTCCATGTATAAGTAACATTAAACTGTTTTTAAGTCCTATCTTGAAAAGCGAGTGGCCACACCTCAAACCATAAAAGCCGTAGACCACAGGTGAAGTAGTTTTCCACTATTCGTTGTTTTTGTAAATGAAATGTTGGTATCAATTTGGCTGGAGTGAATGGCGCTATCCCCATTTTTTAGAGGCTAAATTTAACTATAAATCAGGCCACCCATAACGATAAATCAGGCCACCCATAACTATAAATCAGGCTGGATAAATCAGGCCACCCATTATAAAACAAGAACATTAGGCACTTTCGGTTAGTATTGAAGTGACTAAAAGTCACTTAAATACTAAAAAGCGAGCGAGGTATGGCTTCAAAGGATGATGACTGACTCAATTAACCTATTTGGCTGAAAAACGAAGATTTTTAGTAAAAAAATCCCAACCCATTGTCTTGTTGGCGGTCTTGAAAGGAACGGTCAATGAAACAGGCTTGAAATCAGCCAGCGTTGAGGTGCTGACAGCATTTAGCAAAGTGCCGTCGTCGTTTTTCTAAGTGTTCGCAGTAATCAGTCAGTTCTTGCAGCGTACCGACTGGGCCATGAAATAGCTTACCAAACTCGGTGGTAAGTTTAAGCCAATTGTCTTGGGATATATTTAACCTAGTCAGTAACTTGGTACTATTTTCACTGATGGCACCACGCTTGTCGTTGCGGATGAGCTGTCCTGTATCATCAACTAACTCCAGATAATCCTTGAGCTCAAACGCGATTCCATTGGGTTGGTTATCACGTTCATTGCCAATAAAAGGCAGTAGATTGTTGGGCTGTTCACCTTTCAATGCCGCCCGAATACGCAGTTGAATACTGGTATGGTCGGATTGTTCCAGCGTACCAGCCATTTTGGCTCTGATAGGATTCAAATCAACATAGGTCATACAGGCTAAAACGGCGGCTTCATCAAGTAGAGCCTGTGACTTAAAGCGACCTTCCCAAAAACGACCTGTACAGTTATCTTCTTGATTTGCTTGTCTTGCTATCGGCTCGTTTAAGCAACGCATGAACCAACTGATATCACATAAACGGCTACGATATATCGCTATGGAATGTTTTAATCTGTTGACCTCATAGGCCTCAACCAACTCGCCTTTAGCAAATTTTTGTGTTAATTCATCGCCTTTAAATAGCTTATGCCATTGCTCAAGCACCTCTCTGTCGCTCCAGCGGTTTGCTGTCTCTACATCAATGCGTAAAACCACATGTAGATGATTGGACATCACCGCAAAGGCCGCCACATCTATGGCAAAAACGGCTTCGAGTTCAAACAGTAGCGACTCTACCCAAGCGCGGCGATGGTCATAGTTTTTACCTGAGTAATCATCATCGCCACACAAAAAAGCACGTCGAACGACACGACTGCAACAGTGATAAAAAGGGGTGTCTTCAAGACTAATTTGAGTTCTGCGAGGGCGCGGCATACCAACCTCCTTGTTTAATGCTTAACCAAAGCATAGTCGGAGGTTAACTACCTCGCCATTAACGATGGATGTCCATTTAGTATCCGCATTTAGTATCCGCCATTAACGATGGATGTCCATTTAGTACTTAATTTTTCATCAAGAGTCGACCAAAAGGGGAAAGTACCAGTTTCCCTTTTGGATATTCCTTGCCAAATAACGTCCATGTTTAACAATCAGTTCGTCATCCATAACTCTTGTTTATAACGCTGCCGCACAGTATTCCCGTTAAAGCTTGCTTTAATAAACTTGCTTTAATAAGTAAGTCGCACAATATAAATGATAATGGAATTAATTAAATGTAATGATTTTGTATGTTTATTTTGTTGCCTATGAAATAGTTACAATTTCATAGGCAATAAATACATTAAGACAGAATTAGCACGGCTTTAGTGTAAGTATGAAAAAAGTTTCATGTGTTTTATAAAAATAGTTAACTTGAATTTAAAATATTAAAATAAATCTATACTGTTGATAAGTAAGGTTATTGTTTTCATTATGTATTGATCTGAGTGTGGTTTTGCGAGGTTGGCATTATTTTTGTAATGTCCTTAGTGTATTTAAATAATTAACTAGGAGTACTTTATGAAAAATCCCATTCTTACTTTAGCTGCCATTATTTCTTTAGCCTCTTTTAGTGCATATTCTCATGCTGATAACATGAGCAACAGTGATGCCGCAGAAAACGGTATCTATGTCGGCGCTAACTACGGTTATTTAAAAGTCGATGGCGATGATGATTTTGATGATAATAGTGATGTAATGCAGGGCCTTGTTGGTTATAAGTTTAATAAATACCTCGCTCTTGAAGGTAGTTACATTAACTTTGGTGATTATGGTAATGGTTTAGCAAATGCCGAAACCGATGGTTATACGGCAGCCCTTAAAGTCATGCTTCCCATTGCAGACCGAGTTGAGCTATATGCTAAAGGTGGTCAGTTATGGTATTCGACAGATTATGACGTCGTCGGATTTTCTGGCAATGACGATGGCGAAGGTGTATTTGCGGGTGCTGGTGTGGCATTTAAAGTCACAGATCGATTTTTAATTAATGCTGAGTACACTTGGTATGATGCAGATATTAATGTAGATAGCGTCGCCAATGGCGGAAAAACCGATACAGACTTTAATCAAGCCAGTATCGGTGTTGAATATCGCTTCTAATTAGTAATCTCATCAACAATTCATAATTATTAAGGCGTGATACTTTAAGTGTCACGCCTTTTTTACTTTTTCTTGATGGTAGATGTTATTGGATTTAATAAGAAGTATTGGCAGCCATTTATAAACAACAATATAATTCACTTTCCATTTTTTGCCTACAATCTGTTATGGCGAAAATTGCTTGAACGAGTACCATTAAAAATGATGGGACGATATATGGTATAAAAGTCAAACTAATTCATTAAAAAAGGCGTTTTTAAACATGCAAACCCCACCGATTTTAGGCATGGGAGGATTGCCTATCGTCATTAGGACGATGACAATCAGTACATTTATATCGAAAGCGCTGTTCTAAAAGAATAAAAACCTGGTATCGTCTTACTATGGTAAAATACAGATAATTCATGGTGATAGTCTCTTACATCTATGGTTAACATAAGTATGCTTTTGAGTAAGCTATGGTTAAAAATAGAACTGATAGATTGAGATTTGCACTCTTGGGCGTTAATCTTGCCTCTATTCTTCGATTAGATTGTCGCACTTCGGAGTTGAATTTGAGTTATCTTAATTATGGTATAGTAAAATGAGTAAAAAAATATTTACAGGAAAAGTAACAGGTCATTATAAAAATGGTCAACTAAGGATTGAGGAAAATTATGAAGATGGAAAGTTAAATGGTATTCGTAATAGTTATTATGAAAACGGTCAGTTAGAAAAAGAAGAAAATTATAAATATGGAACGTTAGATGGTATTTGTAATAGTTATTATAAAGACGGTCAGTTAGAAAAAGAGGGAACTTATAGAAAAGGCAATAGAGAAGGCATTTATAAGCATTATTGGTCTAATGGAAAACTAATGGAGGAAAAGTTTTATGTAAATGGGAAAGAAGAGGGTATTTGTAAAAGCTATTATAGAAACGGTCAGTTAGAGTCGGAATTGACTTATGAAAATGGGACTTTAGAAGGTGTTTGGAAATATTATAATGAAAATGGTCAAGTAACAGTACAAATTTTTAAAAATGGGAAAGAAGACGGTTTTTATCGAACTTATCATTGTAATGGTGAACTAGAGAATGAAGCATTGTATATAAATGGAAAATTAGAAGGTGTTTGGAGGTGTTATAATGAAAATGGTAGATTAACAGTGGAAAAAACCTATGTTAATGGTATTAGAAATGGTCTGTTTAAATATTATAATGAATACGGTAAATTAGAGGCGGAAGGCGTTTATAAAAATGATCAATTAGATGGTCTTTATAAAGCCTATGATGAGGAAGGAATATTGCAAGCTGAGGAATATTATAAAAATGGAGAGCGAGAGGGGCTTTTTAAGAGTTATCATAAAAATGGTATAATAGAAGTAGAAGGAACTTATGAAAATGGTAAGAAAGAAGGTATTTGGAAAAGCTATAATGAAGATAGTCATTTAATTCAAGAAACGACTTATAATAATGATTAGTTAGATGGAATCTTTAAAAAAATTGCAGCAATTGACAATTAGTGTTGGAAGAAATAAATCTTGTCCTCCATTTGTAGCGAAGATATAAATCAGGCCACCCAATATAAAACAAGAAAATAATGTACTTTCAGTTAGCATCCAAGTGACTAAAAGTCACTTAGCGGCTAAATAGCTTGCGAGGTATTGCTCCAGAGGATGAGGACTAACTCAATTAGCCTATTTTGCTGAAAAACTTAGATTTTTAGTAAAAAATACCTAAGCCATTCTCTTGTTGGCTGTTGTGAAAGGCATGGTTAATGATGCAGGATTGAAATCAGCCAGCGTTGAGGTGCTGACAGCATTTGGCAAAGTGCCGTCGTCGCTTTTCTAAGTGTTCGCAGTAATCAGTCAGTTCTTGCAAGGTTCCCACAGGGCCATGAAATAGCTTACCAAACTCGGTGGTAAGCTTAAGCCAATTGTCATGGTGGATATTTAATCTTGTCAGTAACTTGGCGCTATTTTCAGTGATTGCACCTAGTTTATCATTTCGAATAATTCGATCGGTATCATCCACCAATTGAAGGTAATCTATTAATGAAAACGTAATGCCAATGGGTTGGTTATCGCGTTCATTGCCGATAAAAGGCAATAGATTTTTGGGCTGCTCATCTTTCAATGCCGCCTGAATTCGAAGCTGAATACTGGCATGAGCTGATCGCTCCAGTGTATCGGCCATTTGGGCTCTGATGGGATTCAAATCCACATAAGTCATACAGGCTAAAACGGCAGCTTCATCAAGTAGAGCTTGATTCTCTATAAAAGAAATAGGTAAATCGACCTTCCCAAAAACGCCCAGTACAGTTATCTTCTTGATTTGCTTGTCTTGCTATCGGCTCGTTTAAGCAACGCATGAACCAACTGATATCACATAAGCGGTGCGATAAATGGCGATTGAATGCCTTAATCTGTTGACCTCGTCCGCTTCAACCAACCCACCTTTGGCGAATTTTTGCGTTAATTCATCGCCTTTAAATAGCTTATGCCATTGCTCAAGCACCTCCCTGTCGCTCCTGCGGTTTGCTGTCTCTACATCAATGCGTAAAACCACATGTAGATGATTGGACATCACCGCAAAGGCCGCCACATCTATTGCAAAAACGGCTTCGAGTTCAAACAATAGCGATTCTACCCAAGCGCGGCGATGGTCATGGTTTTTACCTGAGTAACGATCATCGCCACACAAAAAAGCACGTCGAACGACACGACTGCAACAGTGATAAAAAGGGGTGTCTTCAAGACTAATCTGAGTTCTGCGAGGGCGCGGCCTACAAACCTCCTTGTTTAATGCTTAACCAAAGCATATTCGGAGGTTAACTACCTCGCCATTAACGATGGATGTCCATTTAGTATTTTGGATGTCCATTTAGTATTTCCATTTAGTATTCTTTAGTATTCTCATGCACAAGTCAGAGGGTATGAACAAGCGGATATTGAACATTACAAAACGTTAGATACTTCTCAGCGTGGAGTCTACACAGAAGACGGTAAATTTAATGCTGGAGCAGGCAACCGTGCTCGCTCTTACGACCCCAGCAGATTGAGTGATCCTAATGATAAGAGGGCCAAAGCGTTTGATGAAAACTATAGAAATAGAATGTCAACACATTCATCTTCGAAGAAAAAATGCTAACTTGGTGGGGGCGTATGAAAAAGATTGATGTAGGTACTTGTTTTTACATTCCGCTTGAAAGCGGTGAGTTTGGTTTCGGATACATTGTTTATGATGATCGGTTTCTCATTGTGAATATATTTGATTTTAAATCAATAAGTTGTAAGGAAATTGCCTCTGCTTTTGATCGGCCACTTTTGATTGAAGGGTGGCTAATTGATGTGGTTGTTTTCGCTAAAATAAAAAATGCAATGTACCCAAAGTGGGAGTTACTACGTAAAGTTATATATGACAACCCTAAGTTCCCTGTAAACCCTATAGTAATATATGGGCTGCCAAGCAGGCTCAAATGCCTAAATTATGTAACTGGCGACACGTTTGACGCTGTGGATAATGATATAAATATTTATCCTAGATTTATCACGAGGCATAGTGACTATTACTCTGCTTTCGTGAGGTTAAAGTATTCTGGTGTTCAGTTTGATAATCTGCGGTTTGATGAAAAGCTTGATTGCTATATACCAGTTCTCAATGGTCTGTAATTTTTTACTATTAGCAGAGGTTGTATCAATACTACATAGTTAGACATGTTGGCTGTACAGATCTAGTTATCACCTTACACCGAAACAATTTAACGAGCCGCCCATTGTTAAATTTGTAAAGTGTCTGCTTGTGAAAAGGCATACAGATTACTGAAGAGTTGGTTGAATTAAGCATTGGCATGTAAGTGACCGTTGACGGCATGGATGCCGTCGTCGAGCCCTCATGGATGAGTTCATGGCGTGTCACTGGAATGACAGTGCTTAATCATCAGCGGTGTATTGGTTAAGTTTTTGAATGACTTAAACAAAAAGGCGCCTAAGCGCCTTTTCTACTATTCAGTTATGGGTAAACCACCCAAAACCTCAGATTTGATTACAACTCTCTATTACACAATCAGATCATACTCATCTTTGAGTATCTTGATGATATCTGCCTTTGGATTCGCTGGCAGCGGGATTGGAGCGCCAGTCACTTTCTCGGCAACGCCGGTGTAAGTGCGTGACACTTGCATCATGGCCTCAAGTGGGAGGTCATTGTCGCGGGCGAGGGCTTCACGCTCTGGCATTCTGTCTTTATTGAGCAGTACATCAGGATCGGGGAAATGATTTAGCAGGAATTGGCGGAAACCTTCTTTGGAGTTTTCCAAAATCTTGCCATCGCGGTAGGCGGCGCCGTCCCAAATACGTGATGAGTCTGGAGTACCGACTTCATCCATGTAAATCAGTTTTGAATGGCCATCTTTATCGGTCACATAACCGAACTCAAATTTAGTGTCGACAAACACTTGGTCAAGTTTTGCCAGCGCGGCTGAAATCACTTTAAAGCCATCCTTTAACAGCTTCTCGTACAGGTCGATATCTTCTAACTTTTCAAAGCCAAAGGCTTGGTAGTTGGCTTCGATATCGCTGCGGCTGATGTTCACGTCATCTTGGGCTGGCACGCCTGGGATGCCGGTTAAAATACCCTTAGTCGATGGGGTGATTAACAGCTCAGGGAGCTTTTGATCTTTCTCTAAGCCTTCTGGCAGTGTGATGCCACAGAATACGCGCTCGCCCTTAGAGTAAGCGCGCCACATTGAGCCTGTGATGTACTGGCGGCAAATGGCTTCGACTTTAATGGGGCGGGCTTTCTGGACTATCCATACGAACGGGTGCGGGATATCCAAAATATGGCTGTCGGCTAGGCCGTTTTCGGCGAACAGTTTAAACCAGTGGTTAGAAATCGCGTTTAATGCCGCGCCTTTACCGGGAATGCCTTTGAGGCCACCTTCACCGTGGAAGATACAGTCGAAGGCCGAGATACGGTCGCTGATCACCATGATGGCGAGCGGGGTATCTTCGGGGACGTTATAACCCTTGGTTTTGATTAAACGGCGGCTGTCGGCATCGGTTAGCCAGTAAACGCTGCGAACCTTGCCGCTGTGGACTGGGCTGTCGGTGCGGATTGGCAAATCGTTATTCACGGCTAATACGGAATCAGCAAGACTCATGACGAGTATTCCTTAGGATAGAGAGTGTAGGGATAAGGTTTTTATAAGTGTCGGTTTGCAGATGGACTATGGCGTTAGCAACAGCCAGATTCATTGCAACCGCTTTATTATTCGCACTTGGCTTAGGGCGTAAAGCGCTCAGCCAGTTTGCGGGATTTGATGTTAAATCTTGAACAGCAAAAGGGGTATTTTCGGGCGGTGTTTGAATTGTGTTGGGTGGAGATAATTCAAGGGAGGGAACAAACGCAGGGCAAGGTTGGCACCACAGTGAAAGTGGTCTGCGAAAGCGGGCTGGGCCCGTGCCATTTTGCTCGAAAATGCTAACCATTAATCCGAGAGAACCTTGTTCTAGACTGCCGCGAAAAAGTGGCGACATTCTACCTTTTTTGACAAAATTTGCCACGGCTATTTGCATCGCTCTTTGCACAGATCTTTACACTGCTCTGTTATAGTTCTGTGGCTTGAATCTAGCGGGCGTAAGGATTTGCAAGGGAATCACGCGCTAACACTCAGTACTGAGCATGATGGAGGGCTGGTGTTCTGCGGACGAGCTAATGTTGAAGGGCTGTATTTTAGCGCGCTGATGTGCGAGCTTATGACGTAGCTGCAGCCGACAAGACCATCAAGCCAAATATCCAATGGAGGGAATATGAGCACAAGTCAGCATGTACATAATGATAATCAACGAGAGCTAGTATTAGAGCGGATTATCGATGCGCCGCCAGAAAAGCTGTTCCGCGCGTGGACCGAGCCAGAACTCCTCAAAATTTGGTTTACGCCAAGGCCGTGGACTGTGGCTAGCGCGAGCTTAGATGTGCGTGCCGGTGGTTCAAATGTGATCGTGATGCGCAGCCCTGAGGGACAGGATTTCCCGAATCGTGGCGTGTATCTCGAGGTGGTTGAGAATGAGCGCATCGTATTTACCGATGCCTTTACTGAGGCTTGGGTGCCGTCCGATAAAGCCTTTATGACGGCAACCATCATGTTTGAACCTATAGATGGTAAGACCAAGTACACTGCGCGGGTGCTGCATTGGAATAGCGAAGATAGGCAGAATCATGAGGATATGGGGTTTCATCAGGGTTGGTCTAAGGCGACCGATCAGCTTGAGGAACTCGTCGCGAGCATTTAGCCGGTGAGTCTTAAGCCTCGTATCAGAGAGTAAACAATAAGCAGTATCTAGCCCAATTGCCCTGCATATTTTATTGCTGGGGATGGGGCAGGATTAGAGGTGTTATGTCGTCACAGAAAGAAGTGCCTGTACTTAAACAATCAGTGCTTGCGCCATCGCAACTCGCGCAAAGCGCGGCTTTGCAGGGCAATAGTTTTTTATCAAAACAGTTCAATGGTTTGTCGGAATTAGCCCAAGATCTACAGGGAATCGAGTTCGAGGATTGCTGCTTCCAAGACTGCCATTTTAGCGAGAGCACTTTCCGTAAGTGCAAGTTTATCGATTGCCGCTTTGTGCGTTGCAACTTAAGTTTAGTAAAAGTGCCCCAGTGTCAGTTCAGCGGGGTGGAGTTTGAAGAGTGCAAGTTAGTCGGTATCGATTGGACCCGAGCCGCGTGGTCGCGTTTATCCTTTGCCGCGCCCTTTTCCTTTAAACAATGCATTCTAAATGATTGCTCATTTTTAGGTTTGTCCCTCGATGAAATTATCATCGAAGAGTGTAAGGCCCACGATGTCGATTTTCGCGAGGGCAGTTTTAATCAAGCCAATTTCACCTACACGGATTTTAGTCATAGTCTGTTTGGCCGAACTCAATTATTGGAGGCGGATTTCAGCGAGGCATCCAATTACGATATCGACATTTTTAACAATAAAATCAAAGGCGCTAAGTTTAGCCGCGACGAAGCGATTCGGCTGCTCAACTGCCTCGATATAGAGTTAATGGATTAATGCGATTGTAATCAGTTTGCGCCCGCTAGTGAGATGTTCTTATCCTGCTAGGGTTATCGTAATTGACTGTAATGTCAGTTTTCTTCTAAGCCGCCAGTGTCCAAACTGGCGGCTTTTTTCTGTCTTCTCCGTCGATGTAAAGCCTGTTCCCAATAAGCCTGTTGATCTTATTCACGTATTTCAAGGTCAGTCTTAGGTTTTAGTTGCGGTAGATCACACCGAGCTTCCCCATGTGGTTTACCACAATACCCACCTACCTCTTTCGGGATAACAATCTCTGTGGATGAGCAGTGTATTCAGTGTATGCCGTGTATTTTGAAGATATGGTGGCGCTGTTTTAACGCTTTATAACTAAAAAAGTAATCAAATCAGTGAGCAAACCTCTGCTCGATGGCGTCAAATGTGGCGACTGACGGGTGGGATGAGCGTGATGGAGGTAACCATGATTGAGCTTAATAGGCGAACCTTTTTAAAGGGAGCAGGAGCGAGCAGCGCCACGTGTGCGCTGGCCAGTCTGCTGCCAGTCTGCTGCCGGGCAGCTTAGCGGCATTAGAGAATAAGCAGCTAAAGGGCATGGGCAAAGACATTGCCAGTATTTGTGAAATGTGTTCGACTCGCTGCCCGATTTCGGCGCGGGTGATTGAGGGCAAAAACGTCTTCATTAGTGGCAACAAGGCCGCTAAATCCTTTGGCGGTAAAGTGTGTGCCCGTGGCGGCGCAGGCCATAGTTTATTGTACGATCCACAGCGTATCGTTAAACCGTTAAAGCGGGTCGGTGAGCGCGGCGAAGGCAAATGGGCTGAGATCAGTTGGGATGAAGCTTATAAATTAATCGCTGAAAACCTCAATAAAATCAAAAAAGAACATGGCCCAGAAGCCGTGGCATTCTCGTCAAAATCTGGCTCACAAGAAAAGCATTTGTTTCACCTTGCGACCGCCTTTGGTAGTCCAAATACCTTTACCCACGCGTCGACTTGCCCTGGTGGTTATGAAATTGCCGCTAAGGCTATTTTTGGCACTAAGGTCAAACGTGATTTAAGTAACTCTAAATACATCATTAACTTCGGCCATAACCTGTACGAAGGCATCAATATGTCCGAAACCCGCGGCATGATGGCGGCGCAAATGGACAAAGGTGCCAAGCTGGTGGTGTTCGAGCCAAGATTCTCCATTGTGGCCGACAAGGCCGATGAATGGTACGCCATTCGTCCCGGAACAGACGTGGCCGTCGCCTTGGCGTTATGCCATGTATTGATTGAAGATAATCTTTACGACAAGGCATTTGTCGCGCGTTATGTGGAAGGCTTCGAAGCCTTTGCCGCCGAAGTGAAAGCCTATACCCCTGAATGGGCTGAAACCATCTCCGATGTGCCTGCCAAAGACATTCGTCGTATCGCCCACGAATATGCCGCTAAAGCACCCCATGCTGTGGTCGATTTTGGTCACAGAGCCACCTTTACCACCGAAGAGTTTGAGATGCGCCGCGCCCTTTACGCCGCTAACGTCTTGATTGGTAATATTGAGCGTAAGGGCGGGATTTATATTGGCCAGAAACCCGGTGATTACAACAAGCTTGCCGGTGAAGCGGTTGCGCCCGTATTGGCAAAACCTGGCGTGAAAGACATGCCAAAACCAGCAGCGAAACGTATCGATCAGGTGGAAGAACAGTACGCCATGATGTGGACATCGGGCGGCGTTTACCAAACCATTCTCGATGCCACGTTAAGCGCTGTACCTTACCAGTTACACGGCTGGGTGATGTCACGCACTAACCCAATGCAAACCATGACAGACAGAGCACGCGTTGTTGAAGCGATGAAAAAGCTCGACTTTATCGCCGTGTGTGATGTGTATATCAGCGAAACCGCCGCCTATGCGGACGTGATTTTACCTGAATCGACTTATCTTGAACGTGATGAAGAAATTGCTGATAAGTCAGGTAAAAATCCGGCCTATTATGTGCGCCAACGGGTCGTTGAAACCTTAGGTGATACTAAGCCTTCTTGGCAGATCTTTAAGGATGTGGGTGTGGCTATGGGCCTTGGCGAGTTCTATCCATGGGAAAACATGGAAACCCTGCAAATGCTGCAGGTGAACCGCGACACTGACCTGCTGCGCCGGATCAAAGACGAAGGTTTTGTGAGCTTCGGTAAGCCAATTATGTTGTGCGAGCCTAAGATGGTTGCCGAGTTTATTAAGGCATACCCCAATGCGCGACCTGCCGATGAAGACGGCACTTACGCCAGCGCACTGACCTTTAAAACCCCTAGTGGCAAGATTGAACTCACTTCCGCGAAAGTCGAAGCCATGGCACCGGGCCGTGGGGTGATCAAGTTCCGCGAAGTGAATCTTAAAAAAGCAGATGAGCTGTACTTTATCCAAGGCAAAGTGGCGGTGCACACCAATGGCGCAACCCACAATGTGCCTATGCTCGCTAACCTGATGTCGGATAACGCTGTGTGGGTTCACCCTGTTACTGCGGGCAAATTAGGGATCAGCAATGGCGACCCAATCCGCCTCACCAGCAGTGTTGGCACAGAAGAAGGCCATGCCTTAGTCACGCCGGGTATTCGCCAAGATACTGTGTTTGCTTACATGGGCTTTGGTTCTAAAAACAAAGAGTTGGTCAGAGCAACGGGCAAAGGTATCCACTGCGGTAACTTACTGCCGCACGTTACTGCTCCTGTGTGTGGCATGACAGTGCACACCACGGGCGTCACGCTGGCAAAGCGCTAATCGGAGGCTTAAATGAATAAACGATATGTAATGGTGCACGACGAGAATAAGTGCATCGGCTGCCAAGCTTGTAACGTGGCGTGTCGCAGTGAAAATGGCGTACCCGAAGGCGTAACTCGTCTGCAAGTGCGTGTGGAAGGCCCCTTTGGTGAGATGCCCAATCTGCATTTCAAATATCACAGGGTATCTTGCCAGCAATGTGAAGATGCACCCTGCGTTAAGGTGTGCCCAACAGGCGCGGCCTATGTGGGTGAAGACGGCATTATCTCTATCCATACCGAGAAGTGTGTCGGCTGTATGTACTGTGTGGCAGCGTGCCCTTATAAAGTGCGCTTTATGAACCCAGAAACCAAGGCGGCGGATAAGTGTAACTTCTGTAAAGACAGTCGTTTAGCACGGGGCGAAGAGCCAGCGTGTGTGACAGTGTGTCCAACCGATGCCTTAGTGTTTGGTGATGCCAATGATCCAAGCAGTGAAGTGGCCATCATGCTCAACACTAAAATCACTTACCAAGATAAAACCCATTTGGGCACAAAACCTAGGGTATATCGCGTTCCTACCAAAAGAGGGGGGATTTGATTATGAACAATACTTGGGGCGACATGGCGCAATATGATCCTGTCACTTGGCACTGGGTCATCGCCGTTTACCTGTTTATGGCGGGGTTATCCGCGGGCAGTTTATTGATTGGCATTGGTTTACGCTGGGCGAATAAGGAACTCAGCGCGGGAGCTGAAAGCAGCATTCTTAAGGCGGCAGCCATTATTGGGCCTGTAGCAATTAGCTTAGGTCTAGCTTGCTTAGTGTTTGACTTAACCAAACCATTCCACTTCTGGTTGATCTTAATTCACTATAACTTCCAGTCTGTGATGGCAATCGGGGTACTGGCGCTGCTGGCGTATTCTCCCTTAGCTTTTGCGTACGCCATTATTGTGCTGCGGGATGACTTACCAAAATGGGGTTTGGGTTTCCTAACACCTATCGCTAAGTTACTTATGCCATTTCGAAAGCTGATTGAAGTATTGTTGTTTGTCCTCGCCATTGGCGTAGGGGCTTACACTGGCTTCTTAATTTCGGCGATGAATGCCTATCCTATGCTCAACACTGCGGTACTGCCTGCGCTGTTTTTAGTGTCAGGTCTATCGGCGGGCGCTGCGGCAAATGCGGTACTGGCGTTGCTGATGTTTAAGACGGACAGCCACGACAAAACCTTAGTGAAGATGCACGGTTTAGAATTGCCTGTGATGGCGATTGAAATCCTGTTCCTGTTCATGTTGTTCTGCGCCTTGTACTTCAAGGGCGGCGCGGCGGCTGCGGCCTTAGCATCGTTAACGTCTGGGCTATGGGCAAGCGTGTTCTGGATAGGCGTTGTCGGTATTGGCTTTGGTATTCCATTGCTGTTTATGCTGCTACCCGCCGCGACTCGCCACACTAAGGGCGCGATGATCATGGTGGCTTGTGCGAGCTTAACGGGCGTACTCGCCTTAAGACACTTTATTGTGTACGCAGGGCAAAGCTATTTAAGCTGAGTGTAAGCTGGCTTTACATATTGATAGATAAAGAAAAAGCACTGGCAATGTCAGTGCTTTTTTATTGTTTGAATCTTCAGATGATTTGCCATTACAAGCGGGACGCTTATTGGGGTAATAACTCGATAACCGACTTCATCGTTAGCACTAAGGCGCTGATACTGCACAGGACTAACGTCGCCATCTTTGTCTTCTCTTTATCGACACGGCCCACTAATCGTCCTGCGACTAAGTAACCTAAAATCACTGAGGGGAGCAGCATCAACGACAGCCACAGATGTTTTAATTCTAATAAGCCAGTGATCGCTAAAATGATCAGTGCAATCATGGAGCTAAAAATGAAAAAGGCCGACAGGGCAGCGCGAAACTGCGAGGCATCTTTGCCTGCCAACAAAATCGCCATCGGCGGGCCACCAATCGCGGCGATATTGCCGAAGATCCCTGAAACCACGCCCGCACCGAAGAGGGTTTTCTTATTCACTGGCAGGCTGAATTTATACAGGCTGAGGATCACTGCGACAGTCACAATGGCGGCGATGGATAAACCGAGTATGGGTTGAGGCGCAAACAGCAACAGGCTCGCGCCGATAAAACCGCCGGGCACGCGGCCTATGAGCGCATATTGCAAGCCATTGAATTCTAAGTGACCGCGTTCACGCACTAAGGTCAGCAGGGCGATGGAGAAACCCATAGCAATAACAGGCGCAGGTACAAGTTGTGGATCGACGATATACAGCAAAGGACTGGCGACAACCGCAAGCCCAAACCCAATAAGACTTTGGGTTAATGCGCCCAGAAACACGACCAGCGAGGCTAAGGCGAGTGTCTGTGGATCTATCATAGAAAACATAGGATTTCCTATATCCCAAACCAACTCAAGATGGTGAAATTTAAAGTTTGAAGTCGCTTGGGTATAAACAAAAAGGGATCGTTAACGATCCCTATTGATGAGCACTGTGATATGACTTTGAAAGCGACGAGTCGCTATTCCATGTCTTCCCACTCTATTCCCATTTGATCCATCAACAACTTGGCTTCGGCGGGAATGCTGTCTGGGTTATCTTTTGACAGATCTTCATCGTTGGGCAATGGCTGGCCAGTGTAGGCGTGCAAAAATGCCTCACACAACAGCTCGCTGTTGGTGGCGTGACGCAAATTATTGACCTGACGACGAGTACGTTCGTCCGTGAGGACCTTAAGCACTTTGAGCGGAATAGACACAGTAATTTTTTTTACTTGTTCATTCTTCTTGCCATGTTCAGCATAGGGGCTGATGTATTCCCCATTCCATTCAGTCATTGACTCACCTGTTATAACGCTAAATTCGGGGCAGATTTTAAACCCTTACAAAGAACAGTCAAATTATTGCTACTATTTCTTTGTGATTGCAAACAGATTTCTTTATGTTCAGACGTCTAAACGTCTTCACGCCTATTGACGATGGCGTTGGGCTTAGGTACATTTAGACGTCCAGACATCTCTATCAGTCTACCGAATTTAGGAGTCCACCCATGGCAGAGCGTCAATTAGCCACACTGGCTGTGCGTCAGGGTATCGAAAGCGATACTCAATATGGCGCAGTTGTGCCACCGATTTATTTGTCGACTAATTACGCCTTCGATGGTCATAAAAATCCCCGCGAATTCGATTACAGTCGTTCAGGCAACCCAACGCGCTGCATTTTAGGCGAAGCATTAGCGCAATTAGAAAAGGGTGCCACTGGCATAGTGACCTGCACTGGCATGGCGGCCATCACCTTAGTGACGACTTTGCTCGGCCCCGATGACCTATTGGTTGTGCCCCATGATTGCTATGGCGGTTCCTACCGTTTATTTACCAACTTGGCGAAGAAAGGCCAGTTTAAGCTCATTGTGGTCGACCAAACCGACAGCCAAGCGTTAGCCGCCGCCATTGCCCAGAATCCTAAGATGGTGTGGCTCGAAACCCCATCGAACCCGTTATTGCGTGTGGTAGATATCGAAGCCATTGCTAAGGTGAGCCATGAGGTCGGCGCGCTGGTGGTGGTCGATAACACCTTTTTATCGCCGATATTGCAACAACCCCTATTGTTAGGCGCGGATATCGTTATCCACTCCACCACTAAATATATCAATGGTCACAGCGATGTAGTCGGCGGCGCAGTGGTCGCCAAAGACGCGCAAATCGGCGAAAGCTTACATTGGTGGTCGAACACTCTAGGCTTAACGGGGTCAGCCTTTGACAGTTATCTGACCCTGCGAGGCCTGCGTACCTTAGCTGTGCGTATTCGCGAGCATCAAACCAATGCCCAGCGTATTATTGAGGTATTAACGCAAAGCCCTGTGGTGAGTAAAGTCTATTACCCAGGGCTTGCGGATCACCCAGGTCACGCCATTGCGGCCAAGCAACAACAGGGCTTTGGCGCTATGCTGAGCTTTGAGCTCAAAGGCGGCGAGGCCGAAGTGGTGGCCTTTTTAGGTGCACTCAGCTTATTTAGCGTGGCGGAAAGTTTAGGTGGCGTCGAAAGTTTAGTGGCAGTGCCCGCCACTATGACCCACAGAGCCATGGAGCCGCAGGCGCGCTTCGAGGCTGGTATTAAGGACACCCTATTGCGTCTATCGGTGGGTATTGAAGATGCCGCCGATTTAGTTGCAGATATTCAAGCAGGATTAGCCGCCGTTGCGGCTTGTCAGTAGAGGAATAATAGATGGCACGTTGTCACTTACATAAATTTGGTGGCTCCAGTTTAGCGGATGCCGATTGTTATCGCCGAGTCGCCCATATCCTGTTAACCCACGGTCATAGTGATGATCTTGTGGTGGTCTCTGCGGCGGGTAAAAGCACGAATTTCCTGTATAAATTATTAGCGCTGCGTGATGCGGGTCAGCTATGGCAAGAAGAGTTACAAGTGCTGATCAGCTACCAACAGGGGTTGATTGAGCAGTTGTTGTCGAATGAACAAGCCCGCGATCTGCGTGAGCGTTTGGCCACGGATAAAGCGCAGCTCATCAGCTTATTGTCCTTAGATACCCGCAACGATTACCAAATTAACCATGTGGTAAGCTTTGGCGAACGTTGGTCGGCACGCCTGATGGCGGCGCTGCTGCGTGAATCGGGCGTGGCGGCAAGCCATGTGGATGCCTGTTCAATTTTAGTGGCCGATGAAGCCGCTGTGCCGCAAATTCGGGTACAAGAATCCCGCGCTAAAGTACAAGCCCTATTAGCCGCCCACCCAAATGAACGGCTGGTGATCACCGGCTTTATCTGCGCTAACGAGCGTGGCGATACCTTGTTACTTGGTCGTAATGGTTCAGATTTTAGCGCCAGCCTGATTGCGAGTCTCGCTGATATCGAGCGCGTGACCATTTGGACCGATGTGGAAGGGGTGTTCAACGCCGATCCTAATAAAATCAACGATGCCAAGTTACTGAAAAGCATGTCACTTGCCGAAGCCGATCGCCTAGCGCGTTTAGGCTCGCCAGTATTGCATTCGCGCACTTTGCAGCCGTTATTCAATACCGAAGTGAGCTTAGCGGTGCGTTCAAGTTATGCGTCCCACACCGACTTTACCTTAATCGCGCCCCACAGTTCGTCGGCGAGCGCGCCTGTGGTGACTAATCTCAATGCTGTTGTCCTGTTCGGCTTTAAACTCACGGGTGAGTTAACCCGTTTATTAGATTTATTGATCGCCGCGGGTTTAACGCCATTGGCCCATTGGACCTCTGCCCATCAAAGGGTTGAACTTGCCTATACCGCTGAGAATCAAAAACAAGTTCAAAGATTACTCGATGCCGAGGCAGGAGCATTAGGGATCAGCGAGCAGCAGATCAATACAGATTTTGGTTTAGTCGCATTAGTGAGTGCCGACGCCGAACATTATCGTCGCAGCTTTGCCCGTTTACTGAGCCGTGATGCTAAACCTTTGTTCAGTGGCGATTTAAGTTTAGTGACGTTAGTGCCCCAGTCACAGGTGAATCTGTTAACCCAAAAAGTCCATCGTCGCTGCGCTGGCCCGCGTAAACGCATTGGTGTCCTGCTGCTCGGTGTGGGTAATATCGGTGAGGCTTGGATCGATCTGTTTAAGTCGGTTTCACCATCATTGGACCATGAACTCGAAGCCAGTGTTGAGTTAGTCGGTTTAGTCAGTTCGAGTAAAGCCTTGATTAAATCCACTGGGATTAATCTTGCCGCGTGGCAAACAGAGTTTAATACTGAAGCAACGCCTTGGCAGTATGAACATTTATTCGAGCAATTAGAGCAAGTTAACTGCGATGAGCTGGTGGCCTTAGATATCAGTGCCAGCGCCAGTTTGACGCTGCAATATCCAGAATTGTTCGAGCGTGGCATCCATGTGGTGAGCGCGAATAAACTTGCGGGCTCGGGTCCACTGCCTTTCTATCGAGAGTTAAAGCAGCAACTGGGTAACCGTCGCTTATTTTGGCGCTATAACGCCAGTTGTGGCGCAGGTTTACCCATCCAACATGCGCTAAATGATCTGCGTAACAGCGGTGATAGCGTTGAAGCGGTAGGTGGGATTTTCTCTGGCACCTTGTGTTGGTTGTTTGAGAAATACGATACCAGCAAGCCTTTCTCTGAATTAGTGATTGAAGCCAGAGGTTTAGGCATCACTGAACCCGATCCCCGCGATGATCTCTCCGGCCGTGATATGCAGCGTAAACTGCTTATTTTGGCCCGTGAAATAGGCCTTGAAATCGAGCTTGAAGATATTGAGCTGCGCTCACTCGTACCAGCCGCTTTGGCGGATATTCCCTTAGATCAATTTCTCACCCGCATTGCCGAGTTAGATGCCGATCTGCTGCAACAGTATGGTGCGGCGGCGGAGCAAAATAAGGTGCTCAGATATGTGGCATCCTTAGACAACAGCGGCCCAGAGCTCAAAGCCGAAGTCGGTTTGCAATGGATTGATGCCCATCATCCCTACGCTAATTTGACCCCAGGCGATAACGTGTTTGTGATCCGCAGCGTCTTCTATCAAGGTAACCCGTTGATCATCCGTGGACCGGGCGCAGGACGCGAAGTGACCGCGGCGGCGGTGCAGTCGGATCTAACGCAGATCTGTCGCGATCTCTTGCAAGAGTAGACTGAAATTCAGCAGCTTAAAGGACTCATTCGAGTCCTTTTTTATTGGCTAGAATAAATCTATCGAATTAACCGAGATTAAATGCGGTTTATGGACATTTTTTGGCTTGACTTACATCTCAGTTTCTCTAGTATATGGACATATAGACGTCCGAACGTCCATTTGAACTAATTCATAATAGCAAAGAGTAGCGCCAAGGGCGGTTGAGGAAATACACATGGCTTTTCATCACGCACAACATTCACAATCGCTGAACCAGAGCTTGTCTGAGCTTAATGGCGATATTAATGTTTCTTTTGAGTTTTTCCCGCCATCGACCCCCGAAATGGAACAGATCCTGTGGAACTCTATCCGTCGTTTAGAGCCGCTGAATCCTAAGTTTGTGTCTGTGACTTACGGTGCTAACTCAGGTGTTCGCGATCGCACCCACGGCGTGATTGAACGTATCCAACAGGAAACCGACCTCGTTGCCGCGCCGCACTTAACCTTAGTGGATGCCAGCGATGAAGAGCTGTTAGAACTGGCTAAGCATTACTGGAAATCGGGCATTCGTGACATAGTGGCACTGCGGGGTGATTTACCTGCGGGCAGCCCCAAGCCCACTCGTTTTGCGGTCGATTTAGTGCGTTTACTGCGCTCAGTGGCTGACTTTGATATTTCAGTTGCGGCCTATCCAGAAGTGCATCCCGATGCGAGTAATGCACAGGCTGATTTGATCAACCTTAAGCGCAAGATTGATGCGGGCGCCAGCCGTGCCATTACCCAATTTTTCTTCGATGTGGAATCTTACCTGCGTTTTCGTGATCGCTGCGTTGCCGCCGGTATCGACGTTGAAATTGTGCCGGGTATTTTACCTGTGACTAACTTTACCCAGCTAAAACGTTTCGCGGGCATGACCAATGTGTCGTTACCGAATTGGTTACATAAGCAATTCGACGGTCTAGAAAACGATGCGGGTACACGCCAATTGGTGGGGGCAAACGTGGCCATCGACATGGTGAAAGTGCTGTCCCGCGAAGGCGTGAAGGATTTCCATTTTTACACCTTAAATCGCGCCGAATTGACCTACGCGATTTGCCACACTTTAGGCGTGCGTCCTAAATAAAACCTTATAAAATAAGCGAATAAAAACGCCGCAGAGAATGCGGCGTTTTGTTTTGTTTAAATTCTAAATTGAGCTAATAAAGTTGTTAAACGGGCTGCGAGTTGGGCAAGTTCATCGCCAGCGCGTGCGGTTTGTACCGCACTATCTGTCGCATTGGTCGCAATATCATTGATGTTATTAACATTTTTATTAATCTCAGCCGAAACCGCACATTGCTCATTTGCAGCGCTGGCGATCTGGATATTCATCTGGCTAATGGTGGAAACCGCATGGGTAATGGCTTCGAGTGCTTCACCCGCTTGGTGAACTTGGGATACACAGCTTTGGGTGGTACGGGTGCTGGTTTCCATCGCATTGACTGTGGACTTAGCTTTATGCTGAAGTGCTTCGATCATCTGCTGAATTTCCGTTGTAGATGCTTGAGTACGGCTCGCCAGAGTGCGTACTTCATCGGCAACGACCGCAAATCCTCGACCTTGTTCACCCGCCCTTGCGGCTTCAATTGCCGCATTGAGTGCGAGTAAATTAGTTTGGTCGGCAATATTACGGATAACCACAAGTACAGAATCAATTTCAGCGGTATTACGCTCTAATTCATTGATTTCACTCGCTGCTGTGGCTATTTCCTCGGCTAATATGGCGATAGTGGTTACCACTTTTTGTACAACCAATTTGCCTTGTTCGGTTGAGTCATTGGCATGATTGGCGGCATCGGCCGCATCGGTCGCGTTATGGGCAACTTCGTGAACCGTTGCGGCCATTTCATTCATTGCGGTGGCAACTTGCTCGGTTTCGAGGTGCTGACGACTCGCCATCTTCTGGGTTTCCCGCGTAATGCTCGACATTTCTTCAGCAGAGGTGGCGAGCAGGCTTGTTGAGTCGGCGACGTGGGAAACTGTGTTGTGGATTTTTTCTACAAAGCGGTTGAATCCCATCGATAATTCAGCAATTTCATCCTTACCTTTTACCGCGATTCTGCGGGTTAAATCGCCTTCACCTTCAGCGATATCATTCATGGCTTGGGTGGTTTCAGCGATAGGGCGAGTAATGCCTTTGGCAATAAACCAAGCAATGGCAGTTCCAATGACCAGAGCCACTAAACCGATAAGGATCAACTTAAGGCGAATATCCGCTATCGCTTGTTCTGAATGGGTTCTATCCATCGCAATATCGAGTACGCCAAACACGTTTCCTGAGTAATCTTTTATGGCGTGGCGATACAGGGCGTAGGTTTTGTTATTTAAGGAAATAGTGCGTATGACTTCATGGCCTTGCATGACGTTATTGAGTTCATCTGTCGCTTGGGTATCAGGCGTGAATGTAGCGCCAAATAACTTATATCCAGAATCATCTGGCAAGATGAGAGCAATTTCTGCTTGATAGGCTTGTTTAAAATTATCAAAAAAGGGTTGACCAAAGGACATGCCAAACTCAACTGATCCTGTGTGTTGCCCGTTGTAACTCATTGGAACTAAACCACGAATACCTAATCCTTCCACTCCATATTCCAAGCCGTAAAGAGGGCGCTTTTGGCTATTTGTTTCAACTATGGTCTTGCGTATGCTGGTGAGATCATCGCCAAATTTTTCAGGACGATGCAAGCGTAAAAAAGAAGTGGCTGGTGGCCTATGAAATTGGAATTGCTGAACCGCAAAATCGCGCTTAAGTTGGGTAAATATAGGTAAGGTACGCGCGGTGAGTTCATCACGTTCACCTGTTGCAAAGGTGCTTTGAACTTCTGGCGTGAGTGAGATGATGGTTGCCATTGCTTCGGCTAATTTGCCCGATGAGGCTATCTCGGCAACAGCGGTTTCATAGATCTTATGGAGTTCTCTTTGCTCGGATTCTGCAACTTGGCGACTGAATTCAGAGAGAACGAGCGGCATGATAAAGCTCATTACTGTTAACAGTAATAGACAGATCCCAATAACGATCCTCGTACTAATTTTTAGATTTATCAAAACAGCCTCCAATTCATGTGCAAATCAACTCAATTTATCCGTTTGATATTATAGAGATACAACTTGATAAGATTTGAGAGGGCGCGAACCTTTTTAAGTTATTTATTCCCTCTTACGCTCGTTTCGTGCCCTTGGACACAGATCTATTTTGGGCCTAAATATTTACTTAGCCTGCTAACTAAGTATAATGCTTAGCACGCTAACTAAGTGGGTGAGCAAGATGCAAAAAGAATTAGAGCGACTAAAAGAGTTATCACTGGCGGAGCATTTAGGCCGTCTGCATCGACTGTGGCGTACCGTGGCCGATGTTGAGCTGGCACCTTTAGGATTAACTCATCCCCGTTGGACTGCCCTTTGGAAACTGCTGCGTTTAGGCGACAGTGTTAGCCAAAAAGTGTTGGCCGATGCCTTAGAAATTGAATTGGCTTCGCTAATGCGCACCTTAGGGCAATTAGAAGAGCAAGGTTTAGTCGAGCGTCATTGTTGTGACAAAGATAAGCGGGCAAGGATTGTGAGCCTGACGCCAGCGGGATTAGATGTTTTAAAGCAAATGGAAGCGCGGATTATTCAAGTGCGCCGTGAGTTATTAGGCGGGATCAGTGCTGAAGAGTTGAGCGAATTTGAACGCATTATTAGCCTGATCAGCGACAACGCCAGCGCCAAATTAACCAAGGTTACAGACACCCTTTTGTGAGAAAGAAGATGACACCGGATCAACAGTTTGCCCGTTTAGTAAAATTTGCCATGTTTGGCTTTGTGATGGTTTTTGGCTATTTCATGCTGGCCGACACTATGATGCCATTGACGCCTCAAGCCATGGCGACCCGTGTAGTGACGAAAGTGACACCGCAGATCAGCGGTAAAATCCAGACTATAGCCGTGACCAATAACCAAGCGGTTGCCAAGGGTGATTTGTTGTTTCAAGTCGATCCCGCACCCTATGAGTTAGCGGTATCGCAAGCTAAATTGGCCTTAGAGCAAGCCCGTCAAGATAATGCTGAGTTAGATGCTTCGCTACTGGCTGCTAAGGCCGAGGTCAATGCCAATAAAACTACCTCACAACAAAAACGCAGTGAGGCTAAACGTCTCGATGCCCTGTATGCCACCCATGGCGTATCGCAGCAGCAAAAGGAGCTAGCCGATAGCGATGCCGCAGCTGCTGAAGCTAATGTGCTTGCCGCCAATGCGCGTTTAGAAAAACTCAAAGTGAGTCGTGGCAGTTATGGCGAAGAGAATCTTAAAGTGCGTCAGGCGCAAAACCATTTAGCCCAAGCCGAGCTTAATCTGTCTTACACCCAAATACGTGCCGATCAAGATGGGATAGTGACTAACTTGCAATTAGAAGTCGGTAGTTTTGCGACCGTGGGGCAACCTCTGTTGGCCGTGGTATCGGATAAAGTGGATATTATTGCCGATTTTCGCGAGAAGAGCCTGCGTGGCGTGAATGCTTCTTCGACCGCTTTGATTGCGTTCGATGGCGAACCTGGGCGTTTATATCGTGCGACGGTGAGCAGTGTCGATGCGGGCGTGAGTGCTGGGCAATTCGATGCCAATGGCCGTTTAGCCGCGCCGCAGGAATCGGACCGTTGGGTACGTGATGCCCAAAGATTGAGATTACATCTAGTGTTAGATGGTATGGCAATCAACAGCTTACCTGCGGGTGCGCGCGCGACCGTGCAACTGCTGCCCGAGAATAGCCTGTTTAGCTTGCTCGCTAAGGTGCAGATTAAAGCAATCAGCTTGCTGCACTATATTTACTAGCCTATTTACTAGAATGTTTACTAGCGTATTTACCAGCATATTTATCGGCATATCCATTAGTACTTATCTGTGTTGACGAGCACAAGTGACTCGCGGTGGTTTGTATTTGCCACGAGTCGCTTGAGTGAAAGCTTCAAAGCAACATAAGTGTGAACGCAGCATAAGCCAGCTAAACATCCTCATTTAATGTATCGATAGAACAAGGCGACGAGCATGTTACTACGCCATAGCCCATTGACGGCCAACGATTTACGCCAGTGTTTACGGATTGCGACTGGCGCGACCTTAGGTTTTACCCTGTGTAAAATTTTTGGTTGGAGCAATGGAGTCTTCTTCACTGTGACACCTATGCTACTACTCGGATTAGTGCCAGTGATGAATGGTCATGCTATGCGCCAATTATTGGCTTCATCTGCCATGGCTGGGTTAGAGGTTGGGTTACTCGGCGGTTTCTTTGGCAGCCATCCCAGCATGATGACTCCCATCGTTTTCCTATTATTTTTATACCGCTTTGCGGCCATGTCCCGCGGCAGTTTGTTTCTCTTTGGTGCCAACGGTGTGCTGAGTCTCAGTATCATGCTGCACTTTGCAAGCTATCCCGGCGTTGACTTAAACGACTTAGTTTTCAGTAACTTTTGGGCGACCGCACTTTCAGTAGTTATCGCCTACGCTATGACTGCACTCTGGCCCGATGTTGAACCAAGAGCGGCTTACAAACCTGGGCCTAAGGCGCCGCATCGAATGCGCCACGAAGCCTTGCTCGGTGCGACCATAGCGACGGCATCGTTTCTGGTGTTCCAAATATTTGATCTGCGGGATTCGATGTCGGCTCAAGCGACCACTCTTTTGCTATTGTTTCCTATGCATTGGAATGGTGCACTCGACTACGCCCGTAAGCGCGCCATAGGCACCCTGTTGGGGGTGTCGTTTGGGATACTCGTGCAGTTGCTGCTCTATGATTGGTCAGGGCTATTGATGTTAGTTGTCCCCTTGCTGTGGATTGGACTGATGATTTTTAGCCAAGCCCATGTGCGCGAGGCGAATGGCTCAGGTGTCGGTTTTGGTGCTATGACCACGTTAGGGATTTTGTTTGGGCAGTATTTGACCCCAGGTAACGACTTAATCTTCAGTGCCTTATATCGAGTGAGCAGTATTTTAATCGCTATCGTTGGCACGTTACTTTTATGCTATTTGATACATAAGTTATTGAATCGTTTCGAATCGACGCGGTTTGGTTATTGAGCAGGCCATTAAGTCTTGAAGGCTTGCAGCTTAACCTTGTACAGAGTAAGGTAAATTTATCCCGTTTGAATTGAACAATAAGTGACTCTTAATGAATGTTAAGGCTCATTTATTGGCTGTTTTAAAAATGAGCGGCTGATTTTAAAATGGGTTTAGTGTGTGAGCACAAACATAAATAACAATAACCCCTATGCTTTAGAGCTTAATTCTCTTCAAGGATAGAACATGAAGATTAAAACATTAGTCATAGGCTTAACGCTATGTAGCGGCTATGCCGCTGCCGCCGAGCCTTCTGACAAACAATCGATGAACGTTATGCCACAAGCTGCACAGTTATGTGTGTCTTGCCATGGGGCTGCGGGTGAGGGTATTGAACCACTTGGCCCTCGATTAGCGGGATTATCTAAAGAATATATCTCGATACAATTGCAGCATTTCCAAGCGGGCGTTCGCCAAAACGCGACCATGATGCCGATGGCAATGACGCTCCAAGGTGACGGTATTGAGCAAGTGTCGAGCTATTTTTCTGCAAAGCCTGCCAATGACGTCAAGCCTGTTATCCGCGGTGAACAAGTTGTTTTTAATGACGATACCGCCCGTTTAGCCTATCAAGGTGATTGGTCCCGTGGTTTACCAGCCTGCGTGACCTGCCATGGTCCTTCTGCATTAGGTGGTGGCTTATTTCCCCGCTTAGCAGGTCAACAGGCGAGTTATATCAAAACGCAATTATTGGCGTGGCAGTCGGGAACACGTAAAGGTGACGTCGATGGCATGATGGGGAGCGTCGCGAATAAGCTCACCGTCGCCGAGATTGATGCGTTAGCCAACTACTTTGCGAATTTAAAATAAGGAGCCGGCCATGAAATATTCCGCAATGTTATTACTGGCCGCGATGGGGTCATTAACCGTTCAGGCGCAAGCTGAAACTGAGCCAGTACAAGAACGCCCAGATAAGCAAGCTCCGCTGCCTTCTTTCCCTAAGGTAGCAGATCAAACCTATCTTACCCCTAGACCTTTGAGTGCGATTCCCGAAGGCGCCTTTGGTGACAAAGTGCGTTTAGGTTATCAACTGTTTGTGAATACCCAACAGCTGCGTGATAAGTATGTGGGTAATGAGCTTAACTGTACCAATTGCCATATGGATGCAGGCCGTAAAGCCAATGCATCACCCCTTTGGGGTGCGTATTTTGCTTATCCGGCGTATCGTAAAAAAGACAATAAAGTCAGTAGCTTTGAAGAACGCATCCAAGGCTGTTTTAACTATTCGATGAATGGTAAAGCCCCTGCATCAGGTAGCCCTGAATTAGTGGCGCTTTCTGCCTACGCCTATTGGTTAGGCATGGGCGGCTTGATGGATGAGGCTAATATCAGTGGCCCTGTTCCTGAGATCAGTGATGCTGAGTTAGTCAAAGGTGCCAAGCGGGATGACTTCCCACTACCAGAGGCATTAGCTAAGGCGATGACAGTTGAGCAACGTGCTAACTTGCCGGGTCGAGCTTATCCTGAGATCCCAAAACCCGAACAAGCCTATTCACCTGAACGGGGTAAAGCCGTGTATGTCGCCCATTGCCAAACTTGCCATGGTGTTGATGGGCAAGGTCAAGCCATAGCGGGTGTGTATGCATTGCCCCCGCTGTGGGGAGCTCAAAGTTATAACTGGGGAGCGGGAATGCACAGGGTCAATACTGCCGCATTTTTCATTTATGAAAACATGCCCTTTGGTAAGAGTATGCAGTTGACGAACCAACAGGCTTGGGATGTTGCCGCTTACATCAACTCCCACGAGCGTCCGCAGGACCCACGTAGCAAAGGTGATGTAAAGCAAGCGCAGGATAAATACCATAATGACAGCGATTACTATGGTCTCGCTGTTGATGGCAAAGTGTTAGGCACTGAGTCCTATCCGATTTTTCCTAAGAAGTCATAGCCCAAAGCGTTAGGCCAGTTTTGAGATGAGTTTGAGTTAAGACCTATTTTCATGAACCAAAAAGCCAGTAGAGGTTATCTTTACTGGCTTTTTAATGGGTCAAACATGCGTTGATAAATTGTACTGAGTCATCTGTGATTTTAGTTGTTGGGATCTTCGCGTTTGCAGGTATCAACGTATAGTTGAGTCATTGCATTCGCTCACCGACACGCAGCCAGTCCATCCTTGGATGCTCGACCGCCCGTCTGATGTGAAAGGATTCACAAATGCCGTGATGGCATGGATGCCAAAAAGCGGCCATGGGGCAGGCGGTTGTCTTGTATAAGATCAATACGGCCTTACGGTCGAGATAAATCAAAGTCTTGGAGCTTTGTCCCATACCTGATTATGTATATGTTTAGTCATTGCGGCCTTACGGCCGAGGTGAATCAAGGTCGTGGGGCTTCACCCCACACCCGACCAAGGAGGACTGCTCGTCCTATCCTCCTTGGATTCTCCAAGACGCCCCTAACGGAGTTGAAAGCCCCTTGGGCATTTAGCGTCCTTATGCTATCGCGTCAGACGCTCGTCCCTGATTCGACTGACGCTATCTCGGCATCCATGCCTCGATCACGCAACGAACACAAATGCCCTGCGGCAACTCCGAGGGGATGATGAACTTCTGTAGTCTAGGTGTTGGCTGTTAATCTGGAAAGAGTTGTGCGTGTCCCATTTTTCTGTTTGAATAAAAATGTTGATAGCACACCGAGTTCGATGCTAACTTATTGGCATAATTGAATTATTCATATCATTCCAATCTCCAACTCTATACAGTTTTCATTTTATTAGAAGTGCGAGTATTACCCTGTTAGATGTAACCTTTATTGAGACTGCGTATGCCCTTAAGACAATCAGATGAAAGTATCGCTAGTGCAATTAAATTCGATGTAGAGAAATCATCTACAGGATCAAAGCGTCTAAAATTACGTACCTTACTGACTAAGTTTGGCTACGAAAAAAGATCAGACACTAATACTGCAAAAATTACAGAATTGTTAACTTATGAAGGCCTATCAATCAACCCTCCAATTGTTAGGTTTGGAGAACGCTGGGAAATATCACTGCAGGACTGGATATATTTATCCTGTAATGTACTTCCAGAGCAACAAGTACCATCAGTATTATCAACATGGAATGCTGATGGCTGGTTCGATAAAATTTCAGAACTAGATCTCCGAACAGAAAAAGAAGTTGAAACAAAGTTCATCATTCCATTGCTAATTCGCCTTGGTTATTCGGAGAATGATAGATTCGATGGCATGCCCGTTCCCGCTGCCCATGGTTCACGAAATACAACCCTTGTCATAGATTTTGCTCTATTTAACAACAGTGAGGAGTCATTGAAAAATCAACCATTGCTAACGGTTGAGGCAAAAAAAGAAGGGCGTCTACTTAAACAACAAGAACTCCTAAATGCACACAACCAAGCCAAAAGCTATTGCCTCTGGACTCAATGCGATTTTTTCTTGATAACTGATAGTAAAACAGTTCAACTTTTTCATATTTCACGAGGAAGAATTGGCCAACTCTCACCAATATTTTCATGCGAAAGAGAGTCCCTATCTTCATGTTTTGGCGAGCTTTATGCTCGAGCGTCCAAAGAGGTGCTGACAAAATACTATCTAGCCAAATTCTCCACTACCGAAGAAACTAGCTAAGGCAATCTTCGTAAAGTGGCTTTGTTCAACAAAAGGTTCAAACCTTTCGCTCCGATCACTGGGACGTGCTAAAGCCCGCTCCTTAGCCAACAGTTATATCTATTGACGCTTCATTCCACTCATTTTATTAAGGCCATATAAGGCTTATTCAGTCAGCATTAGTATCAACACAAATCGCACCCATCATGTATGGATCTGCGAACGCACTTGCTATAACGCAGGAATGCGGCTCTCTGAGCTAAATGAATACACCCAAATATAATTTAAGTTAGATAACTTGATGAATATAACCAATTGAAGGATAAGAAACACTGAGGTGTTAATTTGCACGCTGAATTGACATGAGCACCTTGCTTCATTGAATAATCTATCCCGCGCTTATTGAAAAACCATTATGATCTCCGCGCTATAACAACTTATCTTGCAATAAGGATTACCGTGTCTCAGCCATCGGAACAACCTAAGTTAGAAGCTGCGCAAATTTGCCCCCTGTGCAAAGGCGCGAATCAATGTGCGGTGATTGTTGGTAAGGGTATTGAGGATTGTTGGTGTGCGCAGCAGGTGTTTCCGCCTTTGGCGGTGTTGCAAGCGCAAGCATCAGATTCGCAGCAAGGGGCAATCAGCCCCATTTTACCGTCTGCCGATGCGTGTATTTGCCAAACCTGTCTTAGCCAACTCAAGCAGAGTTTAAGTCAGGGGCAGATTGCAGCGCAGGATGAAAAAAGCCCATCGAGTGTGAGCGATGGGCTAGGTTATGAGGTGAAATAATCTTTTATAGATTACTGAAAAATATTAAGATTTATCAACATAGTAATCTATACGCACCGTGGTTTGAGCTTGCACTGGTTTGCCATTGTCAAACTTAGGGGCATAACGCCATTCTTCGATCATTTTTAGTGTGGATTTCTCAAATAGCACACCGCCTTTGGATTCGAGCACTTCAGGGTTTTTCACAAATCCCATCTCATCAACAGTGAAGTTAAGGGTCACATAGCCGCTTTTACGTTGTAGGAGGTAGGACTTGGGGTATTTTGGTACCGTACGAAACAGCGGTTGTTGCTCCTGAGTGTCGGCCCAGGGGCTCATCTTGCCGATAGCAATACAGTGAGCGGTGGATTCGTCACGCTTTCCTTGACGCTCATACAGTTCGACTAAATAAGCGTGGGCACTTAATGCATAGGGATGGCTAAAGTTAAGGGCTTCAAACTGCTTAACTACTTCTAAAAGCAATGGAATCGCCTTGTCATCATGCTTTTCTGCATACTCAACGGCACCCACTACATAGGTAGCTTTGACTCTGTCTAGGGCATTTTCGGGTAGGATCTCTTTGTAAGTTTCATAGGCCTCGAAGGCATACTCCCTTACCTGAGTCGTATACAATCCTGTGTTGGTGAAGCGATCAAAGGTTGCCATCTTTACATCAGCCAACAGCTTTTTATTTGTTGTTTTTTCTGCAATTTTCAGCGTGCTATCTAAAAGTTCCTTAGCCAAAACCAGCTTAGGAGCCGTTTCTGCTGCGCCGAGTAGCGGGTCGATAAGCTCGGCAGCATGCTCGCCGTAATGCTTTTTATAATTGCTTAATGCGAGTTGATATAACTCATAGGCCTTAGCCGTTTTCGCCGCATTATCACCGTCAAAGAGATTAGGCATGGCCATAGTTTTGAGCGCACCAGCCCAGTTCATTGCCAGATTGGCCAGATCGACACTGTCCTTCGCATATTGAGCTTCGCCCAATTCAAAGGCCCTTTTGGCACTGGCTTCTACTTGGGTGTTATTCCCTTGTTTGAGTGCGGCTTGGTAGTCACTGTAGGCTTGGGAAAAGGTGTTTTCCGAGGCGTTTAAGGCAAGTGAGGTGCTTAAGGTTAAGGCCAGTAGACTCGCTAAGGGTAATATTTTTCCATATAACATCTTGTATATCCTTATATTTGATCCTCTTGGATAATACAAATGTTTCACCCTTGATACAAGCTTGTTTTCAGGCTGTTGGTCACTTTGGGGATTTTAGAAGGCAAGTTTTTGCCTACCTTCTCACCTTGCAGATGGGCTTGGCACTGTGTATTTCACGACTCATTTAGCGACAAACTGCAAACCAAACTGGCCTAGCTCGCCGTAGTGGAATTGGCAGTGCTGATTGAGCGGTAGATCTAAAACTCCCGCGTAGGAACCTGTGATCACATATTGCCCTTGAGTTAAGCCAATGCCTTGGGCGGATAAAAAGTTAACTAACCAGTAGAGTCCCGCCTTAGGGAAACCGTTAGGATGAATGGCGGTTTTTTGCAGTGTGTCGCTTTGCTGGTGCTCGTCATTGGCAATATCAACGCTGAGTTCAAAACAGCTCATTTCTAAACCTTCTTGCGGATTAAGCACTGGCCCTAACCACAGTCCTTGATTGACTAAGCCATCGGCGAGGGCATCAAAATGCGTCGCTTCACTGGGTGTGTGGTAGCGGCTTTTGATCAATTCTAGCGCTAAACGAATGTTACCTAAGGCCTCGTCGATTTCAGCCTCTGTATAAGGCGTGCTTCTTGGCGGTAAATCGCGAGCAATCTCGAAGGCGAGTTCGGGTTCGACTCGGGCCAGGCCTTTAGTCGATGGATAGAGTGGGCAAGTGGTCGATTGTTGATACACATCATCTTGATAAATAGGCGCTACGACGGTTTTTTCCGCCGTGGGTAATAGGCATTTCCACGCCGCGATAGGATTGTTATCGCTTGCCTTAAATATTTCTGCTACGGCTTGTTGAATAGCGAAGGCCTGTTCGAAGCTGGTTGGCCTTAGTTCTGGGATCAGTAAATCGCCGCTCGTGCCTGCTGCGCGGCGCTCGGCTAATTCTTTGGCTGCGGTATTAATATGTGTTTTAACTTGTTCGATCGTGGCGGTAGATAACATTAACTTTCCTATTTAAAGCGTTAGCTTAAAAAGAAGTGGCCTAGAGAGAGTGTGGCAGAAGCCATTTTTATGGGCCAAATATACTCGGTTATTGGCAATGCGGGAAATGCCAATGTTGGCTTTCGGGGTAAATCTGCTGCCGTTGAATCAAGAGTGCGGCCAATATTCAGTTATCGTAAGATGCTGAAACTTGCCTCATATAAGTGTCAGCTAAAGTATCCAATCTAACGCGAATGTTTCCATGATGATCCGCTAGATATTGTGCTGGCTCAGTGCCAGAATGGCTGTCCATTTTGCGGTTTCTACTGGACTCCTCCGTGAACCTTAGCCATAACGCCCCTCAGGCAAATAATCATGCTCAGCTTGGGCTCCTGTTCATCTCAGTTGCGGTTTTATTTTGGGGCATGTTACCGATAGCATTAAAGCTCTCTGCGGCCTTTATTGATCCCGTAACTCTTACTTGGTTTCGTTTTCTGGTCGCGCTTTTAGTCAGCATAGTGATCCAATGGAGTGCAGGTAGTCTTAAGCAATTTGCAGCACTCGATGCCAAAGTTTGGTTAAGGTTAGTGCTTGCTGGCATCTTCTTGATGCTCAATTATGTGTCTTTTGTTTACTCACTCGATTACCTCGCACCCGGCGCCGCCCAACTTAATTTCCAGACTTCACCCTTTTTCCTCGCGTTTGGTGGTGTGTTGTTTTTTAAGGAACGGCTTAATGCAGTGCAACTCAGCTGTTTTGCAACCTTAGCTTTAGGTATGTTGATGTTTTTCCATCCTAATTTAAATTTTTCTGGGGCTAATCATCATCAGGTTTGGATTGGGGTGATGATCATCCAGTTCTCAGCACTGTCGTGGACTAGCTATGCCTTATTGCAAAAATCCTTACTGAATCGTTTGTCGCCCGCGAACGTGCTCTTAGTGATCTATGGCTTAGGTATTTTCGTAATGGCTCCCTTTAGCGACTTTAGTCAGTTTGTCCGTATGGACAGCTTCGATTGGCAGATAGCACTGTTTTGCGCCGCCAATACCTTGATCGCCTATGGCTGTTTTGGCCAGTCGATGAAGTACTGGCCGACGGCGCAGGTCAGTGCCATGTTGGCCCTAACGCCAGTATTTAGCTTTAGTGCCACGGCGTTAGTGGTGAGCCTTGGCTGGTGGCCAGAAGTATTCCGCGCTGATGAATTAGATGGTTTATCTCTGCTGGGGATTGGCGTGATTATTGTGTCTGTGATGGTGGTGCAATTGCTGCCTATGTACCGTAATCGTCAGGCGAAGCGTTTGCAGGCTGTCTAACGCATACATTTTATCCATGGGAAAGGCCAGTGATCACTAGACTCAGCGAGTTAAAACTTCAGGATATCCGTGGTGTCATCTTCGATCTCGACGGCACCTTAGCGCATTCTAATCCTGATTTTGCAGGGCTGCGGCGGGAGTTGGGGATTCATTCTGGTACAGATATCTTGGCCCATGTAGAGAGTCTTAGTACTGATGAAGAACGGGCTCAGGCGCTGGAAATCGTCCATGAGTACGAAAGACAAAGTTCACTCAAGGCCAGTTGGATTGATGGCGCGAGGGAGCTTATCGAATGCCTACGGGCCAAGTCACTGCCCTTGGCTATTTTGACTCGCAATATGCCAGAAGCGGCGCAAATCACTATCGATAAACTCGGCATAGATATCGCACTGGTATTAACGCGCTATGATGCTGAGCCTAAACCGCATCCCGAAGGTATTCATCTTATTTGCCAGCAGTGGCAACTCGCGCCCGCAGATATCTTGTATGTGGGCGATTATCTGTTTGATCTGCAAACTGCGCGCAATGCTGGTAGTCACTGTGCCCTCTATTGTCCTGAAACTATTCCCGATTATGCCCACAACGCTGATATGCTCGTTACTTGCTACCATAGCTTTATTGAAGCATGGACAGTTGGCGACTAGGCATTTTTTGGGGCCGTGACTGCATCTTGCTTATCTTGTTTCAGTCCCAAGCGCACGCTATCTAATAAGGCAATTAGCCAGCAGAGGATAAATCCATACATCAGCTTGTCCGCACCATCACGAATGGTTGCCGTGGTTTGCTTGGTCACTTCGGCTGTAATCACGCCTATATCTAGCGGTAAAACACCAGTTTGAATATCAAGTGAGATAAGCTGTGCTACTTGCATGACTTGTTGCAGCATCAGGCCAAGACTCAGTATTGCCAGCACAAAAAACACTAGGGCGCTGCGTTTATGTTGCAGATAGAAATGGCCGCTGCCGGGGGCGACGAAGGCGGATAATAGTCCAGCGGTAAGGGCTTTTTTCATGGGAGTCGATTACTTATACCATTAAACTCTTTGGAGATTAGACACTAAGCTTTATCTTTGCTAAAGGCAAACTAAGACAAAATCAAGACAACAAAAAAGGAGCCTAGGCTCCTTTTTTAGTCTCTAGCTTAAGCTAGATTAGTCTTCACGTGGTTTACGTGGCTTACGCTCACCGGCAGGTTTGTCTGCACGAGGTTTGCGGTCAGCAAATGGCTTATCACCAGTAGACGCAGCGCGAGGCTTACGATCACCCGCTGGGCGGTCACCTGTTGGACGATCGCCACGTGGTTTACGGTCACCAGCAGGACGGTCTGAACGAGCACTGCGGCCTGAATCAACAAATACTTGATCGCCAGCTTCGCGGATGTTCAATGGCTTGCCACAAACACGTACTTTACGTAGATGCTGTAACACGTCTTTTGGCATGCCGTCTGGCAGGTCAACAGTGGTCACTGCATCGTAAAGTTGGATTGCGCCAATGTAACGGCTGTCGATGTTAGCTTCGTTTGCGATAGCGCCAACGATGTTACCCACACCTACACCATTCTCACGACCTACGTCGATCACGTAACGGCACATTTTCAAATCTGGGTTGTCTTTCAACGCTTCAGCTGAGCCTAAGCTTGCTGGCATTGGACGCGGTTCGCGACTTCTGCGTTCACCACGCTCACCACCACGGTCATTACGATCACTTCCGCGGTCGCTACGTTCAGTGCGCTCACTGCGTTCATCACGAACACGTTCTTGAATGGCTGGCAATTGCAAAGGACGTTCTTGCTGAACTTGCTGTAATAATGCAGCGGCTAGCAGATCGGTATCGACTTCTAACTGTTGGCATAATTGAGCAACAGCTTCTTTCATGAAATCTAAATCGCCGTTGATTGTTTCAGCCAATTGCTCACCTAAGCGAGACAGACGACGTTCTGCAACTGTCTCTGGGCTTGGGATTTTCATTGGTGAAATGCGGCTGTTAGTTGAACGTTCGATAGTGCGCAGCATGCGCATTTCACGGCTCGTTACAAACAGGATCGCCATACCAGTACGGCCAGCACGGCCTGTACGGCCAATACGGTGTACATAAGCTTCGGCATCATACGGAATATCGTAGTTCACAACGTGACCGATACGCTCAACGTCAAGACCACGGGCCGCAACGTCAGTCGCGATCAGAATGTCTAACTTGCCACGTTTCAGTTGGTCAACGGCACGCTCACGGGCTTGCTGGTTCATGTCACCGTGTAGTGGTGATGAAGCATAACCGCGGGCTTCTAACTTTTCAGCTAACTCAACACATGAGTTACGAGTACGTACGAATATGATTACACCTTCAGTGTTTTCAACTTCTAATACACGTACTAAGGCTTCAAGTTTGTTGTGTTGTGATACTTGTACGAAACGCTGTTCGATTGACTCAACCGTAGTTTGGCTTGATTCGATCCGAACATGTACAGGATTACGTAAGTGCTGGTTAGCAACACGCTTAATTTGCTCTGGCATAGTGGCAGAGAATAACGCCAGTTGGCGTTCGCTTGGCGTGTGCTCAAGGATCCATTCGATATCATCGATGAAGCCCATTTTTAACATTTCATCGGCTTCATCGAGCACTAAGGCTTGTAATGAATCGAGTTTCAAGGTGCCGCGACGCATATGGTCCATAACACGACCTGGCGTACCAACGATAACTTGTGGGCCACGTTTCAGGGCATTCAACTGTTGTTGCATGCTTTGGCCGCCATAAATTGGAAGAACGTGGAAATTCTTCATAAATTTGGCATAGCTACTGAACGCTTCAGCAACCTGCACGGCTAATTCACGTGTTGGTGCTAAGACTAAAATTTGCGGTGTCGTTTGGCTAGTAACTTTGTTTAATAGTGGTAACGCGAAGGCGCCAGTTTTACCTGTACCTGTTTGCGCTTGACCTAAAATATCTTTGCCAGCCATAAGTGGATCGATACTGGCTGATTGGATTGGCGTTGGTTTTTCATAACCTAGCTCGTCAAGAGCACGCAACAAATTCTCGGATAGGCCGAGTTCACGGAAAGTTCTTTCATCGGATGACATTGGGTTGTAGCCTTGTGGATGCGCGCGCGAAATGGCGCTAAAGTTTCACAGACAGAAAATCAACCCCGTGTCGATTTCCCGCGAACGACGGATTATAGCAGCATGGCGGCCACTTTACCAATCAGAGTCGCGCTATTTAACCTGTTTTCTGCATTTTTTTCGCTAAAACTGAGCAAGAAACGCGCCACTTCCCATTAATTCTTTAAATATTCAACATTTAATTGAAGTAACTCGAATGCTGACTCTGTCACTGCCGCAAGAAAAGTGATGTCGATTGTCGCGACGGTATCCTCTGGTGTGTGATATTGGGGATGGGTCGGCACACCAAAATACAGCCAAGGGATATTCGCTTTGTGGAAGGGGTAATGATCCGACGCCCGCAGCCAATCGGTACTTTGTATGCTTCGACCAACGGGTTTAGGGTGCGTGAGTTTAATGCAAAGTCGGTTCTGCTGATTCAGTAGGGGTTTAAATTGATTGAACTGAGTGAAGTTTCGACTGCCTTCGAGGTAAATCGCATAGGGCCTGCCGGGGTGACTCACCATATCTAAATTCAACATCAGCTCAAAAGTCGCTTCTGGCAGGCGGGTTTTGAGTTGCTCTACCAAGGCGATACTGCCATAGAGCCCAGGTTCTTCGGCATCGGTTGCCACAAACATCAGGTTTACCTTAGGCAAGATATTGGGTTGTAGGGCAAATTGCTGTTGCCAATGTTTGGCAATGGCGAGCATAGCGGCGACGCCCGAGGCATTATCATCGGCGCCGTGGTAAATCTTGCTGCCGCTCAATCCTAAGTGATCATAGTGGGCGACGATAATGCGCCATCGATTCGTCGGTTCTGCCGCCATCGCGGTGGCGACCACGTTGGCGCCGTTTTCTTGGGTGAAGAAGGTTTGATATTCAAAGGGCACGATAAAGTCCGCACCCCAAGGCTGTAAACCTAGCCCCTGAAATTGCTGCTTTATATAGTCACGACTTTTTGCCGCACCTTGAGTTTGGGTTTTGCGGCCTTCAAATTCATCCGAGCTTAATACTGTGACTGTCGCTTGTAACTCTGTGGGCTCGGCCCAAGTGAGTTTTAGCTCAGTGCGTGCACAAGTTTCGGCTGAGTTAGCGCAACCAGTGAGGGTCGTTGCAACAACGCAAGTCAATGCTAATAAGCCAAGTCTTTGGGATTGATGTCTTATAAGGTGCGTGATCTTGAACTTGGCGAGCAACTGACCGATGCGATTGTGGTTGAATAGAGTCGATGCACTTAGGTTTACGTCACTGAGGTTTATGTCGCTTAGGTTTTTACTTAAAAGTGATTGATACTGCTTCGGTAATATAAGGTGAGTCACTGGGGACTGAGTGCTATCACGCATGGACATTCCTTATCGCTGAAGCCTTCGCCAGAAGATGAATATCATCTTTGCCTAAATCCGATTCTAATTCAATGAGATCTATATGTATGCGATAGCTTAAGCATATTGGATTGCTGAGCGAAAAAAAGCGCAGTGCTTAGGGCGACTGCGCTTCTATTATTCAGACCAACGGCTGCGTGAGCCGAATGTTAAGCCTTAGCTTTATTGGCCTTTGCTAGCTCTATATCCCGTTTTAGCAGTGGCTTTAAGAAGCGTGCCGTGTGGGAGGTTGGATGCTCGGCGACTTCTTCCGGCGTGCCTGTGGCTAAAATCATACCACCACCACCGCCACCTTCTGGGCCTAAGTCGATAATCCAGTCTGCGGTTTTGATCACATCCAGATTATGCTCAATCACCACAATCGTGTTGCCGTGGGATTTGAGACGATGCAACACGTCGAGCAGCAATTGAATATCGGCAAAATGTAAGCCCGTGGTCGGTTCATCCAAGATATACAAGGTTTGGCCCGTGTCACGCTTAGACAGCTCTTTGGCAAGTTTCACCCTTTGGGCTTCACCGCCCGAAAGTGTGGTCGCACTTTGGCCGAGACGCACATAGGACAAACCCACATCCATCAAGGTTTGTAGCTTACGGGCAATGGCAGGTACGGCATCGAAGAACTGACGCGCATCTTCCACTGTCATCTGCAGTACTTCGTGAATATTCTTGCCTTTATAGCGTACTTCTAAGGTTTCGCGGTTGTAGCGCTTACCTTTACAGGAATCGCAGGGCACATACACATCGGGTAGGAAGTGCATTTCTACCTTGATCAAGCCATCGCCTTGGCAGGCCTCGCAGCGTCCACCTTTTACGTTAAAGGAGAAACGGCCGACTTGATAACCGCGAGTACGTGACTCTTGGGTTCCGGCAAAAATCTCGCGGATCGGGGTGAAGATGCCCGTATAAGTGGCCGGATTCGAGCGCGGTGTGCGGCCAATCGGGCTTTGGTCGATATCGACCACTTTGTCGCACAGTTCCATCCCTTCGATACGATCATAGGGTGATGGCTCATCCACCGTCGCCCCGTTGAGCATTCTATGGGCGATTTTGAAGAAAGTATCGTTGATTAAGGTCGATTTACCCGAACCCGATACGCCCGTCACACAAGTGAAGAGGCCAATGGGAATGGTTAAATCCACATTACGCAAGTTGTTACCGCGAGCGCCAAATAGCTCAATCACTTGAGTTTTGTCGAATGGAATGCGCGGCGTATCGATATGAATGCTGCGCTTACCGGAAATATATTGGCCGGTGACCGATTCTTCACAGGCGATGATCTTCTCAATTGGACCGTCACAAATTACTTCGCCGCCGTGTACGCCAGCGCCAGGGCCGATATCGATCACGTGATCCGCCATACGGATCGCATCTTCGTCATGTTCGACCACAATCACAGTGTTGCCCAAATCCCGTAGGTGGATCAGGGTTTGCAGCAGACGTTCGTTATCCCTTTGATGCAGACCAATTGAGGGTTCGTCGAGCACATACATCACGCCGACGAGTCCGGCGCCAATTTGGCTGGCGAGTCGAATACGTTGGGCTTCACCGCCAGAGAGGGTTTCTGCCGAGCGCGATAGGCTCAAATAATTGAGACCCACGTTGACGAGGAAGCCTAAGCGATCGCGGATTTCCTTTAAAATCTTCTCGGCAATCTGCGCCTTTTGGCCGCTAAATTCGACTTTCTCGAAGTAGTCCAAGGCTTCGCCAATCGACCAAGTGGTGAGTTGTGGCAGGTTGATATCACCTAAAAACACGTTACGTGCTTCTTCGCGTAAGCGCGAGCCACCACAGCTTTGACAAGCTTGGGTATTGATAAACTTGGCTAATTCGTCACGTACCGAGTTACTTTCGGTTTCGCGATAGCGCCTGTCCATGTTGTTTAGAATGCCTTCGAAGGGGTGATTACGCACCACCACATCACCGCGGTCATTAATGTATTTAAAGGCAATACTTTCTTTACCTGAGCCGTAAAGTACGATTTTGCGAACTTTTTCGCTAAGCTGCTCGTAGGGCACTTCGACATCGAACTTATAGTGTTCGGCGAGTGAGCTAAGCATTTGGAAATAGTAGAAGTTGCGTCTATCCCAGCCGCGAATCGCACCGCCCGCCAGTGAAAGCTCGGTATTGGTGATCACGCGCTCAGGATCGAAAAATTGTTGTACCCCTAAACCATCACAGGTTTGGCACGCGCCGGCTGGATTGTTAAAGGAGAAGATCCTTGGCTCTAATTCCGCCATCGAATAACCGCAGTGCGGGCAGGCAAAGTTGGCCGAGAAGATCAGTTCTTCGCCTTTGGATTTACCAGTACCCGTGTCGTCTTCCATGCTGGCAACGGTCGCTATGCCGCCGGAGAGTTCCAGCGCGGTTTCAAAGGATTCCGCTAAGCGTTGCTTGATATCGTCACGCACTTTAAAACGGTCGACGACCACTTCAATCGTGTGTTTAACGTGTAAATCTAAGGTTGGCGGATCGGTTAAGTCACACACTTCACCGTCGATACGTGCACGGATATAACCCTGCGCCGATAGACCTTCGAGCAATTTAACGTGTTCACCCTTACGGGCGTTGACCACAGGTGCGAGCAGCATCAAGCGGCTGTCTTGGGGCATTTCCAACACTTTATCGACCATCTGGCTGACGGTTTGTGCCGCCAAGGGCTGATTGTGTGTCGGACAACGCGGCTCACCCACGCGTGCAAACATCAAGCGCAGGTAATCGTAAATTTCGGTAATCGTGCCCACGGTCGAACGTGGGTTATGGGAGGTGGATTTTTGCTCTATTGATATCGCCGGGCTTAAGCCTTCGATATGGTCCACATCGGGCTTTTCCATTAAACTCAAAAATTGGCGAGCATAGGCAGATAGGGACTCGACATAACGTCGCTGGCCCTCGGCATATAAAGTATCGAAAGCGAGGGAGGATTTGCCAGATCCCGATAAGCCCGTGATGACAATCAGTTTATCCCTTGGGATAGTCAGGTTGATATTCTTGAGATTGTGGGTGCGTGCGCCGCGTATTTCAATCTTATCCATCTATCGCTCTAATGCCATATGCTTAAAAAAATGAGCACAAGTATCGCACAGTTCCGCCGCTGAGTTTAGTTGATTCTGTGATCTGCACCAATCCTAGGGCTGGCACTGGCTTTAAGTCGACCTGCTTCGCGGTATGTTGTGGATGGAATGGATTAACTAAGATTAATACTGTTGTTGCGTACTGACTCACAGGACAATTGTGAACACTATGTTAGACTCATTCCCCTGTGCCTGAGCGTTAAAAATAAAGATGTTAACTCTGACACAGTCAATATAGGTCCGTGATAAACGGGATAAAAGCTAAGTGTATAGTCAGTGGTTTAGGCCACTATTTCCTTTTGAGCAAATCCTTTTGGGTGTGGTAACATGCGCCCCTTAAAAGACTTCAATCCAGGGCAAAATCATGGGTAACAACGGACTTTCGGGTACTGAGAAAAAAGTCGCGTTTTCTTTAGCCAGTGTATTTGGTTTGCGCATGATGGGCTTGTTTATGATCATGCCCGTCTTTGCACTTTATGGTCAGCATCTCGAAGGCTTTTCGCCTCTGTGGGTGGGTATTGCTATCGGCGCTTATGGCCTGACTCAAGCCGTGCTGCAAATCCCCATGGGGATTTTATCTGACAAATATGGTCGCAAGCCGATTATTCTCGGTGGCTTAGTGTTGTTTGCTATTGGTAGTGTTATCGCTGCTAACGCAGATACGATTTATGGCGTTGTCTTTGGTCGAGCTGTACAGGGTATGGGCGCGATTGCCGCTGCCGTGCTGGCGCTTGCCGCGGATTTAACCCGCGACGAGCAGCGCACTAAGGTGATGGCGATTATTGGCATGTGTATCGGGTTATCTTTTGCCCTGTCTTTGCTAATGGGACCTATCGTTGCGCAACATCTTGGGTTGACTGGATTGTTTTGGTTAACGGCGGTATTGGCTATTGTCGGTATGCTGTTGATCCAGTTTTTAGTGCCTAATCCCATCACTCAGGCACCAAAAGGAGACACTTTAGCAACGCCCGCTAAGCTCAAACGTATGTTCCTCGAGCCGCAATTATTTAGGCTTAACGCTGGGATTTTTATCCTGCATTTAGTGCTCACCGCAGTATTTGTGGCACTACCGCTGGATCTGGTGGATGCGGGTCTAGTGAAAGAAAAACATTGGATGCTGTATTTCCCTGCTTTTGTGGGCGCATTTATTTTGATGGTGCCGTTAATCATCATCGGAGTTAAGCGCAAAAATACTAAGGCGATGTTCCAAATTGCCCTCGTGATCATGATAGTGTCATTGCTGACGATGGCCGCATTTGCGAGCAATCTTTGGGTATTGAGTTTTGCCGTGGTGCTCTTCTTTACAGGGTTTAACTATTTAGAAGCCTCACTGCCAAGTTTGATTGCTAAATTTTGCCCCGTCGGCGAAAAAGGTTCGGCCATGGGCGTGTATTCTACTAGCCAGTTTTTAGGGGCTTTTTGTGGTGGTATGCTCGGTGGTGGTGCTTTCCAGCTCGTGGGCGCAGTCGGGGTATTCATTGTTGCCGTGATCTTAATGTCTATTTGGTTATTCCTGACATTAGGCATGCAAAATCCTGTGCTGTTAAAGAGTTACACCTTAGAAGCTGAAGTGAAAGACAAGGCGCAAGCGCGCGATATGGCAACCCAGTTATCCCAATTAATGGGTGTTGTTGAAGCCATAGTCGTGCTGGACGAGAAAGTGGCTTACTTAAAGGTAGATGAGCATTTCGATTTAAGAGAAGCACGAGCTGTGTTAGGCTCTGCTCAATAATATCTGGTCTGCCGTGTGGTATTTGGGGAAGCTGATTTTCCTCTATGGCAATAAAGATAAACAACATACTGAATTAATAGATTATTTAAAGAATCGCAGGAGATTTCAATGGCCAGTCGTGGTGTTAACAAGGTAATTTTGGTTGGCAATTTGGGACAAGATCCAGAAGTGCGTTATATGCCAAACGGTAATGCAGTCGCAAACATCACAGTAGCGACTAGCGAATCGTGGAAAGACCAACAGGGTCAACAGCAAGAGCGCACTGAATGGCACCGTGTGGTTCTGTTCGGCAAATTAGCTGAAATTACCGGTGAATACCTGCGTAAAGGTTCACAGGTTTACCTTGAAGGTAAACTGCAAACTCGTAAGTGGAAAGACCAAAGTGGTCAAGACCGTTACAGCACTGAAGTGGTTATCGACCAAAGCGGTAGCATGCAAATGCTAGGTAGCCGTGGTCAAGGTGGACAAGCACAAGGCGCGCCAATGGGCGGCGGCATGCCACAAAACGCAGGTTATCAATCTGCACCACAGCAAGCCGCGCCTGCGCAAAATCAATATGCGCCAGCGCCTCAAGCAGCACCTGCTTACCAAGCGCCAGCTCAGCAACAATATGCTCCGCCAGCACCTGCCCAGCAGCAAGGTTATGGTCAGCCGCAGGCTCAACAACCACAACAAGGTGGTTATGCGCCTAAGCCGCAAGCCGCTCCAGCGCCAGCTTATCAAGCGCCTGCAGCACCGGCACAGCGTCCTGCGCCACAACCACAGCAAAACTTCACTCCAGATTTGGATGATGGCTGGGATGACGATATTCCGTTTTAATTTGGAACGTATCGAAGTGTAAAGAGGGTATCGTCTTAAATAAGCAAAAGCCACGCGAGTCGTGGCTTTGTTGTTTCTTGTTTTTATGCTTTTAAGTTTAGTGCTGTGAGCCCGTGGGCGAGGTTGCTAAATCTTTCACCTCGCTTGCTCACATAACGATACGTTTGAGATAGAAACTTAGAACGTATAATCGAAGTTATAACGCATGCCTAGCATGATCTGGTCATTGGTTTCGCGGTATTCAAAATCTGTTTTTTGATATTCGATGAAGGTGCTGAATTTCGGTGTTTTATGCCATTCCAGCGTAGTGTTATAGGCATTGTATTTCGCGGAGGTGATGTCATTGTCGCCATCGTCATATTTGGACACGCCTAGCTTGATTTTATAGCTGTCAGTGATGGGATAACTTGCAACCACATCCAGTGTTGAACCATCCAATGTGGTGCCATCGACGCTGTCTTTTTCAATGTTTTGGTAGGCTGCGGCGAGGAACAGAGAATTGAAATTTTTCGCTAGGGTTACACCGAATGTATTTTCATCCTTGTTGTCTTCTAACTCTTTATTATAAAAAGCCGCGGCAATGTAGATGAAGTCGGTTTTATAACGGATACCCGTGTTAACGAAGTCACTGCCGCCACTGCCTTTATTGCCGTCGAATTGCGCATCGGCCGAAAATAACAGGTCGCCAAACTCTTTACGATAGGTCACGAGATTATTGAGCCTGAATGGGCTCGCACTGTCATAAGCTAGAGGCGTTCCTGAGCGGTTAAAGATATCAACGGGATCGGAAATCATTTCCTGCGTGACGGCTTGTTTACCTATGGCAACGCTACCAAAAAATCCCTTTAATCCGACATAGGCTTTGCGCGCATCGCCAAAGTCACCATCATCTTTGATATCGACCTTAAACTCCCCTTTCGCAAAACCGACTAAGCCATTACCGAGTTGGTGCTCTGCAGCAAAACCAATCCGCGAGTTTGCATCGCCTACATCCCACACATCGTCCGAGTTAGTGTGGGTCAGACCGAAGGTTGGGCGTAAAGAACCATAAAAATTAAACTGGGTATCCGATGGCACTGATGGCTCATTTTCTTGAGCTTCGAGCATGGCGAGTCTCTGCTGAATTTGTTGTAACTCAGTGCGTAATTCGTCATTGGTTTCTGCTGTATTATTGGCTTGAACGGCAAAGATAGGTGTGGCAAAGCTCAGCACAAGTATGGCTGATGTGAGTTTAGACGATTTCATTTATGTTTCCTTACATAACAACTACTCGCGTTACGCTAATGGATTTTGTTGCCGATTGAGCTGTATCGCTAGTAGTAAGGAGCTGCACTTGTGATAGTGCTGGGGAGGCGCCTAACTAAGAAAATTAGGCTTCGTAACTCAGCAGCTGACAGATAAAAGCTGTCAGCTGGTTTTGGAAAGGTGCAATCCTATCCATCCCGCCAAAACAGCGGGACGTTAGAGAGAGGATTAGAGTATGGTCGCGGCCATTTTGCGGCGCAGGTAAGCGATTTGCTGCATGTGCGGCAAATCTTTGGGGCAGTTATCTTGGCAGCCAAGTAGCGTCATACAGCCGAAGACGCCATCTTGATTGCCTATCACATGGTAGAAATCATCCGCGCTGCGGCTGTCTCTGCTATCCATTTCAAAGCGGGCAATTTTCATCATGCCAACCGCGCCGACAAAGGTGTCACGCATTTGTTTGGTGGCGCAGGCCGACACGCAAACGCCACATTCGACGCAGCGTTCTAGCTCATAGATCCGCGCGGCTTCTTCAGGTGCCATTGGATTTTCGAGCCGATGAATGTCCTGATCATCGGGTTTAGGATGCAGCCAGAGTTTTAAGCGTTCGGCTAATTCGCGCATAAATTTACCCGTGTTCACCGATAAGTCGCCAATCAGCTCGAAGCCAGGTAGCGGCATGAGGGTGATTTCGCCATTAGGATAATTTGCCGTTAACGTGCGACAGGCAAGCGTGGGGAAACCATTGATCACCATGGCGCAACTGCCACAGATGCCCGCGCGGCAGACAAAGTCGAACTGCAGTGAAGGGTCTTGTAGCTCACGTAGTTGATTTAAGGCGATAAACACTGTCATGCCCGGTGTTTCAGTCAACTGATAACGTTCCATCTTTGGCTTGTCTTGGCCATCTTGCGGATCGTAGCGAAAGATATTAAAGCTGATTTGACGGCTCATAGTGGTTTGTTTCCTACCGGTTGGGCTGGAGTGATCGCTAAGGTATCGCTGAGGCGTTCATTAGGAGCCTGCAGGTGGCTTGGCAGCTCGTATGGCATCAGGGCTCGCTGCAGTGTGTCTCTATCGGGGTCATTACCTAAGCTCGCGAGCACTTGATTGATTTCTTGTACGCGTTTTTCGGTATCGGGATGGGCGATAGTATTGTCGTTACCGTAGCCCCGGTATCCCGGTGGTAGCTCCATTTTCATCACATCTAACGCTTCATAACGCAGCACAGGTTCCAGTGACTCGGCATCTGGCCAAGTTGCCAGCGTGCGGTTAAGCCAATCTTTATCGTTGCGTTGTGGGTAATCTTCCCGTGAATGGGCGCCGCGGCTTTCAGTGCGAGCCTCTGCACCACAGGCGACGGTTAGGGCTACTTTCAACATACGGGTGACGCGCAGCGCTTCGACTAACTCAGGATTGGAGTGACGTTTTTTACATTTAAGGCCAAGATTTTTTGCCCGCAGCAGTAAGTCTTTCAAGCCTTTAATGGCTTTATCTAACTCGGGTCCATTACGGAAGATCCCGACGTAGTTCATCATGATGCGTTGCATTTCTTTCTTTATTTGGAAGGGGTTTTCTGTGCCGTTGCCTTCGACCAGTCCATCGATTTCTTGCTGCAATTTATTAATGAATTTTTGAGTCAGCGCGGTATCAATTTCTAAGTCGTTATTCTCACAAAAATCAGCGACATATTTGCCGATGATCATGCCGCCGACTACAGTTTCCGCCACCGAATTACCGCCTAAACGGTTAAAGCCATGCATGTCCCAACAGGCCGCTTCTCCGACACTGAACAGCCCTTTGAGTTGTGGACTCTCGCCTGTGGCATTGGTGCGCACGCCGCCCATGGAATAATGCTGGGTAGGCCTGACGGGGATCCAGTCTTTGCAAGGATCGATACCGAGGAAGTAATCACAAATCTCTTTCACTTCGCGCAGGTTGGTTTCGATATGTTCACGGCCCAGCTGCGTAATATCCAGCCACAGATGCGGGCCGTAAGGGCTTTCGACGCCATTGCCTTTACGCATGTGCTCTGTCATGCGGCGGGAAACCACATCACGGGAGGCGAGTTCTTTTTTCTCTGGCTCGTAATCTGGCATAAAGCGATGACCGTCTTTATCGCGCAGGATACCGCCATCACCACGACAACCTTCAGTGGTAAGGATCCCCGCGGGCACTATGGCGGTAGGGTGAAACTGCACCGCTTCCATATTGCCTAAGGTGGCGACACCAGTATCGAGTGCTAACGCTTGGCCTATGCCTTCGCAGATGGTGGCATTGGTCGATATTTCATAAATCTTGCCATAACCGCCGGTGGCGATAGTGGTGGATTTGGCCACATAAGCGCGCAATTCACCTGTGACTAAACAGCGGGCAATGACACCATGGCAACGCTTACCGTCATGGATCAGCGACAGTGCTTCAATCCGTTCATGTACTGGAATGCCCATGGAGATAGCTTGGTTATCGACCGCGTACAGTAAAGAGTGGCCAGTGCCATCGGCGGTGTAACAGGTACGCCATTTTTTTGTGCCACCAAAATCGCGGGCATTGATTAGGCCGTGAGCTTCTTCGGCCTCATTGAGCGTTACCCTTTGTGCGTTCATGATGACTTCACGTGGGCCGGCGGATATTCTCGACCAAGGTACGCCCCAGTTGGTGAGTTCGCGGATCGCTTTCGGTGCAACGTGGGCAAACATGCGTGCGACGTCTTGATCGCAGCCCCAGTCAGAACCTTTTACCGTGTCTTGAAAGTGAATGTCTTCGTTATCGCCCATGCCTTTAACAGTATTGCCTAGGCTGGCTTGCATTCCGCCCTGTGCGGCGGCCGAATGTGAACGTTTTGCGGGAATTAACGATAGCACTAAGGTATCTAGGCCTCGCTCTTTGGTGGCAATCGCGACTCTAAGGCCTGCCAATCCTGCGCCAATGACTAATGAGTCTGTATAAATGATTTTCAAATCAGATCCTTATCTAATAATTTAGATAACATTTCATGGATTTATCATTGCGCTCCTCGGGCATAGATGCGCTGCAACTATGTATCAGAGGAGGATCCGTATGTTGTTTGTCTTGCTATATAGGCTAGGTGCGCCGATAGCGTCATGCCCATTACTGAGGAATAAACGGTTGTACTGGCAAAACTAATTCGATACCAATATTGATATAGGTCACTAGGCTTAATGTGCCTAAACACAATAAATAGACGATCAATACTTGCGCTATAGTGCGGATAAGTGGACGGTTACTACTCACACCCCACTTTAATATCACTCGGTATAAACCAACGATGCCGTGGAATAACACGATAGGTAAAAACACCACGTATAAGAGCCAAGCGTTATCGTGGTAAACCCTTTCGGCCGAAAGGTGAGGGCCAATATCAGGGTTTAAAATCATAGTGGCAAGATGGGCCGACACTAAGAAAAACAGTAAGAAACCGGTGATCATCTGCCAGAACCATGCTTGGGTATCTCTATGCTTGATAGTCGACATAAAGCCACGCATCGCTCGCCATTGACCTAATTGCACTGGAAAACGACGTAGTGCGGTGGCGGCATGTACTGCAACAATCACCAGCATAATGACTGAAATGATTTGGGTCACGATGGGGAAGCCATGACCCGTCGAGCTAAACATACTGCCTTCTAAGAATTGCACCATGTGAAAGAAGGTTTCTTTACCAAATAAAATGCTCGCCTCGAAATGCATATGAAATAAGAGGAAAATACCTAATATAAGTCCTGTCACACTTTGTAAGCAGTCTGCTTTAGCCGACCAAGCTTGGCCAAATGGTCCGCCGTTAATGGCGGTAGGAACACGCGTTTTTGCTGACATTAATTCACCTCTTACTCGATTTGCTATGGCGTGAATGTACCTGCATCACGCCAAAACAAAGTCTATAGATACAGATTAAAAGAAGAGGGTTAATCCATTTGTAGGCATTAGCCCTGAGAGCACTTAGGGTAAAATTGAGCTACAGCATCATGCCGCCAAACAGGAAGGCCAATGCCACACTGGTGGCAATCGTCACAACGCCAGGGACCAGGAACGGATGGTTAAATACCGCCTTACCAATCCGAGTCGAGCCAGTATCATCCATCTCGACCGCAGCCAGTAGCGTGGGGTAAGTCGGTAATACAAACAGCGCGCTGACGGCGGCGAAAGAGGCTACGGCTGTCAATGGACTTACACCAATCGCCAAGGCTGCGGGCATCAGCGCCTTCGTTGTCGCGCCTTGGGAGTAGAGCAGCATAGAGGCAAAGAATAAGGTTACCGATAATAACCAAGGCTGACTTTGCAGTAAGGTGCCGGCAAGATCTTTGATTTCCTCGATATGATTCGACACTAAGGTATCGCCTAACCAAGCCACACCTAACACACAAACACAGGCTGACATGCCTGACTTGAAGGTGGCCGCATTAGAGATTTCGCTTGCGTCTAACTTACAGAAAATCGTAATAGCGGCAGCTGCCGTGAGCATTAGCACCATAATGGCGGCGTCGCGTGGCAATACAGGGTCAATAATCAAACCGACTTTGTCAGATATCGCAGTGGCATACGCCATGACAGCCGCAATCGCCAGTAAGAAAATCATCACAGATCGTTTCGCGCCGGCTTTAATTTTGATCTCCGTTTTACCGCGTGTTTTGACTAAACCTTTGGCTAAGCGTTCTTGATAGACAGGATCATCGGCCAGTTCTTTACCCATTAAGTTGGCAACAACGGCTCCGACCATGCAGGCGAGGAAAGTTGAGGGAATACAAACGGCTAACAGTACTAAATAATCTACGCCAAACGGCTCTAAGATGCCTGAGAAGAACACGACAGCCGCTGAAATCGGTGAGGCGGTAATGGCGACTTGAGATGCGACAACGGCAATAGATAAGGGACGAGAGGGGCGAATGCCTTGCTCTTTTGCGACTTCGGCAATAACAGGTAAGGTGGAGAATGCTGTGTGGCCTGTACCCGCAAAAAGTGTCATGAAATAGGTGACGACAGGGGCCAGAAAGGTGATTTGTTTTGGATGCTTACGTAATAATTTTTCTGCCAGTGAGACTAAATAATCCATCCCTCCAGACACTTGCATGGCCGCAATCGCGGTGATAACTGACATAATGATGAGGATCACGTCAATCGGGATATTGCCCGGTTTGAGTCCCATCCCTGCGGTCAGTATCAGTACCCCGACACCGCCAGCGAAGCCGACTCCCATGCTACCCATCCTTGCACCAAGGTAAATAGCCCCGAGGACGATAATTATCTCTAATATAATCATAGTGTTAACTCTATTTTATTTTTAATTTCAATAGCCTGCGCATATTCACTCTGCGCAGGCTTATTCTTGAATCATCGAGTTGTGGGTTGGGGAAGGCTCCCCATCCCCACTGAGTTACACTTTGGCTTTGCTGGTGTTGCGTTTAGCCTGATATTTAGGATTCATCAGGTTTTCAACCGAGAGAATGTCATCGAGTTCTTCAACCGTTAACAAACCGCGTTCGAGTACCACTTCACGGACATTTTTACCCGTTTGGGCGCAAATCTTGCCTATGATGTCACCTTCATGGTGGCCGATGATTGGGTTAAGGTAGGTCACGATCCCGATAGAGTTCATCACATGGGCCATGCAGATCTCTGGATTTGCTGTGATACCTTCAACGCATTTTTCACGCAGAGAGATACAGGCATTGCCCATCAAACTGAGCGACTCAAACATCGCCTGTCCAATCACAGGTTCCATTACGTTAAGCTGTAATTGGCCAGCTTCGGCGGCCATAGTGATAGTGATATCGTTGCCGACAATCTTAAAGGCAACCTGATTGACGACCTCAGGGATCACAGGGTTAACCTTGGCTGGCATGATGGAGGAACCCGCTTGCAGCTCAGGAAGATTAATCTCCTTCAGACCTGTACGTGGACCCGATGAAAGTAAGCGTAGGTCGTTACAAATCTTGGACATTTTAATCGCCATACGCTTAATTGCACTGTGCAGCATAACGTAGGCACCACAATCGGATGTCGCTTCGATTAAATCTTCCGCTGGCACATAGGCGCGGCCAGTAATGTCTGCCAGATACTTAATGGCTAATGCAGAATAACCGACAGGCGTATTGAGCCCTGTACCAATGGCGGTTGCGCCTAAGTTCACTTCTAACAACAGCTCTTGGCAACGCTTGATGGACTTAATTTCTTCTCGCAATGTAACAGCAAAGGCATGAAACTCTTGGCCTAAGGTCATAGGCACGGCATCTTGCAATTGAGTGCGGCCCATTTTTAAGATGGTTTTAAACTCTGTGGCTTTAGTGTCGAAAGCGCTGATAAGGTCGGTTAATGCATCTAACAGAATATCGGTACTGTTGATGACCGCAATACGGAAACCTGTTGGATAGGCATCGTTGGTTGATTGGCATTTATTAACATGGTCATTAGGGTTGATGACATCGTAACGGCCTTTTTCTAGCCCCATGATTTCCAGTGCAACGTTGGCTAATACCTCATTGGTATTCATGTTGACTGAAGTGCCTGCGCCTCCTTGATAAACATCGACCGGAAATTGATCAACAAATCGACCCGTTGTGAGTATTAGATCGCACGCTTCAATAATTTTGTCAGCGATTTCAGGACTTACAGCGCCTAATTCACTGTTAGCCATGGCAGCGGCTTTTTTTGTTAGCATCATGCCACGGACTAATTCAGGTACATCGGAAATTTTTTGATTACTCAGCTTAAAGTTTTCGATGGCACGTAATGTATGTATGCCATAATAAAATTCATTGGAAACTTCTTTCGTGCCCAATAAATCTTCTTCGATCCGTACGCTATTAGTATCTTTCATTTCGATCCTATTAAATCCAATTAATAGTAAGATATATCTCCGAGTATTGAGTTGTGGATGTGTACAATAAGTATACGTAACACATCAAGAATAACTCATCGAAAACATGAAGGAGAATCGTCTCCTTGACTATCGAAGTAGATCTTAACGCTTTGGCAATAACAGGATTAGGATGGTGATCACTTAACTGTATGAAATAGTGTATTTCTTTTTTTTCTTAGATAAGTCTCTCAACTCGGATCACTAGTGTGAGCCATTACTTTTTGATGCAAATTAGCTATAGATTTGTTATTCGTTAACCAATCGGCGACATATTTATTCAAGTGTTTTTAAAATTAAATAAACCATACGATATTTAATTGTCACTGCGTCAATAGCGAATAATCATTGATTAGTTAAATCTACTCAATAATAAATGCATGGTGTTTTCCTTAAAGTTTAAATAATCAATTAGATAACGCTAAATCTGTTATTTCATTTTAGTGAGAGCTATCACAGTGAGGCTTAGACAATAGTGCACACTGTGGGCGTTTATTATTAATCAAAGGATGTAAGCATGAATTTTCCAATGCGTAAGCTTTTGCTCTCGGTCACTTTAGGGTTATTTCTCTCCTCCGCGGCGCAGGCGCTTCCACAGGTACGTATTATTGCCACGGGCGGCACTATTGCGGGAGTCGGACAATCGGCTACTGAGTCTAACTATCAGGCTGGTGAAGTGGGCATTAGTAGCTTAATTGCGGCCGTGCCTGAAATGAAACAACTTGCCGATATTCAAGGTGAGCAACTGGTTAAAATCGGTTCGCAGGATATGAACGATAAAGTTTGGCTAGCCTTAGCCAAGCGCATCAATCTGCTATTGGCTGATAAAGATGTCGACGGTATCGTCATCACCCATGGTACTGATACCTTAGAGGAAACGGCGTATTTTTTAAATCTCACCATCAAGAGCGATAAGCCTGTAGTACTGGTTGGGGCAATGCGTCCATCAACTGCCATGAGTGCCGATGGCCCGATGAATTTGTATAACGCAGTCGCGACCGCCGCTAACCTCGAATCTAAAGGTCGAGGCGTGTTGGTGGTGATGAACGATACCGTATTGAATGCCCGCGATGTGACTAAGACTAACACTACAGGTGTGCATACCTTTGCCGCGCCTAACTTTGGTCCACTGGGCGTTATCCATAACAGCAAGATTGAGTACATGGGTAATACTGAGCGTCAACATACTACGCAAACGCCTTTTGATGTCAGCAAACTCGACAAGTTACCGCAGGTAGGCATAGTGTATAACTACGCCAATGCCAGCGATTTACCTGTCAAAGCTATGGTTGAAGCGGGTTTTGATGGCATAGTCAGCGCTGGTGTAGGTAATGGTAATATTTACCACTCAATATTTGATACCTTAGCTAAGGCGAGTCAAAAAGGCACCTTAGTCGTTCGCTCTAGCCGAGTGCCCACAGGCGCAACCACGCTTGATGCCGAGATAGATGATGCTAAATATGGCTTTATCGCAGCAGGTAACCTTAACCCGCAAAAAGCCCGCATTTTACTGATGCTGTCGTTAACGCAAAGCAAAGATCCACAGCAGATCCAACGTTGGTTTCAACAGTTTTAAGATTCAGCTGCGTGATAAAACAAAAGCCCTGCGAATATTCGTAGGGCTTTTGCATTTTGCATTAATGGCTTACCTGTGAAGTTGTTTTTTCACGAGGCCATGAGCCGAAATATCTAAACAGTGTTGTGATTTTTAAAGCCAAAATTGTGAGGGTTCAACTCAGATTTTCAATCAAGATATTGCTCTGCAATTAGATTGTAAGAAAGGCTTCGCCAATTAAACACTCAATATCTCGCTAATATATGTATACCATTCCACAGTAACCATTAAATCTACAGCTGTTTCAGCTTCCTTCCACGCTCATTATTTTTCGGCATATTCTGACTATATATCAAGGCGATAAACTATTTTTAGTACGGCATAAGGTATTGATTTTGTGACTTAAAGTGCTTTAGGTACTATAGTGAAAGCTTATTTTATCTGAAACATAGGTGAGCGCTTCCTAGGTTTCTTGTTTGATTTTGGGGGCAAAGTGCGAATTTTAATGAACAATTTCAAGGTAATTAGTTTTGTACGTCAGTGGTTACTGCTGGCGCTTTTGAGTATGACGTTGCCACTGCAGGCGAGCGAAGATCTGCTGTGGATGGGAACGACAGGCTTGCCTATGAGTGAGCGGGTCCATACCGGTGAACTTGCCAATGGTATGCGTTATTTATTGGTGAGCAATAAAACGCCGGAGCAGGCGGTCATAGTGCGGATGCGGGTGGATGTAGGCTCTTTGGTCGAGTCTGATGCCGAGCAAGGATTAGTGCACTTTCTTGAGCATATGGCCTTTAATGGGTCGACCGGATTGGCGGCGGGGGAGATGATGCCTACATTGCAGCGCCTTGGCCTGAGTTTTGGCGCCGATACCAATGCTGTGACTGAGTTTCAGCAGACGGTCTATCAATTCAACTTGCCAAGTAATAGCCAAGATAAAATCGATACTGCTTTGTTTTTAATGCGAGAAATTGGCAGTAATTTATTACTCGATCCAGCGCTAATTGAACGTGAAAAAGCGGTGGTGTTGTCTGAGCTGCGTGAACGTAGCGGTGCGGATCTTGAGAATTACCGTAACCAATTACAGTTTTTAATGCCAAACACATTGCTGTCAAAGCGCTTCCCTGTGGGGGAGGCGAACAGTATCAGTAATGCCAATCGCGAGGCGTTGCTGTCTTTATATCAGCGTTTTTATACGCCCTCACGTACTACTTTAATTGTGGTGGGTGATATCGAGGTCGCCGCGGTAGAACAAAAGATAAAACAACAGTTTGCCAGTTGGAAGGCCGCGCCTTTGGCCGCTAAAACCAAGGAACAAGCTATTGGTACTGTCGCAGAGCGCCAAAGTGTCGATGCGGCGGCATTTTTTGATCCAAGTCTGTCAACGTCAGTTTCCCTTGGCATGCTAAAACCCATCTCAGCGATTACCGATAGCCCTGCTGTGCGGGAGCAGGAAATGTTGCTCGAGCTTGCCCACGGCATCTTGTATCGCCGTATGGAGTCGCAATTACTGCATAGCCAAGGTTTATATGGTGTAAACCTGCAGGTTGGACCGCAGTTTGATATTGCCTATGGCACACAGATGAGCCTAGGTACGCAGGAAAATAACTGGCAAGAGGGAATAGCACTCTTGGAGAAAACCCTGCGTCAAGCAAAAGAGTTTGGTTTTAGCCAGCAGGAAATTGACCAGCAAATCAAACGTATGCATAAGGGATATCAGCTAAGTGTCGCGGGTAGCAGTACCATTCACAGTGTGAATATTGCCGAGAGTCTAGTGTATTCGGTGGCGGGCAATCGCGTCCCTGTCGAACCCGATTGGCAGCTCGCATTTTTTGAAAAAATAATGCCAACAGTGACACCGCAAAAGCTAAGCCAAGTGTTTAATCAAACATGGAACGCTACGCCGTATTTGTATCTGACGAGCAATAAGCCCATTGAAAATGCTGAAAAACAGCTTATCGCCAGCTACGAGAAAAGCCGTAAACAAGCGGTGAGCGCACCAGCAATCAAGGCGATTGATGAGTTTGCTTATACTCAGTTTGGCGAGCAAGGCAAGTTAGTGGCTGACAGTCGCGATAAGGAAACGGGGATTCGCCAACTGCAATTTGCCAATGGCGTGCGCCTTAATCTTAAGCCTACCAACTTTAATAAAGGCACCACATTGGTCAGCCTAAACATTGGCTTTGGTGAAGTGCCATTCCCTGAGTTGGATGGTTTGTCTTATCTGTTTAACAGTGCGTTTGTGCAGGGTGGGCTCAAGGCCCATGATTATGACAGTCTGCAGGATATTTTTGCTGGGCAAGATATTTCCATCAACTTAGGCCTGCGTGAACAAAGTTTTGGCGGCGAGATTAGCACTAATGCCGCAGAGCTACGCACGCAGCTTGGCTTAATGACGGCTTATTTAATTGAGCCGGGTATGGATAAGCAGGCTGAGCAATTGTTTCGTGAACAAGTGATTGCCGAGCAACAAAGTATTCATAGCAACCCACAATCTGAGTTTTCTAATCAGTTTGCCCGTATCTCCCATAATGGCGATAAACGCTATGGTTATGGTGAGCCTGAAGAAATTCTCAAACGTCACTTTGGCGAATTAGCGCCTAGTTTCCATTCGGCCGTCGAACAAGGGGCGATTGAACTCGCTATTGTGGGCGATTTTGACGAAGCGAGTGCCATTGCTGCTGTGGCTGAAACGCTTGGCGCTATTAAGCGTAGCCCTATTGCTAATGCTCAGTCGATAGTACCTGTGTTTCCGAAAGTGCCCGTTCAGAAAACATTAACGCATTATGGTCAACTGGATATGGCGGCACTTGCCATGGTGTGGCCTACAACGGACATGACTCACTTGAGTCAACACGCGGGATTGGGTCTGCTGGAGCAAGTGCTAAGCATTCTATTAACGGAAAACGTGAGGGAGAAGGCGGGCGCGAGTTATTCGCCATCGGCCTTTTCTTATAACGATTTCAATGCCAGCGGTTATGGTTACTTAGGTTTGTTTAGCGTGACGACTCAAGCCATGTTGCCAACGGTTGCCGAGTATTTCACCGCCGCAGTTAAGCAAGTTAAACAGCCGCAGGGGATCAGTGAGGACTTACTTAATCGAGCCCGCCAACCAGTGCTTGAGTGGATGCAAGCGGCGCCGCAAACCAATGGTTTTTGGTTAGATCTCACCTCAACCGCCCAGAGTCATCCCGGTCGTTTTGCTGCCTTTAAACAAAGGCAAGCGTTAGCGCAGCAGATGACAGTTGCAGAACTTAATAAATTGGCGCAGCAATATCTGCAAGACGATAGCAGTTTAATGATCCAAGTCCTTCCTGCACCGCCAGAACCTCAGCAATGAGTGCTGGGCTCATAGAATAGTAGACTGATCATTCACCGACATATCCCCTGTGGTCGTAAACCGCTGGGGATATTTTTCTACCCCTTTCCTCCTCTATCTTCTTTTACCAACTTTTCTTTCACGTTCGTGGTGTTATGCCCACCCATAGGTCGTCAATGGAAATACCTGTTGTCGAAAATACCACTCACAGATCTGCGCGAGTGAAACTAGGCTAGGCGCAACTTATGTGTGAGATGGCTAACGGGGTGAGTTATATGTTTCGATATCTATTGTGCAGTTTTTGTCTAGTGCTTTTGTACCCGACAGGGATAGATATGTACTTGGTCGGTTTGCCGCAAATTGCGCAGGATTTAGGGGCGAGTGAGGCGCAGCTGCATATTGCTTTTTCTGTGTATCTTGCGGGAATGGCAACCACTATGCTGTTTGCGGGGAGCTTAGCCGATAGGATTGGGCGTAAACCCATTACCTTGTTTGGCGCATTGCTGTTTGCTATTGCCTCTTACTTTGCCGGTAGTGCGCAAACCAGTGATCTCTTTTTAATGGCACGCTTTGCACAAGGCATTGGTGCGGGTTCTTGCTATGTTGTGGCTTTTGCGATTTTGCGTGATGTATTAGACGATAAGCGCCGAGCAAAAGTGCTCTCTATGGTCAATGGCGTGACTTGCATTATCCCAGTGATAGCACCTGTGATAGGCCATTTAATTATGCTTAAATTCCCATGGCCTAGCCTATTTAACACTATGGCGGGGATGGGATTAATGGTATTAACCCTGTGTATTTTTGTATTGCGCGAAACCTATCCTAAACCGCAATTTCACACCACAGTTGAGTCGGGTGGATATAAAGAATCCTTTAAACAGCGGTTTTTTCTCAGTCGCGTGGTGATAACGACTTTAGGTGTGACAACGATTTTAAGCTATGTAAATGTCTCTCCCATGTTGATCATGGGGCAGATGGGGTTTGACCGTGGGCAATATTCCAACACTATGGCTATGACAGCATTTGTGAGTATGTTAGCCTCATTTTCGACGCCCTTTTTACTTAACCTGTTTAAAGAAAAATCATTAATTTTGTTCTCTCAGACATTATTTGCCGCCGCAGCACTGGTGTTGATCTTGACCCAATTGGGCTGGCTGGGTCAGTTATTCAATCTGCTCAGTTTTGGTTTTGTGTGTTCCGGTTTTGCGATTGGATTTGGGGTCACCATGAGTCAGGCGCTGAGTCCATTTGTTACTCGGGCTGGAGTTGCCAGCTCATTACTGGGAATTGCCCAAGTGTGTACTTCAGCCTTGTATATTTGGGTGATGGGTCTGCTCGAAGTGAGTGCGATTAATATATTATTAGTGATCCTCGCTGTCGGTGCGCTGGTGAGCATTACACTGATCTTAGCGGTTCCTAAATTGCCGGAAATTGTAATTAATGACCAAATCCCTGAGTCGGCTTGATCTTAACTTATTGTTTATTTTGCAGCTTTTATTACAGGAGCGGAGTGTCTCTAAGGCTGCCAAAAAGCTCAATGTCACGCCATCCACTGTGAGTAAGTCGCTGGCCAAATTACGGGATTGGTTTGACGATCCCTTATTTGTCAAAACGCCGCAGGGATTTCAGTTAACGCCATTGGCTCACGGTATGGAGCAGGAGTTATCCGAATGGTTGCAAATGGGTAAGCAACTGATGGCTAAGCGCGGTGACGAGATGACCAAAGGGCTCACCTTCGAGTTGATGCTTGAGTCGCCTTTGTTGCTTATCATGCTTAATGAGCTGACTCAGGCCATTTATTCTCAATACCCTGATGCAAAGGTGAAGGTACGAAATTGGGATTACGATTCACTCGAAGCGATTGTGCGTGGTGAAGCGGATATGGGGTTTACCGGCCGAGAAAGTCATCCACGTTCCAAGGAATCCCTTGATTTATTACCCTATTTTATCGATTTTGAGGTTTTATTTACCGATCTTCCTCAGGTATATTTACGCCGCGATCATCCCGCCTTGCAGGAAGAGTGGAATATAGACACCTTTCTTAAATATTCGCATATCAATATCTTGTGGGAAAAGAGCGAAACTTGGGCCTTAGATGATGTGCTTATTGAGCTTGGGTTAAGCCGCAATATTGTGCTGACCTTGGCCAGTTTTGAGCAGTCACTGTTTGTCGCGGCAGAGCCTCACCACAGCATGATGGCAATAGCGCCGCAATATTGTGAGCAATATGCCCGCCAATTACACCCTGACTTAGTCACTCGCCCCATCCCGTTAAGCGACGAATATCTTGATAAACTCGCCATTCCTTTTACCTTGATTTGGCATAAGAGAAACAGCCACAACCCCAAAATCACTTGGTTGCGAAGCAAGATAAAAGCGATTTATCAACAGAATGATTAAGGCTGTTAACCATCATTGCCATACAACTACTTATCCATGCTCTGCTTTCAGTTACTCATACGAGTGGCTAGAACCGGTCGTTATACCCTAGTATTCAATCTTGCGTGATTTCCCGCATGGTGTATTTGATAAAAAGCTGATAAGTTTCTTTTATTACAAGTAATTAACTATGCTCGTTTTTGCTGGTCCAATAAGATAAACGAGCTGTACATAAATATTAAGACGTTAGCCGCTAAGGAAAGGGTGTGCAAAGTCCAATCTCAATCGGTTGTGAATGTGGTGGCCCAGAAGATGGCGGCATATCCTGTCTGAAAGTGGAGCTCTTCCACACGTTAGAAAAGCATGTCACCTCTACGCATTGCGATTCGGTAGATCAGTACGCGTTGGTGCTGAGGGTAGATGGAGAATTTGCCAAATATGGTCTTGAGGGGGTTCATCGGGTACGCTTTGCCAAGAAAAGTCGATACCTTACTGCTGACATCCAAATTCCAGAGTCAGTTTGGCGTTTGGCGCGTGAGGAAGATCTCCGGCTATATCTTGGGTCTTCACTTCGCTCAGCCATAGAGATATTGGTTGCTAGGCTTAAGAAGGCAGGAATTGCGGTTGTAGAGATAAGTCTCTACACCGAGATGAATGTGGCGATCACAGAGTTCACACAACGCGCGTCGGCGGCTAACTATTCGCTGTAGGCGCGACGGCCCTGACTGGCCGCGGCGCGAGCTCAAACTTTATGCATCCGGAACATTATGATAATACAGCGCAAACAAACAATCTGTGAATGGGCGGGTGTTGAGCCGCAAAAGCCAGAGGCAGGAACAAAATTGGGTATCGCGCTTGGTACATTGGGCTGCGGACTAATTAATGGGCTCCGGCATATGCCCAAAAATGGAACGAACGGTTGGTATATCTGGTGTGGGGAATCCATGTCACAAGAGGATGAGTTCTTCTCACCACTTCACGTCGAGCACATCCAAGAATACTTGCCTGAGGTAAAAAAGTATCTCGATCTGCCTCCTGGTTACCGTTTTCTAATTGATGACAATAACTACGAAGATATCTGGTTTGAGGCTGAGCTACTAAATGCATAACAATCGCAGGCACAGCAACGGCTTTTCCGTTGCGGCTTCACCTTCACTAAAGAGCCGCGCGTGCTGCGGGCGTTATTCCCAATTGCTGACAAATATGTTGGATACAAAGTTCTCGCTGTTGGCACCATAGCCCATAGCTGACGGGGATCAGTTTAATGCCCGCGCGCTGTAAGAGTTTATACAGTTCAATATCGAAAAAGTCCGCCCAAGGCCCTGGGTAACCGATTAAATCTATTGCTAAATATTGGTTACCATAGCGGCACAGAATATCCAGTTCTAGCCCCGCCATATGGTAGGCGCGCCAGACAGTAACTCCTTTTTCTTCAATCGCGAGTGCCACTGACTGACCGAAGCTATCGAGGGCATCGACATAATTGTGTGCCGCTTGAAATTGGCCCGCCGATGCTAAGTAAGTTGCCAGTAAATTATTGTTGGGGAGTTCATGCGCTTGTACCGATAAAAATAGCCACTGCATCTGTTTAGCGCGGGTGATGGCGACATTGAACATATCTTCGCGATTTAAATACACGGCGGCGCGGCTGTCGTTGGCCGTAATGCTAAACGACAGCAGCATAATATCGCGCTCTTCCCCTTGAAAACCAAAGGGCGTGGCAATCCGTAATTGGTGACGCTCGAGTTGTTGTGCGCTAAAGCGCGCGAGGATTTGCTGGGATAAATACTCCGTCTGATTGCGAAAACAGGAGAGTACACCAATGCTGGAAGGCACTAATGCATTCTCTTGTTCATCAATCAGTTGAGCTAACTTTTGAATTAATGCCTCCGCTTCTATGGCGTTAATTCCCTTACTATCACGGTTGCCAGTAACCTGGACTCTGTGTAAGTGCCCTGAACTTGTGCAGGGTCTGTGCTGCATAATCTTCAGCATACCTTGATAAAACTGCTGATTACTAAATTGGATCAGCTCAGGTTTACTCCGAAAATGCTCATTTAAAAATACCACTTGGGATTGGCTCGCAAGGGACAGTGACGCTAAGTCGAGCATACTGGCATCACGGTAGCTCATTAGGCCGCGACAATCTGGGGCGAGTCCGAGTTGGGTCTGGATTTGAGTTTGTTTTGCGCGGGATAAAAACGAGAAATGGCGCAGTTGTTTGCTATCTCCCACCACCAGTGCCGCTTTTGCTCGCTGCAAGGCCGGTAAACATGCGGCAATATTGGCTTGGGTGGCTTCATCAATAATCACTAAATCAAACATTTGCTGCTCCATGGGCAGCACTTTATGTAAGCTGGCAAGACTAGATAACCAAATGGGAAAGGTTTGTTTTAAGGCATCAAAATCCGTCTTGTAGAAACCGTCGAGTTGCTTAGCGGACTGGCGAGCGCGTAACGCACTGGCAAAACTCACCAGCGTACTGCGCTTATTTTTGAGTAATTGGTTTAATCGATAGTGAGTAGCCAATTGTAAGTATTTGAGGCTTAAGTCTTCTTTTTGGGCGATGAGGGCCGTTAATTTATCGAGTTCATGCCATTGCTGGGCAAACCTTTTGATACCTGCACGGTAAGCCCAGTTGTAAAATCCTAAGCGCCAACGGGATTGTCCTTGTTGTAAGGTCGCCAGTTTTTGGCCGCGACGTATGGCATGGCGGCAATGACGTATAAAGCCCGCTTCCATTTTGACTTGCTGACGAGTCACGGTATTAAGTTGTTGTTTTGCATTGAGTAGCAACCTATCCGAGATGGCTTCATTTGATGCAGGGTGCTGACCATGGAGCATTTCATCAATCTGGTTTTTAAGGACTTTTATAAACTGCGGCGAGCCTGCTCGAATAAGGCTGCTCCCTAGCTGAAATTGTTGTTGCAATTTATCGGCAATCACATCAACAGCAACATCGGTGTGGGCGACGATGAGGACAGATTTGCCCCTTAATACCTGCTCCGCCGCCACTGTGGCTATGGTGTAACTCTTACCTGTTCCCGGTGGGCCTGAGATCTGCCCCAAAGTATGATTGGCTGCAATCTTTAAGGCCTGAATTTGCGCGCGGCTTAACAGCCCAGGAAGATAAGCCTCTTGCGTGTCTTCACTGGCGCTGATTGATGTTGTTTGTTGTGTTCCTGCGAATAGCGCTTTAAGCGGTGCTGATGGTTCAGCCGCTGTCATTAGTTTGTCTAGTTCGTGCAAAATGCCCCGACTCGCGATCGAACGTTCTGCCAAAATGATTTGGCTTCGACTAACCATAAACTGCCCACGTTTACGGCATAAGCTAGTGAATTCAGCCTCATCGATCAGCTTGGGAAAATGCAATAAGTGACTGGTATCAACATCGGCTTGGCCCGCCCGCAGCCAAGCTATCCAGCCACTGACATCCGTTGGATTATCGCGTAACTCTTGGCTTAGGCTATGTCCTTCAACGACTAATTTTTCTAATAGAGCTTCATTGATAGTGAATGGTCCGCTGCCAGCTAGAGTGTTATTGCTCTCTAGGTAGAGATTATCGCCGTCAGCCTGTAATTGGCATTCGCGATAAAGGAGTGGTGTCACGACTTTACGTTTTTCGCCATTAAGGTCGACTGTGCCGCAGAAAAACAGACAGCAGTGCAATAATACCTTTTCACGTAAATACAAAGCGCTACGTGCTAGTAATGCACTGGCGGGAGCAAATGGCACTGGCAAGCGGGGTAGGAAGCCACTGCTTAACTCGTCTTCATGTTGGAGTAATAGCTGATCTTGCTCGGCAAGCTTGTGGCTAGACCAGAGATTGATTTCAGCACTATCGTGTTGAAAACATTGTTTGTAGTAGTTGAGAATCCCTTGCAAATCCTATCCATCCCAAAGGCTTAATTGGCGATGCGAGAGTAACCTAATCGCATTAGTCGAACAAGGTTTGTACCGTCTGAAGATAGTTTATCCATAGTCGCTTTAAGCCTAAAAGAGAGGTGTTCGATAGAACAGTCATTTTCCACTGGAGCAGAATTTTTGAGAGTCGAGCAAAAGTATCAGCAGCCGCATTTGTATCAATTAAGGGCCTGAAAAGTGTGGTTTGTATCACTTTTTGGCGTGTTATTGAAATGTTTGTTAAGTGTTTGAGTTTGTAAAATATTTGTTTTTGTTTTTAGTGGAAATTGCCATTGTTGTCATTGTATAACTGCGTAGATTGAACTGAATTTTTGTCTGCTAATGAGGGAAACAATGATAAAAAGTAAGCTAAAGGGATTCGCTGCGGTGGCTGTTGCCTGTTTAGCGGTAACGGCATGTGGCTCAGATGATAATAATGAAGAGGGCACAGATCAAAATGCCACCTATGTGCAATTCTATAATGCTTCAGCTGGAAGCACTGCTACTGCACTCAAAGTTGCCGATAAAACCTATGAAAGTGTGATCTATGGGGACACTATGCCGCGATTTACGTCGACGGCTGGCGTGACTGCGATTGAAGTGATGGCTAAGGATGCCTCTGATAAAGATATCTCTATTTATAAAGAAAATATCGATTTGAAAGTTGCAACGGACCATTTCTTTGTATTACATGGTGATTTTACCGAACCTAAATTACTTAATATCAACTATTCTCGCACTGAACTCGATAAGCTCAACGAAGTGGCTGAAAACAGTAAAATGCAGCTTTTGATTGCCAATACTGCAGTTCATGCCCAAGCCTTTGACGCTTATGTTTCTAAGTCGACCCAAACCTTTGCCGATGCCGTGATGTTAGGCAGTGTGGCTTATGGTGAAGTGTCGCAGCCGCAAGTGATGGATACGGGGGAATATAAGGTTTACCTCGCACCAGCGGGAACAACCAATGTTTCTTATACAACGGCGAACATTAAATTCAGTTCTAAGGTGCCTTATAAGCTGATCATCCGTGAAGGTTTTGGTGCTTCGGATTCAAAAATCACCTTGGACAGTGTCGATTCAACCACCAATGTTCGCAACCATGTGGCATTAGAAGCGAGTGTCGATTATCGCGTCTTTAACGGTTTAGGTTCGCACATTATCGATGTGAAAGTGGCTAGCAGTAAGCAAGATACTCTGTTTAGCGAAGTGCCATCTTTTGGGGTGACTAGCTATCAAGGTGCTGAGTTTAATGATTTTGGTGTGAGTGTGTTCGACCACGGTACGCAAAATAAATTGCTCGATAACGTGTTGATCACCCTTAACCAAGATGACATTAAAACCATCTTCATCTATGAGCAAACGACCGAGCAGGGCAGCCAAGTAAAGGCGATGGAGATGAAGCAAACTCAGACGCCAAGTCCCTATAGCTTTAAGTTCGACATTGTGAGTTTTGCCGATAAAAGCAATCTAACCGTGTATTTCTTAAAGGCAAATGACACGATTGAAACGGCTGTAAATAAGATCACCGCGGTCAATCCTGCGAGCCCTCAGTCAGTGACTGTGCCAGCTGGCGAATATTCTATTAAAGTTATCGCTGTGGAAAACGGTACTAAAACCGTTGTCTATGCATCCGATTTAATGGATTTCAGCAATGAAGACAATGTGACTATGGTGCTGAATAAAGATCCTTCTACTAGCTTTGGTTATAACTTGATTAAGATCTAACCGCTAAGGTGAGTGAACGGCTCTAATAAATAGCGCTACTTAGGTAGCGCTTTTTTTGGCTGTTTTTTGTGTGCTCGTATTAGTGGGCTTAGTAGATTGAGCATTATTGTCTTAGCATTCACTTTTTATTGATTGTGGCTGCGGGGTTAATGTAGGCTGATCGGCAAAAATTAAGCCGAGCATTGCTGTGGTGTGAATAAGCTGTGGTATGAATAACGCGAGCAATATAGGAAAAGGAGTTCACTGTGATGAATAAAGGATTTAAAGACGGTCATTTCCAAATTGGTGAAGGCAGTATTAGCGGTACTATAGCGTGTATGTTAGCGATATTATCGTTTCTGGGTGTATTGGCGTTTCATTTTCCCGAATATCTCACCACTCCTGAATTACGCCAAAGCTATAATGTCGATGTTATTCGCAGCTTAATATTTGTCGCCTTAGTGGTGTCGGGCAGTTTAGGTTTATTGAATTTTATTCGAAATAAAAATAAGCGTTTCGGCTTTGTGGCTTGGGTATTTGTGAGCTTAGCGATTGCTTTTGGTGGTCATCAAGTTGAGGTCGAGCCTTTTGCTAATCATAAGGTCTCACTGGGTTTAGATTGGTTTATTTTAGACTTATTAGGCTCAACCTTAATTTTCATTTTTATCGAAAAATGGCTACCCCATAAACCAGAACAAGCAATATTGAGACCCGAGTGGCAAGGGGATTTAAACCATTTTTTGGTGAATCACTTAGCGATTGGATTTGTATTATTGGTGGCAAACCAATTTGTGCAGTCGACCTTTTCTTGGGCTATTTCCAGCACAGTGCAAAGCTTTATCGCGGGTCTTCCCTTTGTGTTGCAACTGTTGTTGATTTTATTGGTCGCTGATTTAATGCAATATGCGGCGCACCGTGCCTATCATGAAATTCCTTTCCTGTGGCGCTTCCATTCGGTGCACCATAGCGCGAAACATTTAGATTGGTTGGCTGGTTCAAGGCAACATATGTTTGAGTTGATTGCTACCCGTTGTTTAGTGCTCACGCCGATTTTTATCTTGGGATTCTCCAAAGACATCATCAGTATTTATGTGATTATCGTTGGCGTGCAGGCGGTCTTTAACCATGCCAATGTGCAGGTTAACTTTGGCTGGCTACGTTACTTAATTGTCAGTCCGCAATTCCACCATTGGCACCATGCTTCTGATAAGGCGGCAATCGACCGTAACTATGCTGCCCATTTTTCTTTTTTAGATTACCTATTTGGGACTGCAGTTCGAGGTCAGAAAGAGTGGCCAGAGCAATATGGTGTCGTGGGCGATTACATGCCTGTTGGCATGTTTAAGCAGCAATTGTATCCCCTTGGTTTAGCGAAGAAAAACACAAAATAATGGCACTGCAATTGAAGTGGTTTGTTTTGGAATGATTGTCCGAGAGCATTGGTTAGGTCAACTGAGCAGTAACGCTGAACTGTGGCGGTTAACTCTGATATTGGGATAGAAACAAGCCCAACACAGCGCCTGGGAACCGCGCTTTGTTGGGCTTTTTGCCGTTCAAACTACAATTGTTATTCGGAAATTTTCAGTTCTTGGCCTGGCTTAATAATGCTTTTGCCATTGAGCTGGTTCCACTTCATTAAGTCTGCCAGTTTAACCTTATTCTTACGGGCGATTTTATCCAGCGAATCACCTGATTTCACCTTGTAAGTGGTCGCTTTTACTGCAGGTTTATCGGCCGATGTTGAGGTAGTCGCTTTAGCTTTGGTCGACGACTGTGGCGGTTAATTCTGATATTGGGATAGAAACAAGCCCAACACAGCGCTTGGGAACCGCGCTTTGTTGGGCTTTTTGCCGTTCAAACTACAATCGTTATTCGGAAATTTTCAGTTCTTGGCCTGGCTTAATAATGCTTTTGCCATTGAGCTGGTTCCACTTCATTAAGTCAGCCAGTTTAACCTTATTCTTACGGGCGATTTTATCCAGCGAATCACCCGATTTCACCTTGTAAGTGGTCGCTTTTACAGCAGGTTTATCGGCCGATGTTGAGGTAGTCGCTTTAGCTTTGGTCGACGACTTATTGCTCACTTTTTTATCTGTCTTCGCCTTGGTTTTAGTGGGTTCAGGCTCATTATCATTGCCCGCCATTGGCGTTAACAGTGTGAGCTCTTGGCCGATTTTTAGGCGGTCAGATGTCAGATTGTTGGCCTGTTTTAATGCTTTCACTGACATATCAAACTTGGCTGCGATTGTGCCTAGGCTGTCGCCAGATTTGACGATATAGCTTTGGCTGTCATAGCGTTTTTGAGCGTAGAGCTTGTCCTGATTTTCCTGATAATGACCTATGTTTTCCAGCGGTAAAGCGATTTGATATTTGCCTTTGCTGGGGATTACACCTTGGCGAAAGCCTGGATTATAGGTTTTAAATTCTGCTTTGCTGAGCCCTGCTGCATTAGCAATCTGGCCAATATCTACGCCATTAGGTGCTGGCACTCTTTCCAAGAAAGGGCGGTTAGCAATAGGGGGGACTTTTAAACCGTAGTGGTTGGGATTTCGAATAATCTGAATAAATGCCAGCCACTTAGGGACTGTTTGTACTCGCTTAGCGGGGATACCCAGTGACCAAAAGTCCGTAGGTTTGCCCTTGGCTTTGTTTTTATCAATGGCGGCTTTGATCACTAGCTCACCGGTATTGTAGGCGGCGACGGCGTTAATCCAGTCTTTGTCTAAGGTGTCGTATAGGTGCTGTAGATAGTCGAGCACTGCATCGGTTGAGGCCAGCGCATCTTTACGGCCATCATAGGCAGAATTCACCGTTAAGCCAAAATTACGTCCAGTAGCAGGGATCATTTGCCACAGTCCTGCGGGGCCGTTAGCTTGTGCTAAAGGGTTATAGCCACTTTCGACTATGGGCAATAACGCCAATTCTAATGGCATGTTACGCGCTTCGAGCTGGCTGACTATGTAATATAAAAATGGCTCGGCGCGATCGCCAACCTGATTCATAAATTTTTGTTTATCATCGAAAAAGTTACGCTGTTTACGTACTTCGGCATCATCATGGACGTCAATGGTATTGGCGTGTTGGATCTTTTCCCATACATCGCTGTACTGCTCAACCACTTCGGGTGGTGTTTGATGCTGTTGTGGCGAGTGGTCGTTATCATTACTGACATCACTTGCTGTGGCATTGAATTCAGTGGTTGATGGGCTTGCTGATGTTGTAGCGCAACCGCTCAGTAGGGCCATTAGCATGGCAAGCATAAGCACTGTAAAAGAGTGCGTTTGGCGAAAATGTGTCCGCATGATTGTCCTGTGATGAGTTGACTGGGCATTCCATATTGGTGCACATGCTAATCTGTTTTCGAGTTTCTGGATAGCTCCCCCAAGTTTTACCTATCGTATCAAAGTTGTCTTAAGGCCGATTGTGCCGCCCTTTGATTGCAGATCCTGCGTTTAGCTTTATCGATTTATACGCTACCATAGCCGCGATTTTTCATTAACTTGGGTAGCAAAGTGCAGACGTTAGCGCAGTTAAGGGCAGGGCAGTTACAAGGGATCACACGTTTACAATTGGTTGAGGATTTAACCGAGTTCCCGCGGGAGATTTTTGATTTAGCTGATACCCTCGAAATCCTCGATTTATCGAATAATCAACTGAGCACTTTGCCCGAGGATTTACACCGCTTATCGCATTTAAAGATAATTTTCGCCTCGAATAATCGCTTTGAACATTTGCCTGAGGCATTAGGGCGCTGCACAAATTTAGAGATGATTGGCTTTAAGGCCAATCAAATTAAAACAGTGACTGCGGCGGCATTACCGCTGCAAACCCGCTGGCTCATCCTAACCGACAACCTCATTGAGACATTGCCTGCGGCCATGGGCGATTTACATCGTCTGCAAAAATTAGCCTTAGCGGGTAACCGTTTAACAACCTTGCCCGAGTCGATGGCCAATTGCCGCAACTTAGAGTTAGTGCGTTTATCGGCCAATCAACTCCACGCACTGCCAGCTTGGTTACTCAGTTTGCCTAAACTGACTTGGCTCGCCTTTGCGGGAAATCCATTCAGCCATACCTTAGTCGATCCCCACGCCGATGTGGCCACAGTGGCGAATGTGACTCTGGGTGATATCAAGTTGGCTGAGAAGCTTGGCGAAGGGGCTTCTGGGGTCATTTATCGAGGCGATTGGTTGAATCAAGCCATGATAGCCGCGACGGGGTCGGCGCAGATTGCGGTAAAACTCTTTAAGGGGGAAGTGACGAGCGATGGTTATCCCGCTGACGAGTTAGATTGCTGTCTCACAACGGGTGATCATCCCAGCCTTATTAAGGTCGTGGCGCACATTAGCCAGAAAGATCAATTGGGTTTAGTGATGGAACTTATTCCGCCAGGTTTTAGTAACTTAGGGCTACCACCAAGTCTTGTCACCTGCACTCGCGATACCTTTAAAGACGGTAGCGAATTTCGCCTTGATGAAGTCGCCAAAATCACGCACCAGTTGGCCGATGCGATGGCGCACATGCATGCAAAACAAGTAAGCCATGGTGATGTCTACGCCCATAATATTATGGTTAATCAACAGATGAGCTTATTGTTTGGGGATTTTGGTGCGGCATCAAACTTACGTAATCTATCGACAGCAGAACGCTTAGCGATAGAAGCTATTGAAGTGCGGGCGCTTGGTTGCTTGATTGAAGATCTGTTGGCCTATGTGGATGCATCGGCCTATGTGAGTGCCTCGATTAGCCTTCTGTACTACACACAGTTGAGTGCGATTAAAGACGAGTGCATGCAGTTAGATGTGGCTCAGCGCCCCTGTTTTGCAGACGTGAAAAAGGCCATCGGAGCCCTGTTAAAAGGTAAATAGTGGCTTGCTAATAGGCTGGCTCTACACTTGTTTCAAGTTTGCTGTATTTTATGGTTGTTTGTGTGATTTAAGTGCTCACTATTGAGTTTATCGTTAAGCTATTGTTTTGTTTGGTTGTGTAACCGAGTTTTTACTGGCACTGACTGGGATTAAGCCTATAGGCTGTATACCCAAATAACCTCAAATTGCTGAAACAGGCACTTTGGGGGGACTTGGTATTAGTTTTGGGTTCAATCCGGTTTGCTGTTGTCGGATAGGATGTCCGTTGAATAGTAAGAACGATAGGTTTGCATACTATGTTTACACGAACGCTGTTTACACAAAGAGTAACTGAACGAGCACGCAGTGCATGCGATATTTCATTAAAAAGCCATCCCCATCATCTCCCAAAGGCGCCCTTATTCGCGCCTTTGCCGTTTCTACTGGCGAGTGTTTTCGCTTTAGCCCCTATGGCCGTGATGTCGGCGGACAAGGTCGACATTATCCCTGTGACGGTCGAGGCCGTTAAAGAAACATCCTTTGCCGATGTAGTGAATGAAGTCGGTAAAATCAACGCTATCGATTCAGCCACGCTGAACTTTAATGCTAGCGAAAAAATTAGCGCGATTCATTTTAGTAACGGCGACAAAGTGACTAAAGGCCAAGTGATTGCCGAGCAGGACAACATTAAAGCCAAGGCTGATTTAGACAAAGCCAAGAGCACCTTAGCACTGGCTAAAACTAAGCTGGAGCGTATCGAAGACTTACTGATTAAAGAACCCTTTGCGCTTGCTAAGCAAGATGTGGATGAGCTACGGGAAAATGTGAATCTGGCCGATGCGGATTTTCGCCAGAAACAAGCAACCATGAACGATTACCTGATCAAGGCTCCCTTCGATGGTCAGTTGACCAGCTTTAGTCAGTCTATCGGCAGTCAAATTGGTGCTGGTACGGCCTTAGTTACCCTCTATAGTTTAAATCCGGTCGAAGTACGTTATGCCATCAGTCAGAAGGATTTAGGCAAGGCGCAAAAGGGCCAAAAGGTGAATGTGACTGTTGAGGCCTATGGTAATAAGGTATTCAAAGGGTTAGTTAACTATGTTGCCCCAGCGGTAGACGAAAGCTCAGGACGGGTTGAAGTGCATGCCGCCCTTGAAAACCCTGAGTTTAAGCTTGCTCCTGGCATGTTCGCCAACATCAAGCAGTTCTATAGTCTGGGGATTAAACGTCTATTAGTGCCGCAAAATTCGATTATTGCCAATAACGATGAACGTTTTGTCTGGCTAGTGCAGGGCGATAGCGTAGTCAAGCAAGTGGTTAAACTCGCTCAAAATACGAATGACGGTTATGCCGTCGTGACTGAAGGTTTAGCCGAAGGCGATTTAGTCGTTAAAACGGGTATGCAAAACCTCAAGTCCGATAGCAAGATCAAAGTCGTGCAGGATAGAAACGCTGCAGATAAAGCGGCAACATCAAGCGCTGACAAAGGTGCTGATTCAGGCTCTACTCCAAATATTGAGGTAGCTGAATAATGCGTTTACCCGAAGTCTGTATTCGTCATCCTATCTTCGCCTCCGTACTCAGTATTATGGCTGTGTTACTGGGCTTGATTGCCTTTCAAAAACTCGATATCCAATACTTCCCTGAGCATACCACCCACTCGGCATCTGTGAATGCGTCGATTGCAGGGGCGAGCGCCGATTTTATGTCGAGCAACGTTGCCGATAAGTTGATTGCTGCGGCTTCGGGCATAGATAAAGTCGATACCATGTCGACCGACTGTAGCGAGGGGCGTTGCTCATTAACGATTAAATTCAATGATGACACCAGCGATATTGAATACACCAACTTAATGAACAAGTTGCGTAGCAGCGTCGAAGGGATTAACGATTTCCCCCAGAGCATGATAGATAAGCCCACAGTCACCGACGATACCTCGGCCACGGATTCGGCCAGTAATATCATCACCTTTGTGAACGCGGGTGGCATGGAAAAGCAGGCTATGTACGACTACATTAGCCAGCAGTTAGTACCGCAACTCAAACAAGTTCAAGGCGTTGGTGCTGTTTGGGGACCCTATGGCGGCTCACAAAAGGCGGTCAGAGTCTGGCTCAATCCTGAACAAATGAAAGCGCTGAATATTAAAGCTGCCGACGTGGTGGGCACGTTAGGCTCCTACAATGCCAGTTTTACCTCGGGCGCGATCAAAGGTAAGTCGCGGGATTTTTCGATTAACCCTTTGAATCAAGTTGAAACGCTTGAAGACGTGAAGGATCTGGTGATTAAGGTCAGCGAGGGTAAGATCATCCGCGTGTCCGATGTTGCCGATGTGGTGATGGGCGAGGAAAGTCTGTCGCCGAGTATGTTGTCTATTGGTGGTCATAGTGCAATGTCATTGCAGATTTTACCGCTGAGCAACGCTAACCCAGTGACAGTGGCTTCGAACATTAAAGCCGAAATTGCACGCATGCAAAAACATTTACCCCAAGGCTTAGAAATGAACTTGGCCTACAACCAAGCTGATTTTATTGAAGCCTCCATCGACGAAGGGTTTTCTGCGTTGATTGAAGCAGTGATCTTAGTTTCGCTGATTGTGGTGTTATTTCTGGGTAGCCTGCGGGCGGCATCGATCCCCATTATTACCATTCCCGTGTGCGTGATTGGGGTGTTTGCTGTGATGTCGGCGCTCGGATTTAGTATCAATGTGTTGACTATTCTGGCGATTATTTTGGCCATTGGCCTTGTGGTGGACGATGCCATTGTGGTGGTCGAGAACTGCTATCGCCATATTGAAAACGGTGAAACGCCTTTCAATGCGGCGATTAAAGGCTGTAAGGAGATCATTTTCCCTATCATTGCCATGACGTTAACGCTCGCCGCCGTGTATCTGCCGATCGGATTAATGTCGGGCTTAACCGCCGATCTGTTTCGGCAATTCTCCTTTACCTTAGCAGCGGCCGTGATGATCTCTGGCGTGGTGGCGTTAACTTTGTCGCCTATGATGAGCGCTTATCTTATCAATACCACTGAGCAACACCCTAAATGGTTTAGCCGAGTCGAGAATGCGCTGCAGCAGTTAAATCATTTGTATATCAATGAGCTGAATAAGTGGTTTTTCCGCAAGCGCTTGATGTTTGGTGTGGCTGTGGTTTTGGTGGGTCTTGCGGGTATTGCTTACTGGCAATTACCCAAAATACTCTTGCCTGCGGAGGACTCTGGCTTTATTGATGTGGCGTCTAATGGTCCTACCGGTGTCGGTCGGCAGTATCATCTCAATCACAATGCTGAGCTTAATAGCGTGATGGATGAGCATCCCGCGGTTGGGGCTAACTTGTCCTATATCGAGGGAGAGCCAGTGAACCATGTGCTACTCAAACCTTGGGGTGAGCGCAGTGAGGGTATAGATGATGTGATCAGCGACTTGATTACAACATCAAAGGAAAACGTTTCTGCCTATAACATGTCGTTTAGCATTCGCTCAGCGAATAATCTTAATATTGCCAATAACTTGCGTTTAGAACTGACGACCTTAGATCGGAATAAGGACGAACTCAGCGAAACCGCCGCCAAAGTGCAAAAATTACTCGAGGATTATCCTGGCCTGAATAACGTGGGCAACTCAGTGCTGAGGGATCAACTACGCTACGATCTGTCTATCGATCGCAACGCCATTATCCTTTCAGGTGTGAGTTATGGTGATGTCACGAATGCACTTTCTACCTTTCTTGGCTCAGTGAAGGCGGCGGACTTACATGCTACCGATGGTTTTACTTATCCTATTCAAGTGCAAGTAAACTTAGACAAACTGAGTGATTTTAAAGTGTTGAATAAGCTGTATGTCACTTCAGAATCTGGGCAAGCACTGCCATTGTCGCAATTTGTGTCGATTAAACAGACCACGGCGGAATCTAACATTAAGACGTTTATGGGTCTTGATAGCGCTGAATTAACGGCAGATATTATGCCCAGCTATTCAACTGATGAAATCAAAACCTACTTAGATGAACAATTACCGACATTGCTTAATGATGCCCAAGGCTTTAAATACAATGGCGTGGTAAAGGATCTTATGGATTCGCAGGCGGGCACTCAGTCGCTATTCTTGCTGGCATTGGTGTTTATCTATTTGATTTTGGCTGCGCAGTTCGAAAGTTTTGTCGATCCCTTAATTATCTTACTGACTGTGCCCTTGTGTATTGTCGGTGCCTTATTGACCTTAGCCTTGTTTGGCCAGAGTGTGAATATCTATTCGCAGATTGGTTTATTAACCTTAGTGGGGCTAGTGACTAAACACGGTATCTTGCTGGTGGAGTTTGCCAATAAGCAACAAGACCAAGGTTTGAGTGCGATTGAGGCGGCGCGAAGCAGTGCCAAATCTCGTTTAAGACCGATTCTAATGACGTCTTTAACCATGATTTTAAGTGCGATTCCTTTAGCCTTGGCATCGGGACCGGGCTCGTTAGGGTTAGCTAACATAGGTTTAGTCTTAGTCGGAGGTCTGTTAGCGGGCACTTTCTTCTCGTTATTTGTAGTGCCTGTGGCCTATGTCGCTATGGCTGAATTGAAGGCCAAGGATGTGCTTGCTAGACTGCGAAGTGCTTAAGTTGAGTTTTATGCGCTGGGTTTATCGCCCCTAGGCTGAGAGGCATAGGTTCAACTTGCCTGTAAATACGTTATGATTTAAGCCAACGGCTCAACGCGTTGGCTTAATTTTTTGTCGATAACTTAATGATCTTTGTTGTATTTAAGCGAGTGTTTAAGTGCGAGTGGATTTGCCTCATCAGCGACGGAGAGCTGGCATTATGAGTTTGTTACATTGCTTTCATAGGGCTTTTTTATATTTGGCTTGCTCGGCTGGATTGATGTTTGCCTCTCCCGCCATGGCCTCTTTTTGGGATTCCTTATTTCGTAGTGAGTTGCCCGTCGATCAAGTGACTGCACCTGTAGACAGTCCGCGTTTCGAGTTTGTTGGTGTATTACCTGCTAATACGCAATTAGAACTTGTCGGTTATTACGTTTCATCTGTTTGTACCCGAAAGGAAATCCGTTTTCCCAGTGGTGATATTGCTAATCCCTACCGCGCGACATTCGAAGAAACCTCAGTGCTGCGACAAGTGATTAGCAGTGGTAGCAAAGCGAGTGAGTTTTCGCTGCCCTTAGCTTTGAACGGTGGCGGCGATTGTCAGTGGCGGCTTGAGGATTTAATGCTCGATGTGACAATACTGCCGAACCATCCGTTGTGGCAAAGGGCTAAAGCACTTAAACAACAATACCTTGCTAAGTTGCAGCGCACTTCTGTTGTGGATGCGGCACAAGTTGCTAGCCAAACGACGTTGCCGACTCAAGTGTCACCCCACGATGATTTTTATTTAAGTCATGAACTTAATATCGATCCAATTTATGCGGGTAGCGAGGCGGATAATTCGTTGCTTGCGACTACGCCATTATCTTTAGCACCAGTTTACTATCCAGTATTTATTCATTCTCCTAAGGAAGACAAACCCTTCGAGGCTAGGCTGAAAAGTAGTTTGCAGCAAATTTCTAGCCTATGGGCTAGTCCTTATACTCAAGCGGTTCGTCGCGGTGATGAGGCTGTGATGCGGGTGAATTTTAATCCACAGATTGCCGAACAGTATGAGGTCAATGTTTGGTATCAGCCTGATACGGTTGAGGTGAATTATCCCGATGGTACTCAATATACTTATGCTAACGGTGATGTGAAATTGTATGCCTATGGTAAACCTGAATCTCAAATCAAGACGTTAGCTCAGAGTGCCAAGGCCGAAGATAAGCGCTTCTTGGCACGTATCTATGAGCTTGGGCACGCCTTACCCAAGGATAAAATTAAGGCACAGAAATATTACCGTGAAGCCGCAGAAGCTGGCGATATTGAGGCGCTGCATTGGATGCGAGATCAAGCGGGTTACGCGGGGCGTGCCGATGAAAAGATCTATTGGCTGGAACGCGCCGCGAGTTTTGGCGATAACGCGGCAAAGCTTGAGTTAATCCGTTTACCTTTATCGGTTATCGAGCGTGGCTTGGTTAATACAGGTGCGGATAAGGTTCGTGAAACGCAAGCATGGCAGCAGTTAAATCAGCTAGTTGACCAAGGGTTGCCGGAGGCAAGAAGTCTGATGGCGTTTTATCAAGTGTTATCTTGTTCGCCCTATTTTAATGCTACAACGGCATTGGAAAATTATCGCCAAAGCGTTAAAGCTCAACCTGATTTAGCGCGAGATGCCGCCGAAACCTATTACTACTTTAAAGAGGATTTTGAGCAGAGCGAGGAGTTTTGGATCATTGCCGCCGAGCGGGATCTCTATGCCGCAGCCGAATTTGCCAATATCCTGCTATTGGAACCCTATAGAGATACGGTTAACGCGCGATACTGGTTAGAAAAAGTGACAACCTTGGGTGCCAAACAAGGCTTGCAGGCGGATATTTTAGGCAATGCTTACTTCCAGTTCGCAACCCTGTTAGATAAAGGCGAGGGTGGACCGGCCGATGCTAAAGCAGCGTTAACGCTTTATCAGCAGAGCATTGAAATGGCAGAGCGGTTTTCAAACGACTATGCAGCAAGGGCCAAGGAGAGAGTGCAAGTGCTCGAAGGGATGCGCTAATAACGTATTGCTGCTAAAGACTCTATGACGTCAGTGTCGCTTATTCAGTTTATCTTCAATAAAAATCCCTGCCGAAGCAGGGATTTTGCTATTTATTCAAATGCTTGATTTATGCGTAATGGCTAAAACTGCTTACTTAAGCGATGCGAGTCATCAAACTAGCGTAAATCAACCTGCAGTGCGACACCTGAACTCTGAGGCTCACTTTGCACTGTGATGTAATACCAACCCACGTTTGGTGCATTGACTGTGATGCTTTCCCGCGTGTTGGCGGGTGTCACAGAGGCTGCATCGAAGTGTTGAGCATTCGCCCAAGTCGTCCCCGAAAACAGGCTAACATCACCACTGCCGTGGGCGGAGTTTATACTTAGCTGATTCGTTCCCTCTGGTACCCAAAGGTAATAATCGTTGCGCCCATCGGCGGTGCAAATGGCTTTGCCAGCACTGAGCTCACCATAACTTAAGGGTGATTGCGTCGCGCAGGCGTTGGCAATGAGCACCGGATCGGGTGTGTTACTCGTGCCTGTGCTTAAGGTCAGTGTTACACCGCTAAACTCAGTGGCAGTATCAATCGTGATATAACGCCAGCCACGATTGGCGCTGAAGCTAAGCGACTCTTGATTTCCTGCTTGATCGCTCTTTGCATCGGCATTATCTGCGTCGGCCCACTGACTGGCATTGAAGTAAATATTGGCATCCCCAGAGCCGCCCTTAGTGGTGACAGTGAACTGGGTGTTATCTTCCTCAACCCAGAAGTAGAAGCTGTTACGCCCGCCACTGATGCACTCATTTTTGCCTAGGGTGAGCTTACCGTAATCTAAGGTCGCTGCGCCGCAATTGGCTGGTGGCTCAGGATCCACACCGCCATCCCCCAGATCGGGGTCGATATCAGCAAATAGCTCAGTGGTGCTGACTTGCATATCGACACCGCCAAAATCCCCCGACAAGGTAATGTAGTGCCAATATTCGTTAGGGTTTAACTGCACCTTAATCACTTGATAATTACCATTACCGATACCAGCCCCTTGGTTTTGCTCAGGGCTTGCCCAGCCTCTAGAATCGAAATAAATGTCGGCATCTCCCCAACCACCGCCAATCTTGATCCAAAGCTCTTGGGCAGTGCGATCGGTATTGGTGAAGCTGAAACTGGCGCGGCCGAGTTTTGAATCGATACATTCCATCGGCACATCAATTTTCAGGCTGGCCGATTCAGTGTAACGGTAGGCTTCGTTAGTCACTTGGCAAGGCGAGTAATCCTTACTGATTGTGCCCGCTGGTCCTGTCCAGTTGCCTTCGCGGCCACTGGGCTCAGCGTCGACATCACTCGGGCCCTTATCGACTATGCCATCGTCAGCCGTGCTTAAACCACTGGCGAGCCAACCCTGCCATTCGTTGTCGTAACGTGTACCGATACCATCCATAAAGGTTTGATATTCAGCGTATTGATCGTTACGTAGGTAGGCCAGAATCTGTCTTACATCGTCTCTGTGGTGCTCAAACATAAAGCGCACCGCCAGATAACCCCAGCGATAGATGCGGTCTTGGCCCGATTCATAGTTGTTTTTGAATATGGTCGACAACATGAACTCACCGGTTTCGCCCATGGCAATCGCCGCTGGGTTTGCGTCACGGTAAGAGATGTATTCCGCTAGGCCTTCAATCCACCAAATAGTATTGGCCGACGTGCCGCGACTAAAGTCACCAAACAGGTTATAGCGCCCGTCTAGGTAGTGCACATATTCGTGTTGCAGGTTCCAGACATGGAAATCCGGCGTGCGCCATTCGGCTTCATAGGCGATAAAACGTGCCTGATTTTTGAGTCCAGCGGGCGAACCTTCTAAATACATGCCGCCATTGTCGGTACTGATACCAAAGATACTGTTGGCTAAAGATTTATACTCAGACGAACTGCCGAAGATCACTAGCTCTAAGTCATCGTTGTTATCCTGCCCCACGGGTTGCATGCCCGTTTCGAGTTTACTGTGGAAATAACTTTCTTGGCTGGTCAGCACATTACAGGCCCATTTGGCTTGATCTTGATAGAGATCTTGGGCGCGGATCTTGAGGCTGTCGGAGCATTTCCAGTTGAAAGGTAAAGCATCGGCTTCTAACTGCGCCTTAAAACCACAGATATTGTAATCGTTACAATGGCTGCGATCGTAATAGTCGGCCATTTCTGCCGCCGCGTACCAAAGCACTTTGCTCGGTTCGGTTTTGCTGGTGCTGCTGAGGATGTTTTTGACCAGCTGGGTCACTCGCGGGCGCATGGCATCAATGTAATACAGCCTAGATAACTCTTTAACTGAGTTGACCAAAAGGTACTCTGCATTGGTGCCTAACAAGTTGCGATGTTCGAGTTGGAAGTTATTCAGCGCATCTAAAATCCCTTGATCACGCGCGAACAGCGCCTGCATGTCATCATTCCATTGGGCGCGGAATAAGGTGGTAAACACTGAGTTGGCTGCGGCGTTCATGGCGAAACTGGCTTGCCAGTAAGCGTCGTAGTCCGTAAGCACTTTGATAGTGACATGATTAAACTCGGCGCCGAGCTCGGCTGAGTCAATCAGGATTAAGGCTTCTTTCAACACGCCAGCATTGTCATCGGAGACAGTCCAAATCGCAGCGTTCGCAAATAACGCATTAAGGGCAGATTTTAAGCTGACCTTAGCAGCATTGCTGTAAGCGGGCACATCATTTGGGCTGTAAAACTGCACATAAAGAGCCGCGCGGACAAAGTAAATATGGGACTCCAGATGCTGAACATCGACCCCAGTGTAGTCCTTGGCTTTAGCGGCAATGGCATTAGCCACACTGATCACATTGGCCTCGCTAAATAGCGCGGTCGCAGCACTGCCTTTGAGGCTATAGAGCTTACCGACGCATTCGGGTGTCGATTGGCTCAGTTCATTGACTAGTGCCTGACCTGATTTACCAACAAAGTCACTGCAGTCGCTGACTTGCATCGCGGCGCTACGATTCTGCAACTTAAGTGGGGGTTGCTCCGAGACCTCTATCTGACGTTTTTGGCGCGAATGAATCTTAGGCTGCTCTGTCATCGTCGGATCATTGGGGGATGCCATCAATGGCGTCTCCCGTAGCAGTGGTCTATGTGATTCAATTAAGCTAATTGGTGCAGAGGGCGGTGGCGGGACGGGTTGAGCTGGTGAACTGTTTGGTGTGTTGTTGCCTAATGGGGGGCTTGCATGAGTGTTATGGGCAAGAACGGGAGTTGCAATCGCTAAGCTAATTGCTGCGAAGAGTAGTGTGTTTTTCATTGTGTATCCGTAGTTATCTAGTCTGCAAAGCAGATCTTCCTTGGGCGTTATTTGATGCATTTAACACAGACTTGCATCAAACCTCATTGGATTATTTGCGTGATAACAATAGCGCGACAAACATCGCAGCCAGCAAATAATGCCTCAGAATAATGGCTGTAAGTTTTTAATATATCTAGTATTTGTCATAATATTTTTTTGATACATCTTTTCTGTTCAGCTTAGGTTCAGCTTTCAGTTCAAATGGTTAACGTCAGCCGCTTGATTGAGTGCGATGGAATATAGAATGGAATAACTGTGGCTATTTGGCTTGAAATTGCGCTAGCTTAGCCGCATTAAGGTTTAGCAAACGAACCGTTTAAGCATAGCAATCTGCTATTAGGTTGGTGCCATTCTCACAGGAGCTTTTATGTCAGCTTTACCAAGCGAGTACACCCATATTCATGTTGAGCAACCTGGGGCGCCCGAGGTGATGCGGCTATCGCGCTCGCCTTTGCCTGTCCCTGCGGCGGGGCAAGTGTTGATCCGCGTACATGCAGCAGGAGTGAATGGCCCCGATGTTAAACAAAGGGTGGGCGCGTATCCACCGCCACCGGGTGCATCACCGATTATTGGTCTTGAGGTTGCTGGGGATATTTGTGCCCTCGGTGATGGCGTGAGCCAATGGCAAGTTGGCGATAAGGTATGTGCCTTAGTGCCGGGCGGCGGTTATGGCGAGTATGTGCTCACCTATGCGGCCCATTGTTTGCCGATCCCGACGGGCTTTAGTTATGTGCAGGCGGCTGCGCTGCCAGAAACCTTCTTCACCGTATGGGGTAACCTGTTTATGCGTGCGGGACTGAAAGCGGGCGAGACGGTACTGATCCACGGTGGCTCAGGTGGCATTGGTAGTACGGCTATTCAGTTGGCCAGTGCGCTGGGTTCAAAAGTGATAGCGACGACGGGACAGGATGAGAAACGCGATTATTGCTTGAGTCTTGGCGCCGCTGAAGTCATCAACTATTGTACTCAAAACTTTGTTGAACCTGTGATGGCACTCACTCAAGATAAGGGCGTAAACGTGGTATTTGATATCGCGGGTGGCGATTTTATCAATCTCGACTTACAAGCCTTAGCGATGGACGGGCGTATGGTGTCGGTAGCTATGCAACGGGGGCCTAAGGCCGAGGTTGAGATTTTCCGCCTGATGGCAAAACGTATCATGTGGACAGGGTCGACCCTAAGACCGCAGAGCGTGGAGGCCAAAGCCGCCATTGCTGCTGAATTATTGGAGAAAGTTTGGCCGTTGTTAAACGCCCATAAAATTGTCCCCAATATTTTTGCAACCTTTCCATTAGCACAGGCTGCTAAAGCCCATGCTTTGATGGAGTCGGGTGAGCACAGAGGCAAAGTAATACTGACTGTCATTTGAGCTAGGCATACTTGGTTTTGCAGCGACATATTTGCTTTAAGTCGCTGCCATTCGAGTCAATCTAGAAGACATTCTGACATCATAGTGGCTTAGTCATTGTTCGGTAAATATGAGTTTGTAGCGCTGTAATTAAATCTTCATGGATAACCTTGATGGTTAACTTTACAGCAACCTCGAATTGTTAACGTTGATGACTCATCAAACACCATAGATATGATTGCTTTTTCTTGGGAATAAAACTTGCCGCGTCGATTTTTTAGACTAAAGTCGTTAATGATTAAACTTTTTGGGTACTTTGGCAGAAATTAATACGTAATTAGTGAAAATTTCATGGTATGAGGCATTGATTATCGGAAATATTCTGTAAAAATACCCAGTTGAAAACGTCAGAGACTTTCAGGCGCTATTCGTGGATCAAAGCAAGCGATGCTTCGCTTATTCAGGCTAAAAAACTCATGGTGTATGTGTTGATTTAAGGGTATTAGCATATATGTATAACACAGCAAAGAAACAGGTTTGGTATGGTGAGCTGAGAACATCGAAAGGCAACGCGATTGTCGTCCATGACAACCAGCTGCCCGATGCCTCCCCAGGACGTATCTACCTATACAATACCGATCGCGATGCGATCATTGAGTATGTGGAAGATATAGTCAAAGTGAACCTATACGACTTAGATGAGGCTGCGTTAAAAGCTGCTGAGGCTAAGTTTGGTGGTGCATGGAAGGCGGCAAGATCTCAATTTATGAGTAAACATCAAGCTCGCATTGACTTGAACAACGTGAAGGAAACTGCGCCTGTACGTAAGGCGAAGCCTGAAGTTGAACCAGAAGTCGAATCTGATGCCGTTGGCGTGGATTTTGACGATGATTGGGGCGATGATTTTGATGATTAACACAGTGTCGGCCTAAGGGCTAACACTGTGAGTGTAAGGAATAAAGTAGTGTTTATTTTATTCCTTATCGCTTTATTTCCTTCTGCTAAACTGCACTTTCCCTCGTTTTCTCAATTTTTTATTGCGAATGGCTACGCATCGGCATCGAACTGATAACGGCTAATGTGGTGATAAACCTTGCCTGGCACTAACCAAACATCATCACCAAAGCGCTCGCCTTGGTTCGGTGAGTCTGGCAGCATCTGCGGCTCTAAACACACAGCATGATGTTGATTTAGTACCTGTTGATTGCGACCTACTGTGCCATTTAAAAAATTAGCACAGTACAGCTGCACACTCGGTTGATTAGTATAAACCGTCATAGCACGACCGCTAATGGGGCTGCTTAAACAGCCAAAACGGGCGAGTGAGCCATCGGGATTATTCATCATATAACAGTGATCATAACCGCGAGTGCTTGCGAGTTCAGCGGCATGCAGCTTGTCACCTAAGCGTATTGGTTGACTTAAATCGAAAATCGACCCAGTTGTATCGGCAATCCCAGTGGGAACACTGACATCGTTCATGGTCAGATAGCGCTTGGCATCGATTTGCATCAGATGCTCGTGATTGGTCTCTGAACCATCGAGGTTGAAATAACTGTGCTGGGTGAGGCTTACGGGACAGGCTTTATCGACGGAAGCTAAGATTTCTACGTACAAATTATTGCCTGCGAGACGGTAATCCAGCTGAACCGTGCAATTACCGGGGAAGCCCATGTCGCCATCTGGGCTCATTAAGGTCAAACGCACACCATCGGGGAGTTGACCTAGTTGCCAGTTTTTACGATTAAAACCCTCACGGCCGCCGTGCAAACAGTTAGTCGCTTGGTTGACATCTAATTGATAATCATGACCTTGATAGTGCATTTTGCCGTTAGCGATGCGATTTGCAAAGCGGCCTGCAATGGCACCTAAGTGAGCCGATTGGGTCAAGTAATCTTCAGCGCTATCACAACCTAAGACGATATTGGCACGTTCGCCGTGTTTATCTGGGGTCCACAGAGCGCGGATAATGCCGCCTAAGCTGATGACTTCTAATGCGAGTATGCCATTGTCGATCCGAACCCGTTCGATTTCACCGCCGCGGGGATCGGTCCAAGGATCCAAAACACTGAAACGTACCATTTAGCTTCCCTCTGTGTTGAATATGCTCACTGCTTATTGTGTTAAATGAGTATGTTAACCCTATTATTTGCCATCAACAGCATAAAGTTCAGTGATGAATTCGTATGTTATCGACGGCGTAGTCACTTTATTCGGTTGTCTTTGGTTTAAGTGCGGCTAAGTGCTTGTTCTAGTCAATTGCCTGTTCTGGCTAGTTATCGATGCGCCCCGCACCCGCGCTGGCGGAACATAAATACACTGTGGCATCGATGGCGGTTTTTTCGAAGAATTCATGTTCAACGGCGGCAACGACAGCGTCAGTCAGTTCATGGTCAACCAAGGCGACCACGCAGCCGTCGGTCATGCGGATGCCACCACGTTCGCCGATCACTTGGCTAACAATTTCAACTAAAGTATCAAATTCGGGCAGTGTGACTTCAAAATCATCACGCAGAGAAGCATGGGATTCAGCCATTAAGCGACTGAATTTTTGAATGTTATTTTGCTCTAAGGCGCGAGCAGCATTTTGAGTTCTTTGGTTCTCAGTGACTACGTGTTTCGCTCGGCGGTATAGCACTTCATCTAAATCGGCCTTTGCGCTTTCTAGTTGGCGTAAATCGAGGTGACGCAGTGCATCTAAGCCAAAGTACTCTGCCGCTTGTGCACACTCAGTGCGACGTTGTTCGTTGGTCGCGGCTAAGCGTTGTTTCTCGATATGGGCATCTATGATGATAAGGCTTAGGTTTTCTGGAATGGGAATGGCTTCGCTATCGAGATCTAAGCAGTCAATCAGGAGTGCATGGTCTTGTTCACCCATGGCGCTGCACATTTGATCCATGATGCCACAGGCCGACTCAACATACCTGTGTTCGCCGCGCTGTGCGAGTTGCGCCACCGCCATTGGGGATAAATGCAGTTGGCTGGTATCACTAATGGCTGTACCGAAGGCGACAACGAGTGCACCCGAAGATGAAAGACCTGCGGCAAGTGGCACATCGCCCACAATGGCTAAGTCTAAGCCCTTGGCTAATAAACCTGTTTGCGCCATAGCCGCAGTAAAACCTTTGAGGTAATTCACCCAGCCATCTTGCGGGTCCATGTCGTTTTCTTGGCCGAAAACCCACTCTTTAATTTGTCCGGGAAACGCATCGGCGACGGCTCGAAACTTAGTGTCGTCACGGCGTTTTACCGCAATGACTGTATGAAAATTAATGGCTGCCGGGAGTACAAAACCGTCGTTGTAATCCGTGTATTCACCGATCAGATTGACGCGCCCTGGGGCTTGATATAAATCATCGGCTTTAGTGCCAAAGGTTTGGACAAATAACTTAGTGGCGCGTTGCGCAGGGTTTGACATGCTGTAAAAAATTCCAAAAAAGCTGAGCTAATTTCGTTACCGTCATCGATTTATATCACGACTGAGTCAGTGATGTAACTGAGATTTTTTGCTGAAATGGCGATAGGCTGCAATGAGTAAATCGATACTGGGATGAGGAGACAAAATAGCGTATTGAGTGTTTTATCTAGTTAATTGATTTGTAAAGATTAGTCAGCATTTAGTTGGATGCCGCACAAACTGGCAGAGGATGTTACTGCTCGTTTGTGCGACCTGTTATGGCGTGATTTTAATTTAATGCAGCATTAGCAGGCACTTAACTACGTGGCTCCACATTAAGTTTAGGATCAGGCACTTGTACTGTATCTTCCGCTTGAACCGTGTTTTTCTCTGAGTCTTGCAACAGCTCGTAAATCACATGATCCACAAAACCGGCACCTGCGGCTTCGTACAAGTTGTACACACTGTGTACGCCCGATTCGCGAAGCGCCGCGGCATCATCACTGTACTGCACAATTGCACTGATTTTGCCTTGATAATTCAGTTTTTTGAGTTGCTCAACTGCAAACATATTTCCCGCGTGGTGCGGCATGGCTAGCAGTACCAGTTCAAGATTAGGTGCTCTGTCGAGTTTTTCCCAAAAGTCGGTATCTGAGGCGTCACCTTGCACTACATTGCGACCCTTTGTTTTATGTAAGTCGACTAAGTCTTGCTTGTGTTCAATACCGAGAATTTCCCCATCAAATTGTTCCCTGAGTTCATCATAGGCACCGCTACCAATACGGCCCATGCCTAAGATTAAAAAGCGTGGATTGCCAATGGCGATGGGTCTATCTTCTGGGTGTAACGGGCGTTTTTCAAGCTTGATTAAACGCTGCTGGAATCGCTGGTAGATATTACCGACGGTGGCGTTAAGTGGCGCGGCGAGTAAAAAACTAAAGCTTAATGCCACGGCGATGATCACTAGCCACTCGGGAGGTAACCAACCTTTATAGGTGGCAACTGCGGCGACGATTAAACCGAATTCACTGAAGTTACCTAGGTTAAATGAGCCCAACATAGAGGTACGTGAACGCAGTTTAAAGCGAGTCAGAATGTAAACAAATAGCAGGATTTTAAGTGGCACTAACAACACCAATAGCGCCGCGAGGACGATATCCGATACCGTAGGTAAGCCATTGAGCCCTATGGTTAAGAAGAAGGCAACGAGGAAGAGTTCTTTAAAATAGAACAGGGATTTTGCCAGCTCGGAGGACTTTTTGTGGCCCGCCAACAAGATGCCGATAATCAGTGCGCCGAGATCGGGTTTTAAGCCAACAGATTCAAATAACCAAGCGCCAACCACTAGTGCCATAACTAGGCCGAAGAGCACTAAGAGTTCACCGTGGCCGACACGGTCGAACGCTTTATAGATGAGCGGTTTAGCCAGTGGCAGTAAGAGTAATGCAAAGGCCCATACCGAAGGTACATCGCCTTTAGAAATAGTTAAAAACAGTACGGCGAAGATATCCTGCATAATCAAGATACCAATAGCGACCCGGCCGTAGAGGGATTGCACGTCGCCCTTATCTTCTAACACTTTGACCGCAAATACGGTGCTGGAGAAGCTTAACGCGAAGGCAATTAACGTCAGTTGTTCTAGGTTCAGACTCGTGAGTTGGCTTAAGCCCAGTAAGCCGAAGAGTTTCAGAATCGGCACAAAAATCACGATCGAGAGCACTAAGTGCACACTCGAACCCGCCCACACTTCGGCCTTGAACAGGCTACGAATATCGAGTTTTAACCCTATGGCAAACAACAGTAAAGTGACGCCTAGGCTGGCGAGTTCTTGTAGTAATGGCAGGCTTTCTTTATCTATTCCTAAGATGAACAGTACAAAGCCTGCCACTAAGTAGCCGATGAGCGGAGGGAGTCCTATACGGCTGACGAGCATGCCGCAGATGAGTGTAATAATGAGGATGCCTGGTTCCATGATGCTCCAATCTAAAAAGTCTAAAATTGTAAGTGATTGTATAAGAAATCTATGACACTTGGATAAAAAAGCGGACTTTTAATGAAAAAAGTCCGCTTTTTATTGGTGTTGCGGTAAATACACTTGGCTGTTAAAACACGCGCGAACTAAATCACTCTGGTGGTCTAAGCCTAAATCGTCACTATTTCACGAGATGATCTAAATGGGTTGCAAAATCTTTGGGGCCCATAAAACCAGTCACGCGTAAATCTTCCCTTTGCTCACCTTGTTCGTTAAACATCAACAGCGTAGGCAAACCAAGCACATTGTATTTTTCGAGTAAGGCCACATCGACCTTGTCACTCTTAGTCACATCCGCTTGTAGCAGCACGATTTTATTCATGCGGGCTAACACTTCGGTATCTTTAAAGGTGATGGCTTCGAACTCTTTACAGGCAACACACCAATCGGCGTACAGATCGAGCATCACAGGCTTACCTTGGGCGGTAGCGGATGCAATTTCTTGCTCAAGATCTTCAATCGATTTAATGCGTTTAAAGCCATGGACTTCTTCGGTCGTCGCCGCAGTGCCTACGGAATTGTTATTAAAACCAAAGTGTCCCATCACAGCTTGGAATCCGTAGGAGAAGCTCGCCAGTAGCGCCAGCGTTAATAGCACTGAACGTACAGTTTGTTTCCAGTTAAATTCACTGAGTTTGTTCTGATGCATCAAGTAGCCAGTGAAGCTTACGCCCCATAGTGACCAAAGCACATCGGATACTACGCCTGTCCAAATACGGCCAAGCATCACGATAGATACAGCGATCAGCAGGAATCCGAAGATAGTCTTGATGATATCCATCCAAGCGCCGGCTCTTGGTAATAATTTACCGCCTGAGGTGCCGATAATCAGTAGTGGTAATCCCATACCCATGCTGAGTACATACAGGGCTAAGAAACCTTGGAGTAGGTCGCCGGTTTGGGCCACATAAACGAGTGCACCCGACAGCGGCGCGGTAGTACAAGGTGATGCGACAAGGCCAGAAATCACGCCCATTAAGAACACGCCAACTAAGTTGCCGCCTTTTTGATTATTCGAGACTGAGTTCATCTTCTCCTGCCAGCTCGATGGCAGTTTCAAATCGTATAGGCCAAACATAGATAAGCTGAGCACAAAGAACAAAATCGCGAGTACGACTAATACGGCAGGATGTTGTAATGCTGCTTGGTATTTTAGTCCCGCCGATGCGACCACTAACCCTAAGATAGAGTAAGTGATTGCCATGCCTTGGACGTAAGCCATGGACAAGGTAAAGGCTTTTGCGGTTGAGAGTTTTTGCCCTTGGCCGACAATAATACCCGACAAAATCGGATACATAGGGAATACGCAGGGCGTTAATGCCAGACCGACACCTAGACCAAAGAAAATCACTAAAGTCCAAATTAAGCTGTCGTTCGACAGCATTTGGCTCAGGGTATCTTGCTGAGTAATGGGTTGCGTATTGGCTTTATCGGCAGTGCTTGGCTCAGTGCTGGTTTGCTCAGTCGTCGTGGTTGATTCGGCACCTGCAATTAAGCCATCGTTGGCTGCAATCGCCTTTAAAACGACTTCATGCTTGGTCGGTGGATAACACAATTTACCTTCGGCACAACCCATAAAGGTCACTGTGAGCGTGGCATTTTCATCGGCCTGTTTTAAACCAACGGGAATATCGACATAGGTATAATAGACTTCTTGCTTACCAAAATACTCATCTTCATGGGGCTTTCCCTTTGGTAGAGCGACCGTGCCTAACTCGGCACCATTGACGCTAAATTTAAGCTTGTCGCGGTACATATAGTAACCGTCGGCAATCACCCAATTGAGTTTGACCTGATTACCTTCCTGCTTGGAATCGAAGACAAATGCTTGATCGACAGGCATCAATTCAGGCTCACCCTTCATGAAGTCGAATTTGTTACCGAAAACCCCTTCACTATGAGCTAAGGGCGCAAGAAGCAATAAAGAAGTGAAAATAAGGCTGAGTAGTTTTTTCATGGCTGAGTGTTGTCTTTTATCCAATCTAAGTAGGCTGGTAGCCCGTGGGTCACAGGCACGGCAATAATTTCGGGTACTTGATAAGGGTGAAGCCTAAGCACAAGTTGTTCTAACTCTGTATATCGACTTTGTAAACATTTAATCTGTAAGCTAAATTCTTGCTCTTCACAGATTTTTCCTTCCCAAGCATAAATTGAACGTATCGGGGCGGAAATCTGAACACAAGCGGCAATACGCGACTCAATTAAAGCTCGGGCCAAGGTATTGGCTTGTACTTCATCGGGGCAGGTAGTGCTAACCACTAAATACTGATGCTGCATGGTGTTAGGTATCGTCTCTTAAGAATCTTAAAGTTCGCTTAAGCCAACTCCGTTAGGCTACTTTACGTGTTTTAATGGTCTCATACATTAGCGGGTTAACAAAAGGGTGAGCTAAATATCAGTGTTTTGCTCCCTTACTTCGTCCTAATGGTTATCCTGACTTGAATTAAGACCGGATAACCCCCATTTAGTTTACAGAGATAGTCAGATAAACCTGAGGTCGGTATGTTTTTCATTATTTTTTTACTCTTTGTGCTGATCCCAGTAATAGAGCTGTCGGTGCTGATCCGTGTGGGTGAAGTGCTTGGCACTTGGACTACCATAGGTTTAGTGCTGTTTACCGCCGTGCTCGGGGTCTCTTTGGTTCGCAGCCAAGGCTTAAACACCTTAATGCAAGTACAACAAAAACTCGCCCGCGGTGAAGCTCCGGGGCAAGAAATCGTTGAAGGTATGATGTTAGCTATGGCGGGCATCTTGCTCGTGATCCCCGGTTTTGTGACCGATGCCATTGGCCTATTATTCTTGACGCCATTAACCCGTCGCCCCATTGCTGCCTTGTTGTTCAAACGCATGCAGTTACGGGTTGTTGCCGATTTACAGGGCACAATGCACGGTGGCTTTCAAGCAGGCCAAGGTCCCTTTGGGCCTAAACCACAGGACCCATTTGGCCAAGCGCCATTTGATGATAGTGTGAAAAAGGACGGTAATGTGTTTGAGGGAGACTTTGAACATAAAGTCGATCCAAGTGATATCAAACCCGCTAGCCATCAACTCTCTGATAAAGCGCAGGACAAAGATCCTAAGCCTTAGTCTTGTATTAGTCGCCTGTTGCGTTAGTTTGTTATTGGATTAACTCATTTGATTATCGCGTTTATTCGCTTGAGTTTTCTCCCTAATATCCCTTAGATACCAGTGGCCGACTGAATCAATCTGACCTGTGCCGCTGGTTCACCTCCCCCGTAATAGCCATTTCACTCTTAAAAAACTCCAATCCTAATAACCCGCTCACTCAGCATAAGAGTGAACATGATATTAGAGAAAAGCTTTTTGATCGCATCCACGCGATAAAGTTAGGTATTATTAAATCATGACTCTGTACCCAAGAGAAAAAGCAATATCAGTGCTGTTGTCCATGTTGAGTAGGTTTTCGACGATAGTAAATTCAATTGCACTGTTATTCAGATAATACCTATAGCCTAGAAATACTTCGTGAGAAGGTTTTGAAAAGTCATTATCTGTTTTGAGTAAACCTTCATAGTGATGTAATTCAATCAGCCAACCATGGCGTCCCATTAAATACTCATAACCTAAAGATAACATTACAGCATGGTCTTTATAGTCTATTCCAGATAGACTTTCATCATTTCGTCTAAAGCTTATACCTGTAGTGGAATAAAAATGATGCATTTCAGATGTATAGCTATAATTCAGCTGTAATGCTTGTTCAAAACGGTTATCTACAAATGGGCCAGAATTAACATGGTTGTAATATAAGCTGCCACCTATTGATAGACCATAATTATCCTCACTAAGCAATTGATATTCTAAATAGAAATTTAGGGCATTCGTTAGCGTATCGCCAGAAAGATCAGGTTGATTGATACCATTCTTTGAAAATATTTGGTTTTTGTCTTTGATTGTATTGTCGCGGCCATTTTGACCCACACCAAATGCATCATGAAACCAGATAGTGACCGAGTCAAGATGGTTATCCCCACTAAAACTCCACTTATAATTAGTATCAAACATCCATTTTTCAGTGAGTTGCCACTTTATTCCGCCATTAAGAGAATTATGATAATAGTCAGCATAGTAATCGTCAGTTTCAGCCCATACACTTGCTACTGTTGCAGATCCGTATATCTCTTTTTTCCCTTCAGGCAGTGCAAATCCTGAACGAAGTAGAGGCGTTAAGCTACCCGCATGTGTAGGTGATTGGGCATGCACACGAAGTGGCCCATAATGACTATAATTGATATTTTCTGCGAAAGTACTCGGTAAAAATATTACCGTATAAATTAGAGGCGCTCTAATAGTCACAAATAAAATTTTCTTTGCATATTTCATCGAAAACTCTTTTTTAGCTAATCTCTATTAAAAGCAATGTTTTGTAGTGAGGCTGATGTTATGTATAAATGACTTAAATTTTGTCTGTTTGAAGCAATAAAGTTTTTGATTAGACAGATTTCTAATTAATTTTAGAATTAAAAACTACAAAAAAACATACCATAATAGTACAAGTGCGAGCCAGAATGACCTACAGATAAACGGGATTGATGTGAGTATTAGTAAAGTGCTAATAACTGCCAGTAATATTGCCGGTTTACTCATTGTCTGGACGCTATCAAAGCGTAATTTCATGATGTTTCTCAAACATAAATTATTATGCTAACAAATTAATAACATTTTTTATGTTGTTAGTTATAGGTAGTGGTATTTCAGATGGCATTGTAAATGAATAATCAGCACTAAATATACCGCTGCTATTTACTCGTGTAAATGTGTGTAACTGGTAATTGTCCCGTATTAGCGGTGAAAATATGGAACTGATAGTTCATATTTTTTAATTAATATATTTATTTATCAGTCATATTAGGGTCTGTTGATCTTTCGAGAGTAATTTTTAGACAGCATGGCAAGACGTTATAATTTGCTTCGCCAAAAGTAACCATAACCTCAAGCCATGCCAAGACTTATGCTAACCGATGCACGCTGGGAAAAGCTATTTCATTTAATGAAAAGCACAGGCCGTGTTTATGACAAACCTGAACATAGACAAACATTCGAAGGTATTCTTTACCGCCTTAGAACAGGTATCCCTTGGCGAGATTTACCTAAAGA
>NZ_JAKKSE010000061.1:0-1184 GCF_025653595.1 Shewanella sp. SM95
CGGCGCATCGTTGACGTTTGTCACTGTAATGCTAAAGGACTGCTCAGCCGTTAAGCCATCCGTGTCCGTCACTCGTAAGGTGACAGCGTGACTGCCCACATCCGCATTGCTTGGCGTGCCACTGAGTAAACCCGTCGCCGCGTTGAAGCTCAACCAGCTCGGTTTGGTCACTGCGCTCAAGGTTAAACTGTCACCGGTATCGGAGTCAGTTGCAGTCAAGCTGTAGCTGTACGCCGCATCTTGAGTGGCAGCCGTCACCGCCATTGAACTAATCGTTGGCGCATCGTTGACGTTCGTCACCGTGATACTAAAGCTTTGCTCAGCCGTCAAGCCATCCGTGTCCGTCACTCGTAAGGTGACTGCGTGACTGCCCACATCCGCATTGCTCGGCGTACCACTGAGTAACCCTGTCACAGCGTTGAAGCTCAACCAGCTCGGTTTGGTCACTGCGCTCAAGGTTAAACTGTCACCGGTATCGGAGTCAGTTGCAGTCAAGGTGTAACTGTATGCCGCATCTTGGGTCGCTGCCGTCACCGCCGTCGAACTAATCGTTGGCGCATCGTTGACGTTCGTCACCGTGATACTAAAGCTTTGCTCAGCCGTTAAGCTATCCGTGTCCGTCACTCGTAAGGTGACCGGGTGACTGCCCACATCCGCATTGCTCGGCGTGCCACTGAGTAACCCTGTCGCCGCGTTGAAACTCAACCAGCTCGGTTTGGTCACTGCGCTCAAGGTTAAACTGTCACCGGTATCGGAGTCAGTTGCAGTCAAGGTGTAACTGTATGCCGCATCTTGGGTCGCTGCCGTCACCGCCGTCGAACTAATCGTCGGCGCATCGTTGACGTTTGTCACTGTAATGCTAAAGGACTGCTCAGCCGTTAAGCCATCCGTGTCCGTCACTCGTAAGGTGACAGCGTGACTGCCCACATCCGCATTGCTTGGCGTGCCACTGAGTAAACCCGTCGCCGCGTTGAAACTCAACCAGCTCGGTTTGGTCACTGCGCTCAAGGTTAAACTGTCACCGGTATCGGAGTCAGTTGCAGTCAAGGTGTAACTGTATGCCGCATCTTGGGTCGCTGCCGTCACCGCCGTCGAACTAATCGTCGGCGCATCGTTGACGTTTGTCACTGTAATGCTAAAGGACTGCTCAGCCGTTAAGCCATCCGTGTCCGTCACTCGTAAGG
>NZ_JAKKSE010000062.1:0-1069 GCF_025653595.1 Shewanella sp. SM95
GGAATCGCTAGTAATCGTGGATCAGAATGCCACGGTGAATACGTTCCCGGGCCTTGTACACACCGCCCGTCACACCATGGGAGTGGGCTGCAAAAGAAGTGGGTAGCTTAACCTTCGGGGGGGCGCTCACCACTTTGTGGTTCATGACTGGGGTGAAGTCGTAACAAGGTAGCCCTAGGGGAACCTGGGGCTGGATCACCTCCTTACCTATACGACTAACTTAATGTTTGTTGAGTGTTCACACAGATTTGCTTGATARAAGAAAGAGTAAAAGATGGGTCTGTAGCTCAGCTGGTTAGAGCGCACCCCTGATAAGGGTGAGGTCGGTGGTTCAAGTCCACTCTGACCCACCAAATCTTCGTTCTCCTTTGTTAAATTAACACTCGTTTAGTGAACTAAACGTCGCGTTAATTTGYCGCGGATAACTCGATTTGGCAAACCAATCCTTTTAGAGGTTTGGAACATCTTACTTACTCGCACTGCATGTAAATGGGGCTATAGCTCAGCTGGGAGAGCGCCTGCCTTGCACGCAGGAGGTCTGCGGTTCGATCCCGCATAGCTCCACCATTTACACCTTATTCTGACTTTATTGCAAAGTAATAAGGCATATGCACTATGGATAGAGATGCCAAAGATAAACTAAAAAATTATCTTTGGCTTTTTTAAGCCCGCTCTTTAACAATTTGGAAAGCTGATAGTATTTAATTGCATGAGTCTGTCATGTKATTAATTACAAAACGTTTAATGCGMAAGCATTGAACATGAGTTCTCAAACACTTTATTAAGTGTCTTGAATATTCAATAGTAAATTATTCTTTGCTGAATAGTTTACGTCTAAGGCGCGTCCACTTCTTTGGTCAGAAGTGAGACAAGTAAAACCAAGCTGGTCGCAATGCGGCGCAGATGAGTGAAACTCATTTGGGTTGTATGGTTAAGCGACTAAGCGTATACGGTGGATGCCTTGGCAGTCAGAGGCGATGAAGGACGTAGTAACTTGCGAAAAGCGTTGGCGAGCTAGTAACAAGCATTTGAGCTAACGATGTCCGAATGGGGGAACCCAGCAGCATAA
>NZ_JAKKSE010000063.1:0-883 GCF_025653595.1 Shewanella sp. SM95
TAGGGTCTGTTGATCTTTCGAGAGTAATTTTTAGACAGCATGGCAAGACGTTATAATTTGCTTCGCCAAAAGTAACCATAACCTCAAGCCATGCCAAGACTTATGCTAACCGATGCACGCTGGGAAAAGCTATTTCATTTAATGAAAAGCACAGGCCGTGTTTATGACAAACCTGAACATAGACAAACATTCGAAGGTATTCTTTACCGCCTTAGAACAGGTATCCCTTGGCGAGATTTACCTAAAGAGTTCGGTCATTGGAGCACGGTCTTTAGACGGTTTCATTTATGGTCTAAGAAAGGCGTTCTAGCACATTTATTCAAGGCCTTAGCCAACCTTGCTGATATAGAATGGRTCTTTATTGATGGCTCGATAGTGCGGGCTCACCAGCACAGTGCAGGTGCCGCGACGCTAAGTAATGAGAGTATTGGTAAAAGTCGAGGCGGTAATTCAACCAAAATTCACTTAGCCGTCGACAGCGGAGGATTACCGATTTATTTCGAATTATCAGAAGGCCAAAAACACGATATTACACACGCCCCCAGCTTAATTGAGCACCTGAAGCAGGTTGATACCGTCATTGCAGATAAAGGTTATGACAGCGATGCTTTTCGTGAACTTATCGCCAATAAAGGCGGGAAATCTGTTATTCCAAGGCGCCGCTATAAGAATACACCTCAAGAAAGAGTCGATTGGTGCTTATATCGGTATCGACATTTAGTGGAGAATGCTTTTGGAAGAATTAAGCACTATCGAGCAATATCAACAAGATATGACAAGCTAGCAAGAAATTACGCCAGTATGGTGTCACTGGCGTTTATGTTAATGTGGCTGCCGATGTATTGCTGAACAACATTTGTACAGCAAAGATCAACAGACCCTA
>NZ_JAKKSE010000064.1:0-801 GCF_025653595.1 Shewanella sp. SM95
CTATTAGTGACTGTAATACTAAACGATTGATCTGCTGTTAATCCATCTGTGTCCGTCACTCGTAAGGTGACAGCATGACTGCCCACATCCGCATTGCTCGGCGTGCCACTGAGTAAACCCGTCGCCGCGTTGAAACTCAACCAGCTCGGTTTATTGATGGCACTCAGCGTTAATACATCACCCACATCAGAATCAATTGCAGTCAAGGTGTAGCTGTACGCGACATCTTGGGCTGCCGTCGTCATCGCCATTGAACTGATGGTCGGTGCATCGTTGACGTTTGTCACTGTAATGCTAAAGGACTGCTCAGCCGTTAAGCCATCCGTGTCCGTCACTCGTAAGGTGACAGCGTGACTGCCCACATCCGCATTGCTCGGCGTACCACTGAGTAACCCTGTCGCCGAGTTGAAACTCAACCAGCTTGGTATCGTCACCGCACTCAATGTCAGTACGTCGTCCACATCGACATCTGTAGTGGCAAAGGTATAGCTGTAAACAGCATCTTGCACTGCGGCCATAGTTGCTGTTGAAATGATGGTAGGAGCGTCGTTGCTATTAGTGACTGTAATACTAAACGATTGATCTGCTGTTAATCCATCTGTGTCCGTCACTCGTAAGGTGACAGCATGACTGCCCACATCCGCATTGCTCGGCGTGCCACTGAGTAAACCCGTCGCCGCGTTGAAACTCAACCAGCTCGGTTTATTGATGGCACTCAGCGTTAATACATCACCCACATCAGAATCAATTGCAGTCAAGGTGTAGCTGTACGCGACATCTTGGGCTGCCGTCGTCATCGCC
>NZ_JAKKSE010000065.1:0-782 GCF_025653595.1 Shewanella sp. SM95
ATTAATAACTGCAAATATTGAAGGTGCAGTGAATGTTAAAGTAAGCAGTGAATGTTAAAGTAAATGTGTTTGGTTATGACAGTACTGCCGATGTATCGCTTTATATGCAAGGTGACGGTAATGCGGTAGGGCAAGTGCCACCACCGAAACTAACACTCAGTTCAACTACCACCAACATTAACGCAGCGACCCCTGCAACCGTGACGGCAACGTTACTGGCAGCTGATGGCAGTGCCTTAGCCAACAAGTTGGTGCAATTTAGTTTAAGTAATGCGGCGTTAGGGTTATTTGACCCAGAAATTGGCTCTGTGCTGACTGACGCTAATGGTAAGGCAAGCATTAAGCTGAAGACCTTGAATATTCCAGGTGCGGGTTTTGTGTATGCTGACATAGTAGGTGTGGATGTCGCGCAAGCTTCATTGGGCGTCACCATGGCAGGCGATGGCGTAATAGCTGGTAATAAATCCACCATAAGTTTGACTGCGAGTGCGATTGAAATCACTGCTGCGACCCCTGCTGAAGTTACTGCCTTAGTGAAAGATAAAGATGGCCTGCCGCTCGTCAACAAACTGGTGAGCTTCTCCTTAAACGATAATACCTTGGGTATTTTTGACCCTGCCACGGGTACGGCGCTAACCAATAGTAACGGTGTCGCGAAAATAACCTTAGCAACGGCGGATATCAAAGGCGCGGCCTTAGTGACTGCCTTAGTGCAAGGTGTGGATGCAGAGCCAGCTTCGCTCGGTGTGAATATGGCCGGTGACGGTAACACTGGAGATGGC
>NZ_JAKKSE010000066.1:0-763 GCF_025653595.1 Shewanella sp. SM95
CTGCAACTCGACTCCATGAAGTCGGAATCGCTAGTAATCGTGGATCAGAATGCCACGGTGAATACGTTCCCGGGCCTTGTACACACCGCCCGTCACACCATGGGAGTGGGCTGCAAAAGAAGTGGGTAGCTTAACCTTCGGGGGGGCGCTCACCACTTTGTGGTTCATGACTGGGGTGAAGTCGTAACAAGGTAGCCCTAGGGGAACCTGGGGCTGGATCACCTCCTTACCTATACGACTAACTTAATGCTTGGTCGAAAAATGCTCCTGCATTTTCGACATTCGGTACATCCGTGTACCTTTTGAGTGTTCACACAGATTGCTTGTTTAGCTTCTCTTAGGAGAAGTAAGAGCTAAATGCGCCGCTAGCCGGTACGCATTGTTCTTTAACAATTTGGAAAGCTGATAGTATTTAATTACATGAGTCTGTCATGTGATTAATTACAAAACGTTTAATGCGCAAGCATTGAACATGAGTTCTCAAACACTTTATTAAGTGTCTTGAATATTCAAAAGTAAATTATTCTTTATTGAATAGTTTACGTCTAAGGCGCGTCCACTTCTTTGGTCAGAAGTGAGACAAGTAAAACCAAGCTGGTCGCAATGCGGCGCAGATGAGTGAAACTCATTTGGGTTGTATGGTTAAGCGACTAAGCGTATACGGTGGATGCCTTGGCAGTCAGAGGCGATGAAGGACGTAGTAACTTGCGAAAAGCGTTGGCGAGCTAGTAACAAGCATTTGAGCTAACGATGTCCGAATGGG
>NZ_JAKKSE010000067.1:0-691 GCF_025653595.1 Shewanella sp. SM95
CCCATTCGGACATCGTTAGCTCAAATGCTTGTTACTAGCTCGCCAACGCTTTTCGCAAGTTACTACGTCCTTCATCGCCTCTGACTGCCAAGGCATCCACCGTATACGCTTAGTCGCTTAACCATACAACCCAAATGAGTTTCACTCATCTGCGCCGCATTGCGACCAGCTTGGTTTTACTTGTCTCACTTCTGACCAAAGAAGTGGACGCGCCTTAGACGTAAACTATTCARYAAAGAATAATTTACTATTGAATATTCAAGACACTTAATAAAGTGTTTRAGAWCTCATGTTCAATGCTTKCGCATTAAACGTTTTGTAATTAATCACATGACAGACTCATGCAATTAAATACTATCAGCTTTCCAAATTGTTAAAGAACAATGCGTACCGGCTCGCGGCGCATTTAGCTCTGACTTCTCCTAAGAGAAGCTAAACAAGCAATCTGTGTGAACACTCAACAAACATTAAGTTAGTCGTATAGGTAAGGAGGTGATCCAGCCCCAGGTTCCCCTAGGGCTACCTTGTTACGACTTCACCCCAGTCATGAACCACAAAGTGGTGAGCGCCCCCCCGAAGGTTAAGCTACCCACTTCTTTTGCAGCCCACTCCCATGGTGTGACGGGCGGTGTGTACAAGGCCCGGGAACGTATTCACCGTGGCATTCTGATCCACGATTACTAGCGATTCC
>NZ_JAKKSE010000068.1:0-685 GCF_025653595.1 Shewanella sp. SM95
TGCCGCTCGTCAACAAACTGGTGAGCTTCTCCTTAAACGATAATACCTTGGGTATTTTTGACCCTGCCACGGGTACGGCGCTAACCAATAGTAACGGTGTCGCGAAAATAACCTTAGCAACGGCGGATATCAAAGGCGCGGCCTTAGTGACTGCCTTAGTGCAAGGTGTGGATGCAGAGCCAGCTTCGCTCGGTGTGAATATGGCCGGTGACGGTAACACTGGAGATGGCTCCGGAATTATCGTGAGTTTATCGTCGAATTTAGGCACGGTAGCCAAAGCAACGCCGGCGACATTAACGGCAACGATTAAGAGTGTAGATGCGACCCCATTAGCGAACAAAATTGTGAGTTTCAGTCTAAACAACCCATTGATGGGAAGTTTTACACCAGACTCAGGTACTGCGTTAACGGATGCAAACGGTGTTGCCAAAATTCAATTAATAACTGCAAATATTGAAGGTGCAGTGAATGTTAAAGTAAATGTGTTTGGTTATGACAGTACTGCCGATGTATCGCTTTATATGCAAGGTGACGGTAATGCGGTAGGGCAAGTGCCACCACCGAAACTAACACTCAGTTCAACTACCACCAACATTAACGCAGCGACCCCTGCAACCGTGACGGCAACGTTACTGGCAGCTGATGGCAGTGCCTTAGCCAACAAGTTGGTGCAATTTAGTTTAAG
>NZ_JAKKSE010000069.1:0-669 GCF_025653595.1 Shewanella sp. SM95
ATCGTGGCCGACACCGCCCTCACCAACGAAGACACCGCCGTTATCATTGATGTGCTCGACAACGACACCTTTGAAAACAGCGATGCCGCCGTCACCGGCGTCACCAATGGCGCCAACGGCACCGTGACCATCAATGCCGATGGCACCGTGACTTACACCCCAAGCGCGAACTTCCATGGTACTGACAGCTTCACTTACACCGTGACGTCGGGCGGCGTGACTGAAACCACCACCGTCAATGTCACCGTTAATGCCGCAAACGATCCGACCACGGTCACTGGCGGCACCTCAGGCAATGGCGCTGAAGATGCCGCGGCCATCACTGGCACCTTAACCGCGACTGATGCCGATGGCCTGACGGACGGCACAGTGTTTACCGTCAGCGGCAATCCCGCCAACGGCACCGCCACCATTGACCCRGCAACGGGCCTGTGGAGCTATGTCCCTGTCGCAGACTACTACGGCAACGACAGCTTCACCGTTACCATCACCGATGATGATGGCAACAGTGTCACCCAAGTGATTAGCGTCACCGTGACCCCGGTCGCGGATATCGTGGCCGACACCGCCCTCACCAACGAAGACACCGCCGTTATCATTGATGTGCTCGACAACGACACCTTTGAAAACAGCGATGCCGCCGTCACCGGCGTCACCAATGGCGCCAAC
>NZ_JAKKSE010000070.1:0-633 GCF_025653595.1 Shewanella sp. SM95
CATGGCGCATCCCCAGCGGCCGCAACTCAAGGTGATGCGGTGAGCCAACATGGCGCAGCTCCAGCAACCATGGCTCAGGGTGACACAGTGAGCCAACAAGGCGCAGCCCCAGCGGCCATGGCTCAGGGTGACACGGTGAGCCAACAAGGCGCAGCCCCAGCGGCCGCAACTCAAGGTGATGCGGTGAGCCAACATGGCGCAGCTCCAGCAACCATGGCTCAGGGTGACACAGTGAGCCAACAAGGCGCAGCCCCAGCGGCCATGGCTCAGGGTGACACGGTGAGCCAACAAGGCGCAGCCCCAGCGGCCGCAACTCAAGGTGATGCGGTGAGCCAACATGGCGCAGCTCCAGCGGCCGCAACTCAAGGTGATGCGCTGAGCCAACATGGCGCATCCCCAGCGGCCGCAACTCAAGGTGATGCGGTGAGCCAACATGGCGCAGCTCCAGCAACCATGGCTCAGGGTGACACAGTGAGCCAACAAGGCGCAGCCCCAGCGGCCATGGCTCAGGGTGACACGGTGAGCCAACAAGGCGCAGCCCCAGCGGCCGCAACTCAAGGTGATGCGGTGAGCCAACATGGCGCAGCTCCAGCAACCATGGCTCAGGGTGACACAGTGAGCCAACAAGGCGCA
>NZ_JAKKSE010000008.1:0-173699 GCF_025653595.1 Shewanella sp. SM95
TCTTTAGGTAAATCTCGCCAAGGGATACCTGTTCTAAGGCGGTAAAGAATACCTTCGAATGTTTGTCTATGTTCAGGTTTGTCATAAACACGGCCTGTGCTTTTCATTAAATGAAATAGCTTTTCCCAGCGTGCATCGGTTAGCATAAGTCTTGGCATGGCTTGAGGTTATGGTTACTTTTGGCGAAGCAAATTATAACGTCTTGCCATGCTGTCTAAAAATTACTCTCGAAAGATCAACAGACCCTAGCTAATACTACTTAGCAGCTCATTCTACTCGGCGAGCAACACGTCAAGTAACATGATTTCACCACAGTTCAAAGTATCAGCATTATTCGGGCAATTTAAAAGCGGTGCTAAAAAATGCAAAAAGATGTGGCTTTACTGGCTTAAATTACAACGGACTCAATTTACTCATGGAAGTAAAGCAGCTTTGACTGGCTTACCTCCATATTATTGATTATTTAAAGATATATTTAACCAAAATATCTTACTCGCCGACTATTCTGTTAATGACGATTAAAAAAACCTGTTTCAATAATCTTATCCGCAAAAACTTTATGCACGGCAGTCGTTGGATGAGTGATCCCCCAAAACAGATACTTATCAGAGCCATAGTAGGCACAATCTTTTGTTAAGCTGTGTGACAACAAATAATCCTTACTACTATCTCTATTGATATCTAAGCAAGCATCTGTGACATTAACAAAACCATACTCTTTAGGATTTTGAATAATTTCATCGAAGATAGAATGAGCATCAAACAGCACTAGATCTATACCTTTTGCTTGATACAACAGAGCCTGCTGTTTAATAAAACCATTGAACTCTTCAATTTTTGATTTTATTTTTACAATGTTTTCTTGAGTAGAATACTTGAACTGTGGTGCGCGCGTAGCATCGGGCAACGTGAATAAAATAATATGCTGAGCCCCGCCTTCATCAACTAAACGTTTTAACCCATCACTTAAGTTCTGACTCACATCTTTAACCTCACGTTCATAATTCATAAAATCATTAAGGCCAATTTCAAGTGTAAATAACGTATTTGCAGGCTGGTAATTTTCAGCCTTTTTTAAATAATGAAAATAGGATTGTATTTGATGACCTAAACCGGGAATAATTTTATATTCATCAATACCTGCGGCCCCGCCAACAGACCAATTATACAGAGGAATATTCTGCGATTTAGCTAAATATTCCGGCCATACAAATCCATTAGAAAAATGACCTAAAAACCAAGAGTTAGGATTTGGAAATCGCCACTCAGAACCATTAAATAGATTTCCCGTATCAGACAAACTATCACCAAATGCGATAATTTTGTTAATTTTATTCCCTTGTCCCGCCTTATCTTGCGTCCAGATAGTCTGATTAAATGACAATTTTTCATTAGCAGCAAAGAAGGTGATATCTGCGACTTCGTTACTTGAAACCCCTAATGTATCGACACACCGTTGCATGATTTCATCTTGTGACGTCTCTGTATAAAACATATTTTTACCCGAAAGCTTATGTCTCCAAGCGCCTTGAATAGAATAATATTCATCACTGTCCTTTTGCTTTGCCCATCTATGTTCAGTTGCAGGATTATTATGCGTTTGATCTAATCTATACCAACAACGAATATAAGTATGACTGTGACCAGCTTCCAAATGGTTATCTGGACCATCTGTCTCATCTATATCATCTATCTCATCGATATCCGCAGATCTAAGCGTTTCCAATATGCTAGTTTGGCTCTCCATATCATCCCTAAACGTTTCATTAGCAGCCCAAGCAGCTGAAAAAGGTAGGGTTAATGAAAAAAATAATAAAGCCTTATTCATACATTTCCTTAACAAAAATAAAATCAACACATATAAATTGGCCATAAAATTAAAATTGAGAAACCTAGTAATTCAATAGACTAATAAGTTTTTTCACAGCCAATATCAGAATAAATATTAAGTAAGGGAGAATAATGATAAAAAACTCAAAAAAATATTATAATTAGTATGTTGACGCTTAAAACTGGTCCGATGAGGCAATATAAAATATCCTTACTACGGGTAGTTATTTACATGAAGTGCTTAATCTTGTTTAACACTTGTGTAGATCGGCAAGTTTAGTAAGGAAAAATATCAGAATCTAAAAACGCGACGCGACAAATGATACCTATCAGATCTTTTCCCCAGAGTAACTTGTATACAAGTTGTTATTTAAAATACATTTTTGTGATAAAGCGCATTGATTAAACCGTATTGAGCGGGTTAAAGTGTGACCATAAAGTAAAAAGTGTGACCACTCAGGAAAATGCAGGGCAAACTCGAACTCAATCATCGAGCACGCCATTTAGGGAAGAAGAAGCAAATCAGCAATGTGCGCCCAAACTCTAAGCAGACAAGTCTGCCACCACTTTCCAAAATAATAAGTACATTTGATTAGCGGGTTATGTCATCGGGTTAACTATTGACTCGCATTACTTCAGGGACGTAAATGACCGATTTCAGCAGCATTCTTTTATCCTACGGGATACTTCTCTCTGGCCTTCTTGTCACAGTGGGTGTGATGTATGTGTTGCTCAAACATCGCGATGCAACCGTCAAGCTGCCCGTTGATCGTGAGCAACTGACCCGTATCCCCGCCTATGGCTTACAAGAGCAAATCCATGATCTGCAATTAGATTTAATCGGCTGCATGATGATGGGACTATTCATTGTTTGCCTTCCATTTGCCGCCAGCAGCATCCAAGCGCATATCACAGTCGGAAAATTCCCTTGGTTGTTCGCCTTAACAGGTTTAATAGGAGTAATTTACTTCGGCATTAAAACCTGGAAACTCTTTTCCAAGCTCATCAAATTACGCCTCGGTCATACCGCTGAAATTGCCACCGCCAATGAACTTATCGGCTTACAAGCATTGGGTTATCAAGTGTTTCACGATGTCCAAGCCGACGGCTTTAACATCGACCATCTTGTCGTAGGCAAAAATGGCGTATTCGCCATTGAAACCAAAGGCCGCCATAAGCGCAATAAAGACCTACTCCAAACCAATGGAACTGGCCCAGTCTCTGGTAAAAAAGGCTATCAAGTATTTTACAAAGACGGGCGATTAAACTTCCCCTCGTGGACAGAAACCAAACCAATTGAACAAGCGCAGCGCCAAGCCCAATGGGTCAGCCAATGGTTAACCAAGGCTACAGGGGCACCAGTATCTTCAACCCCAGTACTCGTATTCCCCGGCTGGTATGTCACCTGTCAGACCAAGCCACCGTTCCCGATCCTTAACCACAAACAATTAGTCGGCACTATCCCAACACTCAGAACCCAAGCACTTACCCAGCAACAAGTAGAACAAATTATTTATCAAGTCGCACAAAGATGCCTAAGTAAAAGCGAGGTGTTAAAGTGATTTTAGATAAACTAAATCTGACTCAACTTTTGAGAATAGATAAAGTCAAATTAAGGCTGTGGTCATGACCCCTAATAATTCTTTCGAATATGTCGTTCGACAAATTCTAAATAGACGATGTGTTCCTGTCGCTGGTGCTGGTATTTCACTATATAGTGAACACCCTGAAGGGCTTAGATATCATACTGTGCCTTGGATGGTATCAACCCTAGAATGTGCTTTGTTATCAAAACGAGTAGCTCGTTTTGATAACAATCTTCATGGCCCAATTTGCACCCAGATTACAACTATTAACGGAATAAATGTTCAACAAGGATGCCAAATAAGACTGCAACAGCTAGGGCATTCAATTGTATCGGTTGGCAAAATTAATTCTGGCTGCTTCTTTTGTGACGTAATTTCGGCAGCAAAAAACCTTAAACTAGGAAATTTGGCTGAACTTTTCCTGTGGGAAACCAATAGCCAATACGATGAATCGAATAATTCTAAAACACCTTACAAACGACTTGTTGAGTTATTAAGAATTGTCGAATACACAAAACTCGAACCAACTCCTGCTCATAAAATTATAGCTAAACTGGCTAGAGAGTCCTTAATCAGTGAAGTTATCACGACCAACTATGATTGTAATTTTGAAAAAGCTTACGAAAAAGTTGCAGGCAAGGGGTATGCTGATGTAATCGCAAACCTGGATAAATATCGAGAACTCGGTGCTGCGTCTAATGGAGTCGTTAATCATCTTAAAATTTTCAAAATAAACGGTTGTGCTGAAGAACTAGGCGATGGTAGTAATGCAGATCAATGTGAGCGAATCTTACTTACTGAACGTCAACTGCAACAATGGCGTAATCGACAATGGGCAGCAGATATATTTAAAGACAGACTACGTTCTAATACATTATTTTTTAATGGGTTTGGTAGCGACGAACCACAAATTCATCATACATTACAAACAGTATTGGATGAATATTCCGACTATTCGCCCAAAAAGGAAAAAGGAAAAAGGAACTTTATTTTATACACCATCTGCACCAATAGTAGCAATTTATGCACCACATCCTAGTTTTCACCAACAGCAAATTGTTAAAACATATGCTTTTCAGCATAGTTTCAACGCGCTGGATGGCGATCAGTTAATTATACGGAACCCTAAGATTGGTTGTTCTTTATCTGCTGACGAACTATGGAAGGCTATTTTTGAGCGTATCTATCGCCAGCTGTTAATCAATGCGCTTAAGCATAGTATTGTTGCTGCAAATGCAAGTTTTACTGCAATTGTTCCCTATGCTTCTACAATACTTGGCGAGATTTTATCGACCTTTGAAAAGACTCTTGAAGATGACAAACTTCAAGATAATGAAACATCGCAAATAACAAGTGTGCCTGACTGGTTGAGCTCGATAAAACAGATATGTGCTAGGACAATATTACCAGAAAATATTTATCAAGCGTTTAGTACGTGTCTTCAGATGTTAAACGGTCATTTTAATGAGCAAGACGAAGCTGCTCACTACGTACCCGTTAATGAAAATAAAGCGCTGATGTCCGAGCTGATGCTGTTGCTATTTATTTTGCATAGAAATCGTAAAGAACAGATTAGCTTTTGCCAAAAAAGAGGTATTGGGATTTCGCTAAAAGATGAAGTGAAATCTCTGTACGTTTCAGCCAGCCCATCATTCTTAACCGATTCAAATATATCAAATGAAATAACTGGTGCCGCAGAGTTGATTCTTCTAATAGGAAATGCGGGGAGTTGTACTAGACCACAAATACATCGTTTATCAAAAATCATGGACAAAAGCACCTTGCAACCTAGCACCATAATTGCTTTGGGATGGAAGCATATTTTCTATGATGGCCGCTTGAATAGTATTTCGTCTATAAATAAAAGACTGATGAATGCAGTTCAATCACCTACTCATTATTACTATGCGAACCAGCCAAGCTTAAATAAGCGCTCTTACTTAATACAAGTCTAAAGGAAGTGACAATTGGAAAAAAATGACTACTTTAGCATCGAGCTAGATAAAAGAACTGATCAAACATTATCAGTAATGCCTATCTCAGTCCATTGCTCATCAGCTTGCAATTTAGTTATATGGTTATCGCCAGCAATTAATGCTGACAAAATAAATTGGACTGATATGCGTTTTGACATCGCGCAGAAAATGGACCAATTGGCAGATTTACTTCGCGACCTTCATTATTTCTCACCATTAATTGCGATCATTGACCTTGATGCCATCAACAAACAAAACATATTAAATCAATGGGTTAATATAACAGGTGATCAGGACTGGCATCGTGGACGTTTTATTGTCCAAATAGCAAATACTGAAGAGTATCCTAGTGTAAAAGAGCTTGTAGATAAATGGACTGGAGCATTACAAGTTAAGCCGTATTCACCCAAACGTATTGATAACAAACGTTTTAAGGAACTTTTACTTGAGACTATTCCTTCTGCAAAAATTCCAACAGGTACTGAACCACAGCTTTTTTGGCGATATACAGATAATGTGCTTCAAGCTTTGGAGCATGGACAAGTAGATAAAATGGCTCGAAATTGGCAACAAGAGATTGTTGATGATTTAAATAACCTGTTAGGTACACAATTCTTTGAAGGAACAAAAAATGACGCTTAATAAAACTATCAGTTCAATTGAGCTTCAAAACTTTAAAGGATATAGGTATAACCAAGGTCAAAAAAATAATCGTTTTGATTTTGACAATGCTGATTTAATTCTGATTACAGGAAAAAATGGTGTAGGAAAAACATCATTATTAGAAGCCTTAGACTGGACGATGAACCAAGACGGCATCCCTAATAAATATCTTAATCAAGATGAAAAAACTGGGTTAGTCGTGGTAAATGGCAATAAGTTCGACATAGGTGAAAAAAATCATGGGGGGGATTTTTTAAAGACTGTATCGACTTTTTTCTTTCAGGAACATATTAAAGAGCTAGCCTGCAATGAAGTCATACAGCTACTTGAACCGGATAACAAGCCCGCGCACGCAATGAAAGCGAGCCTTAAATCACTGCAAATAGAATTAGAAAAATTGCAACAACAATTACAGCAGAGTAAATACCGAAAAGATTATGAAACAGAACGGAAGAAATTTGCAGGAATAATCACTGAAAAAACAGAATCTCTTAACAATGACAATCCTATTAAAGCATTGTTAAAGTCATCTACGCTCACAATAAACAATGGAAATTTGCAGAGCAAATGGGACTCACAAATAAGAAATCTGTCTAAAGGACTAAGTGAATTAACAAGTAATAACCAGGTAATAGGTGAGAGTATTCCTGAATATTTAGCACATATTGAAAAGTGCCTCAGAGATGTTGAGTTCAAAATAATGGCAGATAAACCTGAGCAAGAAAAAAAGCCAGAGTTTGATCCTGCCCTCTTCGATAGACTGGAACAGTTACCTGCTGAATTAGAAGTAAAATGGTTCGATGGAAGCAAAGGAAATAATTTATCACCCTCATCGTTAGATCTGCTCATTGTTGATGTTGATGAGAATAAGTATTTACTTGAGATAAAAAAACTTTTACCTGAACAAGAAGAACTTCGAATAGAATATCAAAAAGTATCTGATGCAATAAGAAAGCTTATAGACAGTGATAGTCTTGAAAACTGGTTAAATAGTTTTCATGAAAATATCGACCAATGGCTAAGTGCTTTTGATAATGATGCTGAAAGCGTTAGTTTAGCCAAAATTATTGAAGATTTGACTGACAACCTTGATAAATTAAAAGTTATGAGCCAGAAAAAGCTTAAAGAACTATACCAGCAACGTATAAACATTGAAGTTCAAGGTAAACGAATTTCATCAGAAATCCAACGATTAAACTTATATAGTACTGCGGCAGATCAATTCAATCGTTTCAAGTTTGAGTTAAAAGAAAAATTCCAAGAAACAACTTTTACGGTCGGTGAAGCACTTAGTTACGCAAAAAACAAACTTGCCAAATTGCCAAAAGCTCAATTTGAAAATAACGATATTTACTCACTTAAAATTTTGATTGGTACATTTCGGGATTGGTCAAGTATTGAGTATGAAAAACAAGTTGATGAAAAAAATATTAGTCAACCTGAGAGTATTGAAAACGCGGAAACCTTACTATCTAGTGCAATAAAAATTTGTAAACAGGAGTCTGGAATAAACAGCCAATTACTAAACCTTATGAGCTAGATTCCAGCTGTTGAACTACAAAGTTTGACTGAAAACATGAATTCATTACTTGATAAATTTCATTTTCCTAAAGGCTTCCTCCCAATCAAACTTAGTAATACTGGTACCGATAAAAAACCAGCATGGACTTTTGAAACACAAAATGAGGTTAAATTTTCCGACTTATCGACAGGGCAAAAAACCCAACTTGCTATTTGTTGGACCATCAATCTTAATCTAGCGCTCGCAGATACGTTAAACCATCAAGTAATAGGTTTTGATGACTTCACTACATCGTTAGATATGAACCAATTGATCCCCGCTGCAGTATTACTCAGAAAGATGGCATATGCTAACGATGGAGATAAGTGGAAACGACAAGTGATTGTTACTAGTCACCATGAAGACCTTACCAACCGCTTATTGGATTTTTTACTGCCACCACAAGGTAGAAGCATGAGAGTCATTCAGTTTGAGGATTGGTCACCTAAGACTGGACCTAGTTTCAACTGTTTTAAAGTTGAAATGGGTGAGCAAACTTCATCAATTTCTCGAGCAGAATCAGCAATTAAACGCTTGTTTAGTAATTGAATAAATAGAAATCCACCAATAAAAAAGCGAACCAATCGGTTCGCTTTTTCATGCTTCAAATTCACTGAAGCCGAAGAATAATAATGGCGTTACTGCCGACGATAAGGCAAGGAAGCCGATGCTTTTCGCCACGGAGTTGACTGGTGTCAATGAGTAGCGAAAAGTGTTGGCTGACGCCGAATTATCTAGGCCAAGTAGCCATTATTAATTATTCGTAGTCTGATAATGGTGCGCATGAACACATCAAGTTACGGTCGCCGTAAACGTCATCGATACGATTCACGGTTGGCCAGAACTTATTCGTGCGTACTGCTGCACTTGGGAACACGGCCACTTCGCGGCTGTATGGACGCGTATCAAACTCTGGGTCCATGATATCGGCCATAGTGTGCGGTGCGTTGTGCAGCGGGTTGTTGTCCGCTGGCCATTCGCCCGATTCCACTTTGGCGATTTCGGCACGGATTGACACCATAGCGTCGATGAAACGATCGAGTTCCACCTTAGACTCTGATTCCGTAGGCTCAATCATCAGGGTTCCCGCAACAGGGAAGCTCATGGTTGGCGCGTGGAAACCGTAGTCATTCAAACGCTTAGCAATATCCATTTCGGTCACGCCAGAGGCTTCTTTCAGTGGACGTAGGTCGATAATACATTCGTGCGCGACGCGATCGTTACGGCCACGGAACAATACTGGGTAGTGTTCAGACAGCTTCTTCATCACATAGTTAGCGTTTAACAGCGCAGTTTGGGTCGACTTTTTCAGACCCTTTGAACCAAGCAGCTTAATGTACATCCAGCTGATCGGCAGAATGCCAGCACTACCGTAAGGTGCAGCTGAGACGGCGCCGTTGTTGTCGCTCACGCGTCCCGGTTTAACCACAACGTGACCCGCAACGAATGGGGCTAAGTGTGATTTCACGCCGATTGGGCCCATACCTGGACCACCGCCGCCGTGTGGAATCGCGAAGGTTTTGTGCAGGTTAAGGTGTGATACGTCGGCACCGATAAAACCAGGAGACGTTAAGCCTACCTGCGCGTTCATGTTAGCGCCGTCTAAGTACACTTGACCGCCGTGCTGATGTACTATGTTGCAGATTTCGCGGATAGATTCTTCATACACACCGTGGGTCGATGGGTAAGTGATCATGATGCAAGACAGGTTTTCAGCCACTTCGGCAGCTTTCGTCTTCAGATCTTCTAAATCGACGTTACCTTGCTTATCACACGCCGTCACTACCACTTGCATACCGGCTAATTGTGCCGATGCAGGGTTAGTACCGTGGGCAGATTGCGGGATCAAACAGATGTTTCTGTGCGCATCGCCACGTGACTCATGGTATTTCTTGATGGCTAACAAGCCAGCGTATTCACCTTGAGCGCCTGAGTTTGGCTGGATGCACACAGCGTCGTAGCCTGTGATGTTCACTAACCAAGTCGACAACTCTTCAATCAACTGAGTAAAGCCTTTGGCTTGATCCAGTGGGCTGAATGGGTGCATGTTGGCAAATTCTGGCCAGCTCACAGGGAGCATTTCAACCGCTGCGTTTAACTTCATGGTGCATGAGCCCAGTGAAATCATCGAGTAGTTAAGAGCTAAGTCTTTGCTTTCGAGACGTTTGATATAACGCATCATCTCGGTTTCGCTTTGATAGCGATTGAAGGTTGGGTGGCTTAAAATCGCATCTTGGCGCACAAGTGCCGCCGGAATCGATTGGCTACCTTGGCTCACGATTTGCGCGTCTAACGCGGCAACATCTAAACCATGGCCGGCACCTAAGATCACATCGAACAGGGCTTCGATATCTGTGCGCAACGTGGTTTCGTCTAAGCTCACGCCCACAATACCATCGGCATCGAAACGTAGATTCATTTCAGCAGCCAGTGCGCGTGCATTGACGGCAGCAACATCTAAGCCTTTGATGCTAACAGTATCAAACCAAGTGCTGTTGACTAAGTTCACGCCCTTCGCTTTTAAGCCTGTCGCTAAAATATCGGCGAAACGGTGAATGCGTGATGCAATAGTTTTCAGGCCATCTGGGCCGTGGAATACGGCGTAGAAAGACGCCATATTCGCTAACAGAATTTGTGCAGTACAAATGTTTGAGTTGGCTTTTTCGCGACGGATATGTTGCTCACGAGTTTGCATTGCCATACGCAGTGCGCGGTTACCACGGGCGTCTTTTGACACACCAATGATACGGCCAGGCATAGAACGTTTGTGCTCGTCACGGGCAACGAAGAAGGCCGCGTGTGGGCCACCAAAGCCCATTGGCACGCCAAAACGCTGGGCACTACCGAATACCACATCGGCGCCCATAGCGCCCGGTGATTTCAGTAATACCAAGGACATAATGTCGGCGGCGACAGTCACAACCACATTCTTCGCACGCAGAGTTGCGAATAATTCGCTGAAGTCAGTGATTTGACCGAAACGGTTAGTATATTGGAACAAAGCACCAAACAGCTCATGGTTAACGGCCTCAGATGCAGGGCCAACCACCACTTCAAAACCAAAACACTCAGCGCGGGTTTTCACTACGTCTAAGGTTTGCGGGAACACATCATCGGCAACGAAGAAGATATTGGCTTTTTTCGCTTTAGAAACGCGCTTTGCCAGCGCCATCGCTTCGGCAGCAGCAGTTGCTTCATCTAACAAAGAAGCAGAAGCCAAATCTAAACCCGTTAAGTCCATCGACACTTGTTGGAAGTTTAGAATGGCTTCTAAACGGCCTTGGGCGATTTCTGGCTGATATGGCGTATAAGCCGTGTACCAACCTGGGTTTTCAAATACGTTACGCAGGATCACGTTTGGCACTTGAGTGCCGTAGTAACCCATGCCGATATAGCTCTTAAATACTTGGTTTTGTTTCGCTAAACCACGAATGTAAGCAATGCCTTCGGCTTCGCCGCAGGAATCACCAATGCTCAGGTCTTGGCTTAAACGGATCGACTCAGGCACAATTTGCGCGGTCAGATCGTCCAGAGACTCAGCACCAACATAGTTCAGCATGGCTTGCTGTTGGCTGCTATCTGGGCCGATATGACGACGTAGGAATAAATCGTGCTGTTCTAACTGAGTGAGGGTTTGCTTGGTCATGATAAACCTTGTTCCAGATTTGCCGAAATTCAGAACTGTAGGGTACTGATTAACGGACTGTTGTTATGTCAATCTTGCGCTAAAACAAACGAAGCCCCTTAGGGCTTCGTTAGCGTCGACGATTATTCTTCGTCGATGACAGCTTGGTAGCCTTCAGCATCCAGCAGAGCGTCGACTTCTGATTCGTCAGAAGGCATTACGCGGAAGAACCAGCCTTCGCCGTAAGCACTGCTGTTAACGAGTTCTGGCGAATCTTCCAGCGCTTCGTTCACGGCAATCACTTCACCAGAAATGGGGGCATAAATGTCAGACGCCGCTTTTACTGATTCAGCTACAGCACAGTCTTCACCCGCAGTCACAGTGTCGCCAACTTCTGGGAGCTCAACGAAAACCATGTCACCTAACAGCTCTTGGGCGTGCTCAGTGATACCTACTGTGTAGCTACCGTCTTCTTCCTTGCGGATCCATTCGTGTGAAGAGGCGTATTTCAGTTCTGTCGGAATATTGCTCATTGTTCTTGTTCCTTGTTCCGTTTTTTTAAAATGCTTGTTTACCGTTGCGCACAAAGTTTGGCGCCACTACTCTAACAGCCACACGTTTTTTACGCATTTCGACTTCCGCAGTATCCCCAATCGAGCTAGGAACACGTGCCATCGCAATAGAATAGCCCAATGTTGGCGAGAAAGTCCCGCTGGTGATCACGCCTTGTTGCTCTACACCAGCTGAGTCGGTGAAAAATACTGGCATATCATGGCGTAACACGCCCTTTTCTTCCATCACTAGACCAACAAGTTTGCTGGTTCCGGCATCGCGAAGTGTTTCGAGGGCTTTACGGCCGATGAAGTCACGGTCGTTTGGTTCCCATGCAATAGTCCAGCCCATGTTGGCGGCCAATGGGTTGATGGTTTCGTCCATGTCTAAGCCGTAAAGATTCATACCAGCTTCGAGACGCAGCGTGTCACGGGCACCAAGACCACAAGGTTTAACCCCTTGATCTAACAATGCTTGCCACAAGGCTTGGGCTTCATCTTCTGGGACGATAATTTCGTAGCCCGCTTCGCCTGTGTAACCCGTAGTCGCAATAAACAGTGAGCCAGCTTGCTTACCGAAGAAAGGTTTCATGCCTTCGATGGCGGCGTTTTGCTCGGCACTGAACACGGCAGCGGCCTTCGCTTTTGCGTTAGGACCTTGAACGGCAATCATCGCCAGCTCAGGACGCTCAGTCACAGTGACATCAAAACCTTGGGATTGCTTGGCGATCCATGCGAGATCTTTTTCGCGGGTCGCTGAGTTCACTACCACGCGGTAGTTAGTGTCAGTGAGGTAATAAGTGATGAGGTCGTCGATGATACCGGCATTGTCATCTAACATGCCGCTGTATAAGGCTTTACCTGGCACTTTAAGTCTAGCCACATCGTTCGCCAGCAACTTACGTAGAAATGCACCAGCGTCGCTACCTATCACATCAACCACAGTCATGTGGGATACGTCGAACATACCCGCGTCTTGACGCACAGCGTTGTGTTCTTCGATTTGTGAACCATAGTTGAGGGGCATATCCCAACCGTGGAAGTCGACCATCTTAGCGTTTGATTCTAAGTGCTTGTTAAACAGAATAGTTTTGTTAGCCATTGTTATCCCTTTTTGCGGCCTTTTTCAGGTCTCTGCCTAGTGTAGGGTGTAGATACTAGGGTCTAAAATGCGGCGAAATTATACCTTGCGTCACAAATTTGTATACAGGAGATTTTTCTAATCCGAAGCCATTGTCATTAGATTTTCTCATCTTCAACATGTAATTTTTTTACATGCGAAGGCCAGATTTGCGCAGCTTGCAGTCAATATGCTGATATTAGCGGCAATTCTGATCACATTAGCGCAACCTAGGCTAACGGCACAACTTAGGCAGTGCCGACTTATTGCCCATGGCCTGTTGTATGAACACTGTTTTCAGCCCAGCGACATTATCAACGAGATTTAATCCCAGATCGCGAATCGCCTTTTTGACTGGGTTTGAACCTTCGAATAGGCGTTTAAAGCCCTCCATCGCTGCGATCATCTCCATTGCATCGGCTTTGCGCCAACGTTCAAGTGCACGCAGCTGCGCATAATCGCCGATATCTTTACCCGCTTGCTGTAATTCGCTGATCACTTCGATAATGCTGGCCGCATCTAAAAAGCCGAGGTTCACCCCTTGGCCAGCCAGCGGATGAATAGTATGGGCAGCATCGCCTGCCAACACTAAACGGTGACGGGCAAAATGGCGGGCGTAGCGCATCCGTAATGGAAAAGCGTGGCGCTCGCTTTCCAGCTTGCAAATCCCTAAACGACCGTCGAAAGCCGCGGTTAAGTTGCGCTCGAATTGCACTTTATCCATTGCCAATAATTCAGTGGCGCGCTCGGGCGGCACCGACCAGACGATAGAGCAGAGATTGTCTTCATACAGAGGTAAAAATGCTAGCGGGCCGTCCTGCAAAAACACTTGGCGGGCGGTAGCAAGGTGTGGCATTTCGGTGCGAATAGTTGCGACGATTGCGTGGTGGCCGTAATCCCAAAAGGTCAGCGGGATCTTGCACTGCTCGCGCACCCAAGAGTTGGCGCCATCGGCGGCTATCACAAGTGCAGCACTGACACTTTCTATTTCAGACTCGACGCCATTGGCAAGGGTCAACCAAGCTTCGCGCTCACCAAAAGCAATGCGCTCTATGCGTTGGTTTTGAATATGGGTGATATTGTCAAACTCACTGGCGCGTTTGGCGAGAGCAAAGCTAATGGCATCGTTTTCGATAATCGCGCCGAGACTGGTTTCGCTGATGCTGTTTGCATCAAAGGCAATTTTACCGAAACCGTCTTTATCCCACACCGCCATTTTTTGATAAGGCGTAGCGCGGGAAGTATCTAAATAACTCCATGCCCCTAAGTTTTCTAACAAGCGCTGGCTCGCCTTATTGATGGCGCTCACCCGTAAACGCGGCTCGCCGCTCACGGCCTCAGTGTGGCCCGCATCGATAACGACGACATTCAGATCAGCCTGCGCCAATCCAATCGCGGTGGCGAGTCCCACCATGCCGCCACCCACAATGGCGATGTCATAGGCTTGTGAACTTAACATGGGTACATCCTTTTCGCGTTGCGATACCAGTAAATTGCGGAGTTATTTCCAGCCCATAGCCTTTTGAGCTACAGGGGTTTTCAGTGGCGGAAACCAAGACAAGAGCCGTAATCCTAAGTTACGCCCCAGCGCCGTCGGCCAATATTGGTTTGAAAAGCCACGGACTAAAAATTCGATATTTCGGATAGTGCTGTTTCTGTCGTGCTCGCGGGCATTAAGGTACGCATGGGTCACAGCGGCGGAGCCAATATCTTCGCCCTGAGCTAGCGCCGTTTGGATTACCTCGAGCAAACTCACCACATCCCTCAACCCTAAGTTAAACCCTTGCCCCGCAATCGGATGCAGTGTCTGCGCCGCATTGCCGATAAACACGCATCTGTGATGAATTGGCCTTGGCATATAGGACAAATTAAGCGGATACGCATGGCGCGCGCTGACATCGATAAACGTGCCTGCACGATAACCAAAGGCCTGTTGCAGCGCCGCTAAAAACTCAGCCTTAGGCGCGTCTTGCATCTGTTTAGCCCGCGCATCATCGAGCGCCCACACGAGAGAAAAGCGAGGTTGACCTTGAATATCGGCCATAGGCAACAACGCTAAGGGACCTGTTTGGGTAAAGCGCTCATAGGCCCAATGTTTGTGAGGCCTATTGGTTGGCAAATCGGCAGTTTGAATATTGGCAATAATGGCCGTTTGCTCAAAGGCCACTTGGGTCACGGGCAAATTAAAACTGCTGCGCACTTTGGATTGCAAACCATCGGCTGCGACCACAAGTTTGGCTTGAATTCGCTCGCCCGTATCGAGCACTAAGGTGTGACCTTCAACGGCGGGTTCTACTTGGGCAAGCTTGGCGGGGCAATAGAGTTTGACACTACTCTTATTCAACTCGTTAAACAGCACTTGGCCAACCCGTTCAAGCTCAACCACTTGGCCTAGGGCATCTAAATGAAACTGCGCCGCATTGAGTTCTGTCATGCCAAAGTGGCCGCGATCCGACACATGGATATTTTCAATCGCCGTGCCCAAATGGGCGAGCTTTTGCCATAAACCTAAACGGGATAATTCGAAAATAGAACCATGGGCGATAGCAATAGAGCGAGCATCGAATCCGGGGTGTTGCTTATCGGGAAGGTGCGCTTCGATTAAGGCGATAGAAAGTGGCCGAGCTGCGGATAAAGAAAGACGCGCGAGAGCTAACGCGAGAGTCGCCCCCGCCATCGCACCGCCTACAATCGCGATGTCGACGTGTTGAACTGAAGTATCCATGTGATTTGTGGCCGTCATGGGGATCTCATTCAAGCTTTGGCATAACACTAAGGCATGTAAACATAAAAGATGTAAACATCAATGCTATGCACTCAAAAACACCAGTGCTATGGACTCAAAGGCAGGTTTGCCCACCTTTGACATCTAATGAAGCCACTACTGCGTTAACTTATTGAACATTAAACAACTGCGGTAAACTAATGCACAACCGCAGTATCGTCAGCCTCGCCATGGGGAAGCTCAGGACCAAACTCCGAGTAACACATGATGGCTGCAATACGTACAAACTCGAGTAATTCAGTGTAAGCGGCTTCGGATTCTTCATCGTCGGCAACATCAAATTCCACTTGGGCAATTTCCGCCAAGTCTTTGATCACTTCACGTACTTCTGCCGAGGCTTGATTCAGTTTCGGCTGAATAATCGCCATGCCAGTCAAAAAACTCTGGGTCCACAGGGACAAGGCTTCAACACGTTGGCTGAGCGGCTCTTCTTCTTCTGGCAACAGCGGCATGAAACCAAATTCAAAATCCACTAAACGCGTCACTGAATCGTTAAACAAATCACACACTAATTGGTGCAACTGCGCTGGCAAAGGTTGACCATCGTTCATCAGGTCGAATAAAGGCTTGATCCAAGTGTCGCCAGTTTGCTCTACACCACCGCAGATTAAACCGACTAAAGCACCGTGAACTTCTACCGGATGCTGGCCGATTTCAGCCGCATCTAAGGCGAGTTTTAAGCTGTCGATACGTAACGAAGGAGGGGTTGCCATATCAGATCCCAATAAGATTTTTCCAGCAGCAATGCTAGCAGAGATAAAGACTTGAACCAATACTGAATCCCAATAATGGCGAAATCGGCCACGCCCTGATAAAAAACTATCCAACTGCTCACACAAACAGCAAACAAAACCGTCAAAGACCAATCCATTTGCGGCTTACCTTGCACTTTTAAGATCAGCCCTATATAGTCCGCCCTAAGAGGCTAACGAAAGGATCACCCGCGACATGAGTAACAGTGCTGTTGAAATTACCCTACTTGGGCGCACCTACTCTATCGCTTGCCCGAAAGGTCAAGAGGATGCCTTACGTACGGTAGCGTTGGGAGTTGAACAACAACTCAGTGCGTTAAAAACCCGAACCAATAGCCTAAGCCGTGAAGAAATTGCGATCATGGCGGCGCTGAATATTGGACACGAGTTGTTCCAAGAAAAGCAAAAAAATAAGCACTACATGCAACAGATGGACGACAGGATCAGCTTGCTGCAGTCGACCCTCGAAAGTGCCTTAGTTGAGCGTTCAACTAAATAGATTTAAACTGTGCACCTTAGTGATTTAACACTCATTGAGTTAAACCAACTGACGCACAGTGAATGGCTAAACTGGCTTATTTAAATAAACCAATGCTTTAGCAATTCAATACCGTTTTGCTCCCTGGGATGCATGCCAACTGGTAATGTCCCTGTGCCGATAATTTTTATCTCAGGGTGAATGCTTTACTGACATTGTGCATGCTCGGCTTGTACCGAGAAGCCTTAGGAGGTAATCATTTACCCGCCTTGAACCTACGGTTCAAGGGCTACACCGGTAGCGGCATTCTGGGGAGCATCTTAATTCTATGTCTACATCTTCCAAACTTTCTCATTTGAATACCCAAAGCGACACGGCGCACCTTGCCGTAGAAGTCGCTGATGCCGTAGATGTCGCAAACTATGCGGCAAATATCGCACTCCATACAAAAGAAAGCCGCAATCTGTTACGCAAAACCATTCGCACCGCCCGTAAATCTCTCTCCGAAATAGAACAAACCCAAGCAAGTTTAAACGCCTGCCAGCGAATGCTCGATGCATTGCAGGCCAACAAAGCGCAACATGTGGCATTATATCTCACCCATGATGGCGAACTCGCCACGCCACCGCTGATCGCTGCGCTGTGGCAAATGGGCATAAACACCTATCTGCCTAGGTTACATCCCTTCAATGCCGGACAATTGTTATTCCTGCATAACACCGCAGACACCCCCATGCAGGCGAATCAATTCGGCATCTTAGAACCTAAATTAGATGTGCGCGCCATTATCCCAGTAACTGAGCTAGATGTGGTTATCACGCCCTTAGTGGCGTTTGATTTAATGGGCAATCGCATGGGCATGGGCGGCGGTTATTACGATAGGACGCTGGCGAACTGGCAGCTTAAGGGTAAACCTTTGCCTATGGGTTACGCCCACGACTGTCAGCAAGTGACGAGTTTACCCTGCGAGTATTGGGATGTGCCTTTACCGTTCATCATCACCCCAAGTCGGGTACTGACATTTTGAAAAGAAGGTACAAGAAACTAGAAGCTAGAGCGCTTCGCTGCTAGAAAAAGCAGAGCGTCGCTCCATAACTGCTCCTGCACTCTTTCTATTAAAGAATTCTACCTCCTACATCTGACCACTATGGAGGGTGAAAATGTCATATTTGGTATGAAACAAAATAGATCATGCAGTCGTTCGCTCCTTCTAGAATCTAGATTCTAGAGCCTTCTCTACCTTAAATGCCGGCCACCATCAACATTATGGCAACGACCGGTGACGTAGCGGCTATTCAGCAGATATTCCACTAAGTCGATAATTTCCTCATTTCCCGCCTCTTTCGGCAACAGCGCTTTGGTTAAGGTTTTTTGCTGATAGGCAGCGTCATCACCCGCATTAAATAGGATCATCGCTGGCGCAATCGAATTCACTTTGACCTCGGGCGCAAACTTGGCGGCAAAGGATAGCGTCATATTGTGCAGCGCGGCTTTACTGGCGGCATAGGCGATATGCTTCTGACTGCCCTTCTCTGCCACATAGTCAGTAATATGAATCACATCACTGCCGCCGATTTCATCGCCAGCAGCCGCACGTAGCTGCGCCTCTAAGGCCAAGTTCAACTGATAGGGCACGCTCACATGCACTTGCATCATCCGCTGCAGCACTTGGCTCGGTGCAAAAGTGGCACTCTTGAAAGGCTCATTCTTTGTAAGCACAGGATCCGGCAGCCAGTCCGAGGCATTGTGAATAATGGCGCGAATTTGCGGCAGCTTAGCTAACTCATCAATCAAGGATCGCACTTGAGTATCGTCATAAAAATCACAGGGATACAGAGTCGCACCTAAGGCGTTCAGCTCATCTATGCTAGCGTAATGGCTGCGATAGGTACCAATCACCTGCTGACCTTGGGCGAGAAAATGTTTGGCTAAGGCGTAACCGATACGCTTACCCACGCCTGTGATTATGATGGGAGATGTCATACCTATCCTTTTGAGTCGTTATTGGTCAGGCTTTACCTTGTTCGCTTAAAAATCAGCAATCAAGTTAAACTGATGAATAACCAAGATGTTACTGCACTCATTTGAATTTAACCTAACAAAAAGCCCAATGAGATGCTGATCCGTTCTACAATCGCTTCGATCTAAACCCCTTTATTCTGCGTATAGGGTAGAAGAAAACCAAGCTTGAGTACTCAAGCCAAGAGCTTAGACCAAGTATTGTGATCAAGTCATCAGAGGTGATACCGATGGAACTGCGGATTTTTTACGATGGTAATTGTCCATTATGTCGCGCCGAAATGCGTCAACTGAAGGCGCGCGATCCGAAGAACTTGATTGCGCTTGAGGATTTAAATGCGCCAGACTTTAGTGAGCGCTTCAGCCATATCAATAAAGACTACGCCAATACGATTCTACATGGCGAAACCGCAACGGGCGAAGTGTTACTCGGGTTAGATGTCACTTGTAAAGCGTGGGCACTGACAGGGACGCGCGCCTGGATCCAACTGTTACGCCTGCCCGTGATTAAAACTGTGGCCGATTGGTGCTATCTAAGATTCGCAAAACACAGATACCGCATCTCCTATTTACTGACGGGCAAAGCCCGCTGCGATGATAACTGCCAAATTCCCACTAAGCGCCGCTGATCGACTGAATTCGCTTGGTAAAATGTAAAACCCAGGCATAAAAAAACGGAGCTCATGGCTCCGTTTTTAATTCGTCATAATCTAAAAAGATTATCCGAAATATTATTTAACGAAATCAACGCCTAGTTTGATATCGCCTTTCAGCGTATCTAACATAGAATCACGAGCGTTAGCTTCGAATGCACTCACTTCACCGTAAGGCAGTACTTTTTCAATACCGTTTTTGCCTAACAGCACAGGTTGTGCGAAGAATTCAGCATGCTCGCTGCCGCCGTCAACATAGGCGCATTCAACGATGTTAGCTTCACCTTGCAGACCACGAACCAGAGACAGACCGAAACGGCAAGCCGCTTGACCCATAGACAGAGTCGCGCTTCCGCCACCGGCTTTAGCTTCAACCACTTCGGTACCCGCGTTTTGGATGCGAGTCGTCAAACTTGCCACTTCTTCGTCAGTGAAAGTCGCGCCTTCAACTTGAGACAGTAATGGCAGAATGGTCACGCCGCTGTGGCCGCCGATCACATTCACTTTAACGTCAGCAACGTTCAGGCCTTTTAATTCGGCGATGAAGGTTTCAGAACGGATCACGTCTAATGTCGTGATACCGAACAGACGGTTCTTATCATAAACACCCGCTTTTTTCATCACTTCTGCAGCGATAGCTACAGTCGTGTTGACGGGGTTAGTGATAATGCCAACCAAAGCCGTAGGGCAAGTTGCCGCTACTTTTTCGATCAGGTTGCGAACGATACCGGCATTAATATTGAACAGATCTGAACGATCCATACCAGGCTTACGTGCAACACCAGCAGAAATTAGAACAACGTCAGCACCCACTAGGGCAGGCGTTGGATCTTCACCAGCAAAACCTTTTATTTCAACAGCAGTTGGAATGTGGCTCAAGTCAACCGCAACACCCGGAGTTACCGGTGCGATATCATATAGAGACAATTGTGAACCCGCAGGCAATTGAGTTTTTAACAGTAGGGCAAGAGCCTGGCCGATACCACCAGCAGCACCAAGTACAGCAACTTTCATAGTTATCTCCGTTATTTCTCGGATATGTGTGACATGGATCTAATTTGCGTTGGCGTCACATTACTGGAATGTCACAACAATTTCAATTATCCCTTAGTCGTGGGACAAAAGAATTCCGGAATAACGTAGAAGCAATGTAGAACAATTACTCAAATTGGGATTTTTACGCCCCCTACAAACGCTTAACCACTGAGAGCTAGTGAATTTTTATTCAACCAATCTGGTTATTTGTTGACAATTTTTCTAAAAATATTCAAAATGGGCCTGTTTTTTTGAATAACGAATAATAATATTATGCAAACGACCAAGAATCAGGATGACCTTGTTAGAATTTTTAAGTCGATTTTAAAAGAAGAGCGCTTTGGCTCTCAGAGTGAAATCGTCACCGCCTTGCAAGCTGAAGGCTTTGGTAATATTAACCAATCGAAAGTGTCACGCATGCTCAGCAAGTTCGGCGCAGTGCGGACTCGCAACGCTAAGCAAGAGATGGTGTATTGCTTACCAGCCGAATTAGGCGTACCCACCGCGGGTAGCCCACTGAAGAATTTGGTACTCGACGTCGATCACAACCAAGCTATGATCGTCGTGCGAACTAGCCCAGGTGCCGCGCAGCTGATTGCCCGCTTGTTGGATTCTATCGGTAAACCAGAAGGCATTTTGGGTACGATTGCCGGTGACGACACTATCTTTATTTGCCCATCGAGCATCCAAGATATCGCCGATACCTTAGAAACCATCAAATCTTTATTCAATTACGCAGAATAAAAAAACAGGTCAGTGAGCTGACCTGTTCTATTTTATCTGTACATTTTGAAGTGCAATATAGCGCTGGGTATTTGGCCATTGTCCCGATTACGTTACACATTCCAGCACAATATCTAACTCACAATATCTAACTCACAATATCTAACTCACAATATCTAACTCAACTATAACGATATCAGTAAGCCACACTGATGCGCTGGTTTGGGTGAGCGCCCTTTTCGGCTTCATCTACCATGGCTTTTGCGTAATCGGTTACAGAGATACGGCTTTGACCATTAGCATCGGTAAAGAAGCTGTCGCCACCAAGACGGTACGGGCTTTCACTCTCACCGGGATAAATCTCAGCCGCTGGGCTCACAAAGGTCCAATTGATTGCCGTTTGCGCCGCACGGAATACCTTCAAGGCTTCACCCTGAGCTAACGCCTCATCTTTATATACTGCGGGGAAATCTGGGCTAGAGACCAGCGTCACACCCGGCGCCACTTCTAAACTCCCAGCACCACCGACCCACAATAAACGTGGCACGTTAGCGTTAGGCAGCACATCCAGTAAATGCTGAACCGTACTCGCCACTAGACCATGATTTTGTTGGGCGCGGCCACCAACGGCGGCAATCACGACATCTACGCCAGCAAAGGTATCGGCGACCAATGGCTGCTCTAAATCCACGGCACGTACTACTACGTCAGCCACGGATAACTTGCTTGGGTCACGCACTAACGCTGTCACTTGATGTCCACGACTCTGTGCTTCTTTTAAAATTGCACCACCGATCCAACCCGTTGCACCTAAAATTGCGATTTTCATTTCATTGTCTCACTCAGATGATTTACATTGGAACCAGTTTACTTGCAGTTTTTCACCTAATAAACATCAATAATTGAGCATGATTGTTTCAATATAGGATACTAATGTGGATAAAATTGCCGCAATACGCAGTTTCGTCGAAGTCGCAAACTGTGGCAGCTTTACCAAAGCTGCCGAACATTTAGACCTCAGCCGCCTGCAGGTTTCCCGTCATATTCAAGAAGTGGAGCAGTGGTTGAGTTTACGCTTATTACACCGCACCACGCGCAGCGCCAGCTTGACTTTGCAGGGTGAGGAAGCGCTACAATTTTGCCAGCGGATCTTAAGTGAAGTTGCGGCCATGGAGAGCCGTGCCCACAGCCATAACAGTGAACTGGTAGGCAGTATTCGTATCGCTACGCCTATTGGCCTTGGGCAGCACAGTCTGTTTGATGTCGTCGATCGCTTTATTAAAATTCATCCTAAGGTCAACATTCAACTGGTGATGTCGGACAGTTTTGCGCAATTGGTAGATGAGAGAGTCGACGTGGCGCTACGTTATACCGAGCAGCCCGATGAGAATCTCATAGCTCGGCGTTTGATGACCATAGATGCAGTACTTTGCGCGGCGCCGAGCTATCTTGATAGCGCAACGCCACTCCTCGAACCCATAGATCTGCTGGCCCACAACTGCCTCATACACTCAGCGCAACAAAACTGGCCTTTTCTAAAAGAACTGCAAGCTGAGCACGTCAAAGTTACAGGGAATCTTAGGGCTAACGATATGGGAGTGTTGGTCAGTGCGGCGCTACGTGGACATGGCATAGTGCGTTTACCCTGTGACTTGGCTAACCAATACCTTGCCAGTGGTCAGCTCAAAGAAGTCTTACCCGAATTTACGACACCAGGCCAAACCCTGTGGGCGGTATATTTGTCCCGCAGTTATCAGCAAAATCTAGTGCGCGCCTTTATCGATTTCACCGCCCTGCAATGGCAGCTCGATATCAAAAAATGGGTTCCCGCGCATTAGCATAAAAAAACGCACTTAGGCGTTAGCTTAAGTGCGTCTCGATTGATACTAATTCGGCTTGATTATAGAAAGCTTATTCGTCGAACTGCAGCATAAAATCCAATGCAGGGGCAAAGAAAGATGAACCTGTCATCGCCTTAGTAAAATGCATCAAGTGATCATGATTGCCTGCGCCATCACCAAACATCATGCTATGCAGCATCTTTTCAAAATGTTCTGGCGTGCGGCAGTTAGAGATAAACATTAATCCCTGCTCCTTCAGCGAACCATAGGGCATACTCTGACGCAGGATCTCCATTGACTTACCATCGGCATCTTTAAGATTAACGCGCTTGATATGGCTGGTCAGTGGCTTATCTTCAGATTCATACTCGATATTATCTTGCTTAGTTCGACCGATTATATCCTCTTGTTTTTTAACTGGTAACCTATGCCACTTACTTAAGTTATGGGCATATTTTTGCACATGAATATAGCTGCCACCCTTAAACTCAGGATCCTCATCACCCACAAGTGCCACTTCCTGGCGGTGGCGCCCCTTAGGGTTTTCGGTGCCATCGACAAAACCAGTCAAATCACGGCTATCCATAAATCTAAAGCCACGCTCTTCTTCAACTAACTCCACTAAGTCTTCAAACATTTGGCTGATTTCATTCGCCACTAAATGCAGAATGTCGTAACGATCACTGCGAATATGCACGAATAAATCATATTCAATTGCAGGCGCTTCACGACTGCCCACTTGCATCGCAGGGAAAGGTTTAAGCAGTTCAGGGCGAGCAGTAGGATAGAGGCTATCCCAATAATTAGCACCAATACCAACAAAACCATTGAATGCACTGTCGGAATATTGATCTGTCAGCTCATAAATATACTGCGCAACGTTGGCAAGACAGGGACGTAATTGCGACTCGACATTGTCATTGGCATTAAACATCAAATAGACACTGTGTAAGTTCCCCTCTGCACACACACCCAACTGTTCACGCGGCATATTTTGAATATCCATTTGGTTATCACCCTTTTTCTAAATTCATTTTCGGCAATATTATCCGCAACTTTACCTAAAAATGACATTAACTAACGCACAGTTTGCTCTGATCTGTTTATGATAATGCCAATAGCGGAGCATTATCCCACCCCAGACCCTTAAACATAAAAATTGACGAGACCATTAAAGTCTCGCCAATCAGTTAAATCGAATCCATGACGTCAGGTTCACTCAGTATTGAGCTTACCTTAGCATTTATCTTAGTGTTAATAGCCTGCGGCGTGACCATCCTTGCGACTCTCAGAGGCCGCACGATATACGCCAGTTTCGGCATTAAATCCAATGGCTTGATAGCCACCAAACTCCCCAAGTCCATCACGCAGCACATGGCCTTTCTTAATCAACTCACGACGGGTTTCTACCGGAAAACCTGATTCCAGACTGACGTAGCCACCATCATTCATCACTTCGCCAGTGGGCTCGGTTGACCCCATATGCAAAATTCTGGGGGCATCGCCCGCTTCTTGCAAGTTCATTTTAAAATCAATCAGATTCATTACAATCTGCGCGTGCATTTGTGGTTGAGTCGCGCCGCCCATCACCCCAAAGCTCAGCCAAGGTTTACCGTCTTTGGTCACAAAAGCCGGAATGATGGTATGGAATGGACGCTTGCCCGGTGCGTAGGTATTAAAACGCCCTTCCGTTAAATCAAACATCTGCCCGCGGTCTTGCAGCACAAAGCCGAGATCCGGCGGTGTCATCCCTGAACCCATACCACGGTAATTACTCTGAATGAGTGACACCATGTTGCCATCTTTGTCGGCGGTAGTCAGGTACACAGTATCGCCATGTTGCAACGCTGGATTACCCGCATCGACACTTTTGGCGGCTTTTGTAAGGTCAATCAACTTAGCGCGATCATAGTTATATTTCTGTGAGATAAGCTCGGTAACGGGCACTTTATTAAAGGCCATGTCGGCATAAAACTTAGCTCTGTCAGCAAAGGCGAGTTTCTTTGCTTCGACAAATAAATGGACATATTCAGGACTATTAAAGCCCATGGCAGCCACATTAAAGGGTTCCATGGTTTTTAAGATTTGTAGCGCCGCAATGCCTTGACCATTAGGTGGCAGTTCCCACACATCGTAACCACGGTAGTTCACCGAAACGGGATCTATCCAGTCGCTAGTATGGCTCGCTAAGTCATCATAACTTAAATAACCACCTTGGGATTTCATGTACTTATCGATACTTTTGGCGATATCACCTTTATAGAAAGCATCGCGGCCGCCCTTAGCAATTTTCTCATAGGTGTTAGCAAGCGCGGGATTTTTAAAGATTTCCCCTACGGTAGGCATCTTACCATTAGGCATATAGGTTTCTTTAAAACCGGGGAATTTAGCCAGTTTTTTACCACTGCCATCAAGGTAATAGGCAATCAACTCTGACACAGGGAAACCATCACGGGCGTAATGAATGGCAGGCGCGAGGTTATCGGCCATAGCTAATTTACCAAACTTATTATGCAGCTCGTACCAACCGTCAACAGTACCCGGTACAGAAACTGGCAAAGGTCCAAGCGGCGGTAAATAGTCTAATCCGAGGGATTTAAGCTTTTCTAAACTTAAGGATTTGGGACTGCGCCCCGATGCATTAAGACCATAGAGGCGTTTATCTTTTGCGCTCCAGACGATAGCAAATAAGTCCCCGCCGACACCCGAGCCCGTTGGCTCGACTAACCCTAACATGGCGTTAGCGGCAATCGCTGCATCGACCGCACTGCCGCCCTGTTTGAGTATATCAATAGCGACTTGCGTGGCTAAAGGCTGACTGGTCGCCGCCATCCCTTGGGTTGCATACACTTCTGATCGCGTTGCGAAGGCTTTACCTGTGATCCTATCCATGGCCATCACTCCTGAAGACGATATTGCCGTTGCTACAATAACGAGGGTGCAAATTGAATTTATTGTTTTTATCATAATTCCTCCAAAACCGGAGGATAAAAGTAGCAAGGATGGTCGAAAATATCACCAACCAATACCGCATAGACCCAAGTTTAACGTAAGCAAAAATGTCGTACTTTAGTTGGCTATGCTATATCAGCATTGAATAAATACTCATCGCTTAGATTGGGTCCCCACAGTTTGAATATGCTGAAGATTCAAACAGCACAAGCGAATGCGGCTCAGTCGTTACCCCAACCTTTTGACCAATACTTAGCTGCATCATTTGGCTACGCACCTCCACATAATAAGCATGGGAAGCGGCCTCAATTTTGACCCAATAATGACAAAAGGCGCCTAAGAAACGTCGCTCAGTGATAGTACCAACGCCCTGTTCATCGGCGCTGAGCGTCAATTGCTGTGGTCGCAAGAATACTGTTCCGCTGAACTCGCTCGGCAAATTTAATGGCGTGAGGCTGGTTAAATGACCTATGGGAGTGACAACACTGTGCCCATCAAACACTGCTGCAGGTAAGTAATTACCGCTACCTAAAAAGTCCGCCACATAGCGGCTGTTTGGGGCGGCATATAAAGCTTCGGCACTACCATGCTGCACTATGATGCCTTGATTAAAGATGGCTAAAGTATCTGCAAATACAAAGGCTTCATCCTTGCTATGAGTAACAAACACCGCGCTGACATTACGCTGTTTTAAGATGCTGCGAATTTCCGCCATCATCTCGTAGCGCACTTGGGCATCAATATTGGAAAAAGGCTCATCGAGCAGCAATAACTGCGGCTCATAGGCAAGTGCCCGCGCAATCGAAACTCGCTGCTGCTGACCGCCAGATAATTCATGGGGATAGCGCTGTGCCAACCCTTCAAGTTTGACCAAAGCTAGCATTTCATCCAAACGTGCCTGACGTTCTGCGCCCGACAATCTAGCCACCCCAAAGAGGATATTTTCCGCCACAGTCAAATGAGGGAAAAGCGCATAGTCTTGAAAAATCATGCCGATGCCGCGCTGCTCGCTAGGTACAAACGGGCTATCGCCACTCACTATGCGGCCATTAATCTGGATTTCACCTTGGCTTATGGCCTGTAATCCAGCAACTGCACGCAATAAGGTCGTCTTGCCACAACCGCTTGGGCCTAACAACGCCAGGATTTCCCCTTGGGCGAGCGTTAAACTCAAACCTTTAAGTACTTGCTGGCCCTGATAATCGCTATGAATTTGCTTAAGCTTGAGCGTACTTGTCATCAGCTGTGATGCTCCAATGAACGGTTTAAATAAATAAGCGGCACTAAACCCACCAGTACAATCACAATAGCAGCTAATGCGCCGTGCTCGAGTTTTTCATCGGACGCAAACTGGAATACATAAGTTGCAAGATTCTCAAAGCCGATAGGCCGCAGCAATAACGCAGCGGGCAGTTCCTTCATGCTTTCGATAAACACCAATAAAGCGCCCGCAAATAATCCCTTAGCAAGTAAAGGCAAATGCACCCGCCGCAAAAGTTGCCTAGGAGTTTGCCCCATGGTCAGGCTCACCATGTCTAGCGATGGCGAGATGCGTTTATAACTGCTTTCAACACTGCCAATCGCAATTGCCACGAAACGCACACAAAAAGCAAAAATCAATGCCATCACACTGCCTGTTAGGATAAGACCAGGACCTGCTATGCCGACAAGATCCGCCAGATCGTTAATCGCAAAATCTAGCATAGTTAAAGGCACTAATACCCCAATAGCCAGCACAGTGCCTGGTAAGGCGTAGCCCGTCGAAGCTAACCGTGAGGGCAAAGCATCACTCTGTCTTGGGCTTATCCGGCGAACAAACATAAGCAGTAAAGCGATTAAGCAACAGAGTAAACTGGTGATCAGCGCAAGACTGAGGCTGTTAAGACTCAATTGCAAAAAACTCTTATCCCAGCTTTGTTCAAAGTAACCAATCGCATAGGATAATAAAATCCCGAAAGGTAACAGAAAGGCTAATAGCAATAGCATGCCGCAAAAGCTGAGTGCGACCAAGGTTTGAGTCATCGAGAGTCGATACAAGTCAGTGACTTGTATACGTGATTGTTTTTGGAATAACTGCTGTTTACGACGGGCAAAACGCTCAAATCCAATCAGGCTAAACACTACCAGCAAGATAATCGCCGATAACTTAGCGGCGGCGGTCAAATTGCCATAACCCAACCAAGTGTCGTACACGGCTGTCGTTAAGGTAGGCACTGCAAAATAGTTAACCGTTGCAAAATCAGCGGCCGTCTCCATCGCCACTAAAGCCACCCCAACGGCGAGCGCAGGCCTTGCCATAGGCAAAGATAAACGCCAAAAACTTTGCCACGGTGAACAGCCCATAATGCGCGAAGCATGGGCCAAACTTAAGGATTGCTCCATAAAAGCGGTACGCGCCAAGAGATAAATATAGGGAAACAATACCAGCGACAACATACACGCCGCGCCGCCTAAAGTACGAATATCGGGGAAGAAATAATCCTGCGGTGAGTCCCAGCCAAATATCGAACGAAGACCGCGCTGCACTGGCCCCGCATAATCGAGTAAATCGGTATAGACGTAGGCAACAATATACGCAGGCATAGCGAGGGGCAATAATAGCGCCCATTGCAAATATCGCCTGCCTACAAAGTCACAACGAGCCATCAACCAAGCGCAAGGTAACGCGAGTAATAACGCCCCCAGACTCACCCAGAAAATCAGCAATAAACTATTAATGATATATGTCGGCAGAACCGTTGCCATCAAGTGCCCAAACACGGCTTCGTCAGGCTGAAAAGCTTGAAATATCAACGCAAATAGTGGCAATACCAGCAAGGCGGCCACGGCATAACCAGCAAGCGACCAGCTTCTGGCTAATCCTAAAATCATGTCAATCCTTAAAACGTCACAGCGCCAATCACTGGCGCTGATAACCTAAATCTGCATTTTGTCGCTAGCACTGGAGCTAGAGATCAAACTGCACTTCATCTAATAGCTTAACCGCCGCTTGGTGATATTCTGCCAACTTAAAAATGGGCAATTGATCTGACTTAAACTTACCCCATGAAGCCACTAAAGATGAAGGTGCCACATCGGCTTTCACTGGATATTCCATATTCACATCGGCATAGGCCTTCTGAGCAACATCGGCGGATAAGAACTCCATCAATTTGATCGCATTGGCTTTATTAGGCGCATGGCGAGTTAATACCATGCCAGACACATTCACATGGGCACCGCGGTCAGCTTGGTTCGGGAAGTTGAGCGTCACAGCTTCGGCAATCGCCTTTTGCTCAGGATCCTGCAACATATTGCCGTAATAGTAGCTATTACCAATGGCGATCTCACACACACCTTCTTTTACTGCGGCAATTTGCCCCCTGTCGTTCCCCTGAGGTTTGCGGGCTAAATTAGTTTTCACGCCTTGTAACCAAGTTTTTGCCTCAGCTTCACCGTGATGAGCAATCATAGATGCGACTAACGCTATGTTGTATGGATGTTTACCACTGCGAGTACAAATCTTTCCTTTATATTTGGGATCGGCTAATTCTTCATAGGTCAATTGCTGCTGGCCTAAACGATCCTTGGCTGTATAGAGATTTCGCACCCGCATAGTCAGGGCATACCACTGGCCATCGGGATCGCGATACTGCGCAGGAATATTGCTCTCTAGCAGGGGATTTTTGACTGGAGAGGTTAGATCTTTATCCACTAATTCAACTAAACGTGAAAAATCAGACGTCAGCACAAGATCCGCTGGGGATAAACGGCCTTCACGGACGAGACGCTCGGCAATACCGTCTTTAGCAAATACCAAATTCACACCTATGCCAGTTTCTTCGGTGAAACGCGTCAGGATAGGCTCCACCAAGAAAGCTTGACGATAAGAATAAACGGTTAATTTATCATCTGCATTCGCTGAATGCCCAACCGACATTAACCCAACAATAGCCGCGCAAGTTACCCATTTCATTACCGAATTCTCCCCAAAGTGATGACGTGTTCTGCAAAATTAGAACACTAATGCATTAATGATAATGCTTATCAGTTTCGCAAGAGTAATAGATACGGAACTTGAGAGCAAGCAGCTAATTAACTTTATGTTTTTAATGGCATTAATCTGAAAATTTGAGATTATCTCAAATCAAACTAAACTGAACCTTAATTTGATAAAAATGCTTTCAGGAGGCGTTATGTTAACTGTTTTGCTGCTAGGCGTAGCCGCAATTGCGCTATTTGGCTTATTCAAACTCAATAGTCGTCCCAAAAGACATAAACACTCTTCTCAAGCTGCTGATCCCAGCATTAATAAGACTCACAGTTTTCACAGTTTTCACAGTTTTCACAGTTTTCACAGTGTGAGCATTGTGAATAACGGCAGTTGCTGTGAGCAAATTGAAGCGCTTTCTGGAAAACGATTTTTATCGAAAGATGCGCCCGAAATTCCGATGGAAGAATGCACTAAGGCAAACTGCCAATGCCGCTATCAACACCATGAAGACAGGCGACAGCTAGGCAATGATCGCAGAGTAGAATATGGGGTTACTCGTGAGTTATTCGGCGCTTTTGGTGAACAAAATCGCCGTGATAGGCCAAAAGGAAGACGCGCAACCGACGGTTGAGCATCCTCTGCGGATTATTGGGGACGAGTTTGAATAAATGCAGGTAAATCACGCATTTCACTGAACCAAAGTGCTGTCGCAGGTGCAACCTTACGCCAATCTAGCTCTGGATGTCTAAAATCCACATAATCGAGTAAGCAAATCAAGGCTAATTGCGGTGCTTGAATCGTGGTTTGGGTGATCACAGTTTGAAGCTCAATCTGCATAAGGCCGCGCAGCAGTGCTTGTTCAAAACGTGCAGTCCAAAATACTGACCTCACGCCTTCTTCTTCACGCATTTGCTCTTGGCGTAATTTCACCGCGCTATCGATTAAGCCTTTGACTAAAGAATACTGACACTCCAGCACCCAGTTATTATTTGAGATCCCAAACATCTTACGATCGCCAAGCTCTGCATCTAGGTAACGCATGATCACTTCACTATCAAATAGTGCTACACCATCGTTGGTAATAAGACACGGGATCTGTCCTAACGGGTTAGCATCGAGTAATTCTGCGCTGTTTTCAAAGGGATTAACTAACTGCTCTTCAATATTGTTAATCCCTAGATACTGGATTAAGGCTCTTACACAACGGGCATAGGGCGAAGCTTGAGAACTTAACAACTTCATCAAAAATTTCCTTTTGTTTGCATTAAACGCTATGGCTTTTTAGGGGCAAGAACGGAAACAAGTTTACTCTCGCCTTCTATGTAAAATTGAGATTACCAGTATTTTTCAACGGTAATTTGCCCAGGAGCACGGCGTAAATTCTTCACTAACCCTTTATCGAGTAAAGCGGCTTGCGCACCGTTAATCATACCCGGATTGCCGCAGATCATAACTTGAGAGTCAGCTGCGTTTAAGGTTAATCCTGCCTTTTTTTCGATTTCACCCGAGACTATCCCCTCGGGAATGCGGCACTGTAAAGCATCGGCAAAGGGTTTACGGGTCACACTCAAGACTAATGTAAATTGTTCAGGGTATTTGCGTTCTAAATTACGCAGCTTATCAAGATATGCCAAATCCTGTGCCTCGCGCACGCCATACACAAGCACGACTTTTTCAAAACGCTCCCAAGGTTCATCGGTGTCGAGCATAGACAAAAATGGCCCTACTGCTGTTCCTGTGGCTAAAAACCACAAATGCTTCCCTTGGAGTTCACCCTTAGGAATTTCAGCTAAGGTCATAAAACCAGTCGCGGTTGAGGTAATTTCAATTTCATCGCCTATTGCAAGGTTGTGTAATTGAGGCGATAACAGGCCATCCTCTACCGCAACGGCGAGCACCTCTGCATAGGGTTTATCGGGAGAATTAACTAAGGAGTAGGCTCTAGCCACACGCTTATCATCTTGCATTTGACTTAACTTGATAAACTGACCAGGAATAAATGGAGCTAACTCGGCAGCAATGCGCAATGAGAATAACTTATCACTCCAATCAATACGTTCTATCACTTGTCCCCTAATCCACATAACTTGCCCTCAAGCGAAACGTTAAATAGGCTTCCAGCATAGACTTTTTTCTGCACAACAAAAACCCCTTATATAAGGGGCTTATGACTATAACGCTGAATATAGAACTGAAAATACTGAGGTATTAACTCGGACTCTATGCTGTCTCATCAGTCTTCTTGTTAAAGCTATCTCTAAAGGCTTGCAGCCCCTCTTGCACTAAGCTGTAGGTTTTATCGACACCATCGGCAATATCACCCTGCAATACTTTAAGGCCGGACAGAATATCTTTAGCCTCTTTAAAGCCATTGTCGATGGCACCGCCAATAATCCCCATAAAGCTATCGAGTTGATCACTTAGACTCATACCCGAATTTTGTTGTTGGTGAATGCTAAAAAACTGCGTCGCAAAACTCACGATACGATCTGCAGTCGCTTCTGGAGAAGTATCTACGCCATTATCGTAAGCCGTCTGAATCGCGTTCTCGCCCATAGTGGGCGCTAATTCTTTATTAATCGACTCTATCGCTGCGCGATAAAGCAAGGCCATAGACTGATCGCCTGACTTGATATTCACATCTTGCTGTGCCGATAAAATCGCTTGATTCATCAGCTGCTTGCTCGTTTGCTGCGCAGTTTGCTTCGAGGTTACTTCTGTGGCTTTCGCGTCCTTCGAATCACTCACTTCGGTGCCCTTAGACGCCGTGTTTTCAGCATATTTTTTCTGTGGCAAAGGAGTACTTTGCACTTGAGGGGGTTTATTGATTTCCATGATGACTATCCATTCAATTCGGGTCGACTTAATTATCGACCAAAATTTAACCAGCTTTAGTAATTTTTAGAATTGAAGTACCATCTGACCACAAGGCCATGATAAGGCCCACATAAATTAAGTGGGTTCATTCTTTAATAAGGTGCATAAAGCGCCAACCCACCGCAATGCAGATCATTACTATCGCTGAGCTTAGACATAAGCCAATAGAAAAGGATGTTACACCATGGCAGCAGGCCGCAGTTTGAGTCATTTCCGCTTTCACGAGTTTACACTAATCCTTAAGCACTATTTTAAGCATAATCTGGGTATCAATATAAAACGCTTTAGCCTGCTAACAAGCCTCGTCATATTCACTTGCCTCGGCTTTACTCCCATTAGCCAAGCTCATGCGGAGAGCAGACTAATTATTTTAGTCAGACATGCCGAAAAAGCCGACACGCCAGCCAATAACCCGCAGTTATCACCCAAGGGAGAAATACGCGCAGCATCACTGATCACTGCCTTGAGCCGCACGCCGCTGTCGCAACTTATTGCGACTCAATACCTAAGAACCCAACAAACACTCGCGCCCATCGCCGAGGCTCGCCATTTACCTGTGACGATAGTAGAAGCAGCCAAACCTATCGAAGGACATATTCAACACATTGTCGAACAAGTGCATGCTGTAAAGGGCAATACACTCATCGTTGGGCATTCAAACACTGTCCCACTGATCATTAAAGCCCTTGGCGGACCAGAGATCCAAGCGATCAGCGAAGATGACTATAGCCAGCTGTTTTTACTCTCTCTTAATGATGACCAACCTGCGAGCTTGATCGCCACCCGTTACGGACAAGAATAAGGATAAATAACATGAGTGAACTCAATTGGTTTATGTGGGGACTCGATCTATTTTCAGGGCTGTTTTTGATTGTAATAGGACTCGCTGTACTCGCGGTTATTTACATGTATATCGCAGATAAAATGCAGACCAAACAAGCGGTAAGACATAACTACCCAGTAATTGGTCGCTTTCGGTATCTGTTCGAGAAACAAGGCGAGTTCTTTAGACAATACTTTTTCGCCCAAGACAGAGAAGAACTGCCATTCAACCGTGCAGAACGCAGTTGGGTTTACCGCGCGGCTAAAAATGTCGATAGAACTATCGCCTTTGGTTCAACTCGCCCCTTAGATAATGCTGGTACCATTATGTTTATGAATACCGCCTTCCCAACCCAAGATGAAGAGATCACACCCATTCATCCACTGACAATTGGCACCAATTGCCGCCAACCCTATACGACTCAAGCTATTTGTCATATTTCAGCCATGAGCTTTGGGGCTCTATCGCGCCCAGCAATTACCGCCCTTTCCCACGGTGCAGCGCAGGCGGGTTGCTGGCTTAACACAGGTGAAGGCGGCTTGAGCCCTTATCATCTAAAAGGTGGCTGCGATATCGTCTTTCAAATTGGAACAGCCAAATACGGTGTACGTAATGAGCACGGACATTTAGACGATGAAAAGCTCAAGTCGATAGCCATTCATCCCGAAGTCAAAATGTTTGAAATTAAAATGAGTCAAGGGGCTAAACCGGGTAAAGGTGGCATTTTACCAGGGATCAAAGTCACAGCTGAAATTGCCCATATCCGCGGTATTCCTCAGGGTTATGACTCTATTAGCCCTAATGGTCATATTGAATTCAAATCCGTGAACGATATTTTGGATATGGTTGAACGAGTACGTGAAGTTACCGGTAAACCAACGGGCATTAAGGCCGTACTCGGTGACGTACAGTGGCTCGAAGATTTATGTGATGAAATCGAACGTCGTGGCGAAGACTCTGCCCCCGACTTCTTTACTTTAGACAGTGCCGATGGCGGCACAGGCGCTGCACCACAACCTTTAATGGATTATGTCGGATTACCACTGAAGGAAAGCTTACCAATCCTAGTTAATGTCTTGATCCAACGAGGCTTGCGTAAACGCATCAAAGTCATCGCTTCGGGTAAACTCATAGTGCCATCAAGAGTCGCTTGGGCTTTAGCATTAGGTGCAGACTTCATCGCATCGGCCCGCGGCAATATGTTCGCCCTAGGTTGTATTCAAGCCTTACAGTGCAATAGAGATACCTGCCCAACGGGCATCACAACGCACAATCCCAAGCTACAACAAGGACTCGATCCTAGGGATAAATCGGCTCGTGTTGCTAACTATAATCATAATTTACACCATGACTTAGCCTTAATTGCGCACTCTTGCGGAGTGACAGAACCAAGACAACTCAAACCCTCACATGTCCGAATTGTACTCGATAGCGGTTTATCCATTTCACTCGATAAATACTATGCACATATGGATAAGTAGCCGCGAACCCTCGCGGTTAATGGCGAATACAACTTTCGTTTATATAGGGTTTACATAAGGTATATTTGAATGCGTATCACAAAAGAGGTAAGATCCGTGACGTGAGACATTATTCAAATGTCTTACCCACAATTGAACTTAAGGAAACACTTTGAAATCTAGCTTCGTAAGCCAACTGCCCGCCAGTAAAACTGTAAGCACTAGCTGTAAGAGCTGTAATCGCCTGACCGAGATCGAAGGTGAACTGGTGTGTTTTCGCGAAGGGCAGATCATTCGACTCACTTTGATAGATGAGTCAGTACCTAAATTGAATCTTTTATGTGAAGGTTGGAAAGCGGGGAAGCTGAACGGCGTAGCTTAATTCAGTCATATTTTATCTCTGGAGTCTCTCTAGAGCATCAAGAATAGAGGCTCACCTCTATTCTCGTACGTTCTCACCCAAACTGTACTAAAGCACTAGCGAACACACCTAACGCATACCCATAAAGTCACTTGTCGGCGCGTTCATATCGCGGATCACACCTGCCAGCACCATTTCTGGATTGACTTTAGCCAAGGTAAGTCGCCGAGTGGTAACCAACAGGCCCGCGTTCAACTCAGCATGAATGCGTTGCAATGAATCATAATCAACACCACGTTTTTTCAATGTCGCCATGATGGCATACCAATCAGTGGCGACTTTTTCTTCTTTGCCTTCAATATTAGCTCTCAGTGTAATATTTTCCATGCCAGATCTCTTCCGATTGATGTGTTGGCATTGAGTATAGAGAGCCGAAGCTGAATAAAGACTGAACTGTATTACGCTATTAACTGCTCAGAGGAGTATGTTGTTGCTCATTTTGTATCCGCCATAATTTGGCATAGAGACCATTTGCCAACAGCAAAGTCTGATGATTACCTTGCTCAACTATTTCTCCCTGGCTTAATACGACTATTTGATCGGCATCGACTATGGTCGATAACCTATGAGCCACCACTAGGCTAGTGTGCCCCTTAGCGACTTCCCGCAGTGCCGACAAAATAGCTTGCTCGGAGCGACTATCGAGTGAAGATGTTGCCTCATCAAACACCAGCACGGGCGAGCCCTTCAAAATGGCCCTTGCTATCGCGACCCGCTGTTTTTCTCCGCCAGATAGCTTTAAGCCGCGCTCACCCACCTTTGTGTCCCAACCAAGGGCAAGTGATGCAATAAATTGCTCTAAGTGCGCTAATTTAATAGCATTACGCACTTCTTCATCCGTCGCGCTTGGGCGACCATAACGTATGTTTTCGACTAATGAATCGTTAAACAGCACAGTATCCTGCGGCACGATAGCGATGGCACGCCGCAGCGCATCTTGCGTGAGATGGCGGATATCTTGTCCATCGATTTTAATCGCACCTTGGTCCACATCGTAAAATCGAAATAGCAGTTTAATCAGGGTCGATTTACCTGCGCCACTATCACCTACAACAGCCACCTTTTTACCGGCTTCAACCTTAAAGCTCACGTCCCGCAGAATTTGCCGCTCATCGTAGCTGAAATTAACATTTTCAAATATCAACTCACCCTTAGTGGGTTGAAAATCGAGTGCTTGGGGTAAGTCGACTATCATAGGATGTTTATCGAGCAGGCTAAACATGCGCTCAATATTGGCTAACGCGCCGCGAATTTCGCGATATACAAAACCTAAAAAGTTAAGGGGTAAAAAGAGCTGCATCATAAACGCATTAATCAACACAAAATCACCTAAGGTCATATCGCCATAGGTAACTCGGTAAGCCGCCAGCGCCATCATAGCCGTCATAGCCAAAGCGATAATCACAGCTTGTCCACCATTGAGCGCAAACAAAGATAAACGATTCTTACGCTTAGCTATCTCCCACTGTTCAAGCGCTTGGTCATAGCGCTGCGACTCATACTTTTCATTATTAAAATACTTTACCGTTTCATAGTTCAGCAAGCTGTCGATGGCGCGGGTATTCGATAACGAGTCAGCCTTGGCCGCATCACGTACATACTCAGTACGCCATTCGGTCGCGACCACAGAAAAAATAATATAAGCCAGCACAGCAACAAAAGTGATTGCCGCAAACGCAATGCCGTAGTTATAGAAGAAAATGCCAATCACCATGACAATTTCGAGCAAGGTTGGCACTATGTTGAACACCATAAAACGCATGAGGAAACTCACGCCGCTGGTGCCGCGTTCAATATCACGGGATAGGCCGCCGGTTTTGCGCTCTAGATGAAAATCGAGGTCAAGTCGGTGTAAATGGTCGAATACCGCTAAACCTAAACGGCGGATCGCCCGCTCTGTTACGCGGCCAAACAAGGTATCGCGGATCTCCCCCGTAATCGCCGTTAGTAAACGTACCGCACCATAGGCCAACACTAATCCTACGGGTACACTGAGGGCTTGCGCGGTTTTATCGGCATCTAAGGTGTCGACCAAATGCTTCAGAATAAAAGGCAGAGCCACGCTGGTCAGCTTAGCGATGATGAGGCATGACATCGCCAGCGCAATACGACCTTTGTATTCTAATAAGTAAGGCCAAAGCAGTTTCATGACGTGCCAGTTTAATTTATCGACTGGACCTTCAAAATATAACGTTGGGCGCATAGGACATAACCTTGAATGAGTTATGCCAATTGTAACAGTTCACACCGAACATAAGCTAAGCGAAACTAGCAAAGTCTGAATAAAATCAATCAGATTTTCCTGACAGACAAATAGACTTATTCACGGCATACTCAGCTGCTATTTTGATTGTATTTAAAGTCAAAACATCATACTTACGCATTACACTGGCGTATTCACAATAAATGAATTTATACTGATTTGTGTTCAGGCATGTACCGTTTTACTTAACCTCAGAGCCGTATGTAAGAGGATAAGAGTGCAATGGAAGAAGGCTTGGCACAAAGTTGCTGCTGTTGATTATTTTTGCCGTTTTGCCCAAAATGCCATGGAGGCGGTTATACAAATCAATAGAATTTGTTAACCTCTACGCGCTAGATTTTGCGATTCATACGCCCAAGTTCTAGCGAGAACATTAAGACAAACAAATTAAATTAAGATCAAAGGAAGCTTTATGTTGGATTCCGCTAAAGTTCAATACCCGCCATTACCACTGATCCAAACTTGGGTGTGGATGATGATCGAATCAGGCAATCCAGAGATACAAGATAAAGGTAGAAACAACCTTATTGCCGCCTTTGGTAGCTTAGCCAAAGCAAATGAATACATTGTTGAAATAAGCAATAAATAGATAAAACAAAGGCGCCGGGATAGCGCCTTTGTTTTTACTTAACCCGCAATCGTTAACGGCTAACTCAGGTATAGTTGCGGTTTAAGTTCGCTCGAGCAGATAATTAAACCTGACGGCGTTCGATAATGCTTTGATTCAAAATGGCTAACAGACGCTCGGTATCATCCCAACCAATACACGCATCGGTAATACTCTGCCCATAGCATAACTCTTGATCTTCAATAAGATCTTGACGACCTTCCACTAAATGGCTTTCTACCATAACACCAAAAATAGCAGTATTTCCCGCCGCCACTTGACCAGCTACATCTTCAGCAACCACTAACTGACGTTGATACTCTTTACTACTATTCGCATGGCTAAAGTCGATCATGATGTTGTCGGCAAGCTTTGCTTTTAACAATTGCTGGCTAATCTCAGTGACATGCGGCGCGCTATAATTGGGCTCGCGGCCACCCCGTAAAATAATGTGGCAATCAGGATTGCCCTTAGTCGAAACGATCGCCGAATGGCCCAACTTAGTCACAGATAAAAAATGGTGTGGTGCATTGGCAGCACCTATCGCATCAATAGCAACTTTAATCGTGCCATCTGTACCATTTTTAAAGCCGACCGGACAAGAAAGACCCGAGGCTAACTCTCTGTGTACTTGAGATTCTGTCGTACGGGCGCCAATGGCTCCCCAGCACATTAAATCAGCCATATATTGTGGGGTGATCATGTCAAGAAACTCACCCGCAGTTGGCATACCGCTGTCGTTCAAATCCACTAATAATTTACGGGCGGTGCGTAAACCATCATTGAGTTTAAAGCTGTTATCCATGTAAGGATCGTTAATCAGCCCTTTCCAACCCACTGTGGTTCTTGGTTTTTCAAAATACACTCGCATCACAATTTCGAGTTGATCTTTATAACGTTCACGCAGTGAGACCAAACGCTGTCCATATTCCAACGCAGCTTTGGGATCGTGGATAGAACAAGGCCCAATCACCACTAATAGACGATCATCAGACTTAGCCAGAATATTATGGATACTATTACGCGCATTAAACACAGTCGCAGAGGCTTTTTCGGAAGCAGGAAATCGTTCAAGAATCGCGATAGGTGGAAGTAACTCTTTTACTTCTTTAATGCGAACGTCATCATTTTGGTAATACATAATTTTACTGCTCCAACGCTGGTGTTTTAGGCTATTTCTATCGCTGCGATAAGGGATCTCAACTGCAATACTGAGTTCAATTTATCGAGTCTCAGGCGCCAATGCAACCAAGTTGTCTCCATTTCAAAAAATCAAATATAACTTATTGTTTTAATATATTTTAAAAAAATCAAAATTCAAATATGCCAGCTAACTCACAGCCTTGATGAACAAAATCGAATATGGCGGATAAAAAGGAATAAACATATTTACTGCAAGTGTATTTAGGTGCCCTATGTAAGCAAGCAAAGATGTTTACCCGTAATAAGCATAATTGATGGCCAGCTCTCAATAGAAAAAAGCGGGCAAATGCTAATGCTGTAACATGACTTGTAACTTGCTCTGATAGCGTTGACGCTCTGACTCATCTCGGCTCAAAGCCAAGGCTTTATCCATATTCAGTTTGGCACGCTTTTCGTCCCCCAGCGCCCAGTAGGTTTTAGATAAACCGAAGAAGAACTCATGACGATAATCCGCTTTTGCCAACGCCCTTTGATACCAAGCCAAGGCTTCATCGTATTGATGCTCATCATAGGCTTGCTGCCCCATGTCATAGTAATAATAGGGATTACGTATTCGCGCTAATTCAAGCACTTTATTAATTTCGGCCCATTCATCAAGCCGCCCCTGCTCCCCTAAAATCAAGGCTAAGTTATAAAGGGTTGTCAGATTTTTCGCATCAAACTTGAGTGCATAGCGATAAACCTGTTCGGCCCGCTTTTCATCACCTTTATGCCGGTAAATAATGGCGAGCGTGTTGAGTGAAGGAACAAACTGGCCGACTTTTAAACCCACTTTAATCAAGGCATAGGCCCTGTCTAAATCACCGTTCACCAAAGACTCTGCCGCCATATTGTTGTAAAACATGCTGATTAAGGTCTGCCGATCCACTTGGGTTTTACCGTATCCCCGTAGAGCTCGCTCTGGCATAAAGTCCACTAAAACTGCGGTAGATGACACATAAACTGAATGTGCGTTTTCAGGTGGAAGTAAGCGTAAATTCACATGCCCATTGATTAAATAGAAATCACCTTGCTTATCCCATACCGGTTCTATCGCAATATCTTGATACTCAGCACTCACATTCAATATGTCCGCTAACGCAGAAGTCATGACCACTAAAGACATGCAATTACCCGCCCTTTGGGCATAGGTTTCACGGGCAATTTGGGTCAGATTATCTTTATATCGAAAATCAATGTTAGCGCTATTGGTTTGACTCGCATTGATATAACTAGCTAACCATTCATTGGCTAACATGTTGTTATTGTGTGACAAAGTGTATATCCCATAGCGACGTTTTACGTCTGTCACGACCTCGGGTGGCAGATAAAAAATATCCGCAACAGAAGGAATATCGGCCACAGGGGTAAACAGTGAATCGGCAAGTAACGACTCAAGATCCGACGGATTAGGCTCAATGGTCGTCGAGCTACAAGCAAACAATTGACTGAATACAACGCTCAAGATCGTACTCAAGTATACGGCTCGGAATAGTTTCGACATACGTCCTCCCACACCATTAGCTCCTATTTGAGCTTATTACAAATGGCGAAAAAGACGACATAAAATGGTTACAAAAAAATGATAATCGCGATCGATTGAAAATAATCGCAAATAATTTAACGAATTAACTATTGCGAAGGTCGGTCAACTTCTATATATAACTCACGCTGCTGATAATCATACGGCCGATAGTTATGCTCTCCACAGGTAAAATGTCGATAGGGTTTCATGACCGTAACGCAACCTGAGGGTAAAGCCTGCAGAATTTGGATTTGCTGCTGGCGACGAAGCGACTCCTGCCATTCAAAATCCTTGAGCACTTGATCACGCACGGCAAAGGCATCGACAGGCTCACTTGAGCGATTAACGATCACTTCTCCTGCAAAGGCTGAAACCGATATCCAGCCAGAAATGACGATAAGACTTAGTCGCAAAAATTGACCTATTGTTTTTATATTCAATCTCATAGAACACTCCTTAATTTATGCAAGAAAACAGAATGGCTCAGTAATTAAGCTTATGACCCTGTGCTTAAACTTCAATCACAGTGATTACCCATAAAAAAGCAGAGCCTAGGCTCTGCTTCACTATCCCTCGATCCAAGCTAAGCATCAAGGTGAATCACGCATTAATGTGCAAGTTTAATCAGCCCGCATTTTTGACCGTAACAAACTCAGGATAGGCATCAATACCGCAGTCAGAAGCATCCATACCGTTGTATTCTTCTTCCTCAGTCACACGGATCCCCATGGTTATCTTAATCACATACCAGACAGCAAATGATGAGCAGAACACCCAAGTGAAAATGATCGCTGCGCCCGTCAACTGTCCGGTAATAGTTGCATTGGCATTGGATAATGGCACACACATTAAGCCGAGGAAACCAGCCACACCGTGTACTGAAATCGCACCGACGGGATCGTCGATCTTAATGCGATCTAAGCCCACAATCGAGAACACCACCACGCCGCCCGCCACTAAACCAATCACACCCGCCATTAACAATGAAGGCGAGAGAGGATCGGCCGTAATCGCCACTAATCCAGCCAAAATACCGTTAAGGATCATGGTCAAATCCGCTTTGCCCCAAATCATCTTACACACGATAAGCGCTGAGATAGCACCAAAAGCAGCTGCAGTATTGGTATTCACAAACACTTTCGCCACTGAGCTTGCATTCGCCGCATCCGACACCATTAATTGCGATCCGCCGTTAAAGCCAAACCAGCCCATCCACAGAATAAACATACCTAAGGTTGCCATTGGCAAGTTAGAGCCTGGAATAGGATTCACTTGACCATTAGGCCCGTATTTACCCTTACGCGCACCGAGTAATATTACGCCAGCAATCGCCGCGGTCGCCCCCGTCATATGCACAATACCGCTACCAGCAAAGTCTACAAAGCCCAGTTTAGCGATAAAACCTTGGCCCCAAGTCCAATAACCTTCTACTGGATAGATAACCGCTGTCATCACCACAGAAAAGAACAAGAAAGCCCACAACTTCATCCGTTCCGCCACAGCACCAGAGACAATTGACATCGCCGTTGCCACAAATACAACTTGGAAGAAGAAGTCAGATTCTAATGCATGGCTCGCATCTGCTGATTGCGAACCAATTAAGGTGCCAATTGACGGTAACCAGCCACCTTCAGTGTTATCCACATACATGATGTTATAGCCAACCAACAGATACATCACACAGGCAATCGCGTACAGCACAACGTTCTTAGTTAAAATTTCAGTGGTATTTTTAGAGCGAACTAAACCCGCTTCTAACATAGCGAATCCCGCCGCCATCCACATGACTAAAGCGCCAGAAATCAAAAAGTAAAAGGTATCGAGTGCAAAGCGTAGTTCAGTGACTGTGCCGCCTAATTTCGTTAATTCTTCCATTGTCAGCCCCTTATAGCGCTTCAGTATCAAGTTCACCCGTACGGATACGGATAGCATGTTCTAAATCAACGACGAAGATCTTACCGTCACCAATTTTCCCCGTATGGGCCGCAGTGGTAATGGCCTCAATCAACATGTCGAGATTTTCAGCCTTAGTGGCAATTTCTAGTTTTACTTTTGGCAAAAAATCCACCTGATACTCGGCGCCGCGATACAACTCTGTATGCCCTTTCTGACGGCCAAAACCTTTCACTTCGGTCACCGTCATGCCCTCAATACCAATTCCGGCGATAGCTTCACGGACATCATCCAACTTAAACGGCTTGATGATAGCGCTGACTAGTTTCATCCTGACCTCCAAAAAAACGCGATTGTTATTAACTTGTATCAAAGGTAATTCAATCATTAGGCCAACAATTTAATCCATTGATTATTATTGATTTAAATTGTTTAACACTATTTTTTAAGGTTAAAAATGCACCATAATCGAGCACTAACTGGTGCGATGCACTCTTTTAGTGAGCAGTTTAAGTGCGACAGCTATTCGACCTTAGGCCTATTGGTAACAAGGTTAAATTAGGGTCTACTGGGGGAAGCGTAAATCGAGATGAAATCTGAGTATCACAACACAAGCTCTTAAACAAAAGCGAAGATCATCACTAAGACAATCATCAAGCGCAGAAGGAAGGCCCGATGTTAAAACCAGAAGAATGTGTTCTCGTTATCGTCGATGTGCAAGGAAAACTTGCACAAATCATGGATAACAGTGACAAGCTGCATCAACAACTACAGACCTTAATCCAAGGCGCACAATTATTTGAAATTCCAATACTGTGGTTAGAACAGCTACCCGATAAACTCGGAGCAACTAGCCCTGAGCTGCAAACCTTACTTGCGAAAACCAGCTCACCCATTGCTAAACAGCATTTTAGCGGCTGGCACTGTGACACGTTTGCAAAGGCATTAACTAAGACGAATCGCAAACACGTCATACTCGCGGGTATTGAAACCCATGTGTGTGTTTACCAAACCTGTTGTGACCTTATCGAACAGCAATATTCGGTGCATTTAGTCGCCGATTGCGTCTCGTCACGCAGTGCTGAGAATAAACAACTCGGGATCCAAATGATGACGGCCAGAGGCGCCCTATTAACTAACGTGGAATCGCTATTATTTGAATTACAACATCAAGCCCAAGGCGAGCGGTTTAGGGCGTTATTAAAACTGATCAAATAGCGATTTAGCCCATGGTATTTCTTCAGCCAGCATGACCAACGCCTGACATTACTCGATATTTTTTTCCATAAAAAAGCCCCCGCTGAGTCAGCGAGGGCTTTTGTTTACATGAGGGGTTAGCTCATATCGAAAACTCAACCGCGATTGATTAAAACCTACTTATAAGTGGCTTCGCGTTTTTTCGCTTCTTCATCCCACTTAGGTAACATGTCTTTCTTGAATGCTTCTTTCTCAGCATTCATCTTTTTCATGTCCATACCTAAGGCCGCTTGTGCTTTAGCTTTAGTAGAGATATCAGGAATCGCAACAGGATCTGTGATGCCTTTTTTACCGAGTAATTGCGCTAACTTCACACGAGCATCAGCAGCTTTATTCACTGAAGTACCTAAAACACGTAGGGCTTCTTCAGGAGCATGAGCAGCAACACCATGGGAAGCAATCGCTAAATCCCAGCGCCATTGAGCATGACGGATATCGGTCAAGATAGGCTTCATTTCAGCTTCAGTTGCACCCAATTCCCACGCTTTAGCAGCTTCGAAGTGCGCTTTCACTAATTGCTCTTCCGCTTTCAGTTTCATTTCTTTAACTTTAGCTTTACGTTCATTAGTGACGCCAACTAAGAATTCTTTCGTTTGGCTATGGCAAGTTGCACAGGTTTCTTCGAAACGGTCAAATGGATTACCCACTTTATGATCGGTAAATTTCTTACCTTCAGGGCTAGTCACTTTTGGCATATGGCAGTCAACACAACTGACATTATTTTTACCATGAATACCCAGTTTCCACGTTTCATACTCTGGATGTTGCGCTTTTAACATAGGTGTCTTAGACAGCGCATGAGTCCAATCGGAGAACTCGATACCGTCGTAGTAAACTTCCATCTGGTCAACAGTTATGCCCATATCCCAAGGGAATTTGACGAAACCTTTTTTGTCTTCTTTTTTCTCAAAATAGTATTCAACGTGGCACTGACCGCACACCATAGATTGCTTGTCTTTCTTCGAAGCTTTATCAAATGGCGTACCGATAGCATCCATTGCACGGTCTACATAAGGACGAGAGATCCGCAGTTTTGGTGAGCCTTTTTCATGACAATCACCACAGCCAATGGTGTTAGTGACTTCAGGGCCACCCTTAGCCCATTTACCTTTGAAGTAGCCATCTTCACCTTGCTCTTCAATTAAGCGAGGTACATCAGGGCTCTTACAGCTCCAACATGCCATAGGCAATGGACCATCTTCCGCATTTTTCGGCGCACCAGTACGTAGGGTATTACGCACGTCGGTCACGGCATACATATGGCCGCGAGGAGCGTTGTAATCTTTTGCGAATGCATAGCCAGCCCACAGGATCACCATATTAGGATCCTGCCCAATCGCATCGACAAGTTCTTCACTCTTTGCGGTATCATGCCAGCTATTATATTGATTCTTAAATTTATCTTTATAAACTTCGTTGCGAGGCTCTGTTTTATCACTCGCCATTGCGCCCGCTGCCATGAAGCTGGCGGCAACCAGTGCACTCAGTGCAAAGGACTTACCTGTCATCTTCTTCATCATCTCATCTCCGTGTTGCATTATTGTTGTAAATCACGACATCTCCATGGTCAAACTTAGTGATTTAACCCTGCTAAAAATATACCTCTTAGGGGGTATCTAGGTTGAAGTTTGCGCTAGATCAAAATGTAAAGGTGTTGTTGTTCACATTTCTATACTTTTGTTAATGTATTACATTATTTTCTAATGTAAAAACCACTGCAAAGTGCCATAACAGCGGCCATCAAAATGAACAGCGGATTAATGAAACGAGGTAGTCTCACCTCAAAAATCTTAGGATTAATGTTAGTACTTATTCTGCTCTCTAGTAGTTTATCGACTTTTGCTATCATCAATTTGTCCTACAGCTTAGGCGACGCCAAGGCGATTAATGCCTCAGGGTCGCTGAGGATGCAAAGCTATCGGTTAATGTTTTACGCCAACTCAGGCAGTGATGCTGCGCAGGATAAAATCACCGAATTCGAAAATACGCTCTATTCCGACACATTAAAGCCCTCGGAAAGTTGGTTTAGTCCGCCAGAAATTGCCGCTCAATATCAGCTTGTCATCGATAAATGGCTGGTGATGAAACACTACATAGAACAAGAAAACTCCCGCGATTATGTCGCCTCACTGAAGGACTTTGTTGATACCATTGATTTACTGGTGCTTGAGATGGAGCACTACGCCGCCTTTAAACTCAGACTCCTTGCCGCCAGCCAAATATTAGGCTTAGGCGTCATGCTCATTATCGCTTTTGTGGCCGTGCGTTTTACAAAGAAGAAAGTGGTGATCCCGCTGCAAAAACTGATGGAATCGGCCAACACGATTTCTAAGGGTAATTTTGAAATAGAAATGCCCGAGACCGAATATATTGAACTCACAGCGCTGACCCATGCCCTACAAAAAACGGCTAAGGAACTCGCGACGCTTTATGGCAACCTAGAATCGCAGGTAGCAGAAAAAACCTTAGCGCTGACAAGGGCCAACAACGAGCTGGCATTCTTATATGATAACCTACTGACATTAAACGCGAATAAACTCGATTACAAAGCGCTTAAAGCGGCGCTGAATCAGTTAAAAGGCTATGAATCACTCGACTTCCTAAGACTCATTATCCAATATCCCGAGCAAGAGCTTGAAGTGATTGAGGCCGATGGTGGCTGGCCAGATATGACTCAAGAGAGCACCCGTTTTCCACTGCAATTTGAGCAGGCTAATTTAGGCTATTTAGAGTTAATTGCCGCTCAAACACCCAATATCGCCTTGTTTAACAATTTCGCTATTATGTTGACGCGCTCAATCGTGATCCACAATGCCACAGAGCAAAGACAGCAACTGGCGCTAATGGAGGAACGTGGCGTAATTGCCCGGGAGCTGCACGACTCTTTGGGTCAAGTGCTATCTTTCCTAAAAATCCAAATTAGCTTATTACGCAAAAACTTAGATTGCAGTTGCCGCAGTCCAATCATTGAGGCGCAGTTAACCGAAATCAACGAAGGTGTAAGCACTGCCTACGTGCAGCTCAGGGAGTTACTATCCACCTTTAGGCTCACAATTAAAGAGCCCGATCTAAAAAGTGCTTTAGAGGCTATGCTTGAGCAACTCAGGACAAAGACGAATATAAAGATAACCTTAGACTATAAACTTGCGCCACAATGGCTAGAGGCAAAGCAACACATCCACATACTGCAGATCACGCGAGAAGCGACGTTAAACGCCATCAAACACGCTGAGGCCAGCCTCATTAACATCCATTGCTATAAGGATGACGAGGGTATGGTCAATATTGATGTTTGTGATAACGGCATAGGTATTGGACATTTAAAAGAACGAGATCAACATTTTGGCATAGGTATAATGCATGAACGAGCCAGTAAGCTTTCAGGTAAAGTCGTGTTCAGCGACAATGATTTAAAGAGATTTAAACCTGCTATGGCAACCACAACTGAGCAAGGATGCAATGCACAAGACGACGCACTCAAACCTAACAGCCCATTAAACCTTGTGCAGCACAGCAAAGGGTCAAGTGGCACTAGAGTGACGCTTATTTTCCCATCTCAACAGGAGCCTTCAAATGGGTAAACCTTATTCCGTACTAGTGGTCGATGACCATCCCCTCTTGCGCAAAGGCATCTGCCAGCTCATCGCTTCAGATCCTGACTTCAGCCTATTTGGCGAAGCCGGTAGTGGTTTAGACGCATTAACCGCAGTGGTCACCGATGAACCCGACATCATCTTGCTCGATCTGAATATGAAAGGCATGACAGGCCTAGATACGCTCAATGCCATGCGCCAAGAGGGCGTCACCTCGCGCATAGTGATACTCACCGTTTCCGATGCCAAACAGGATGTTATCCGTTTACTTCGCGCTGGAGCCGACGGCTATTTGCTCAAAGATACTGAGCCAGATTTACTGCTCGAAAAACTCAAAAATGCCATGCTTGGCCACAGGGTGATCAGCGATGAAGTCGAAGAATACCTTTACGAACTTAAAGATGCGACCGATGAACAAGAATGGATTTCGAGCCTAACCCCAAGGGAGTTGCAAATTCTGCAGCAACTGGCGGAAGGCTTAAGTAATCGCATGATTTCAGAGCATTTACACATTAGTGAAGGCACAGTTAAAGTGCACGTAAAAAACCTGCTGCGTAAAGCCAATGCTAAATCGAGAACCGAAATGGCGGTGCGCTACCTAAATAATTAAAGATACGAAAATAAGCTTGGTATCACGCAAACAATAAAGGCAATCCCATGATTGCCTTTATGTTTTTATCAAATAGAGAGTAAATAAATGATTACAAACCTTTCTCAATAAATTGCTGCCAACTCAATAGCGCCTGCTCAAAATCCTCTAGGCCACAATAAGCTTCTGACTCAGCATCATAGAGTGACATAGCCTCTTCCAATTCATATTCTTGCTCAAAGCCTAAAGTATTGGCAAAGACTCGGGCCTGTTCACGCTCTAACTCTAAGGTAAAATCATTACCAACAAGACGCCATGAACCTCGTTTATCGGCTTGAATTTCTTTTATCACACCCAACACTTGCTGAATTTTAGCTAACTCAGTCCCTAATTCTTCCGTAAACCATTGCCCAAGCACTTCATGATCCATGCTAAAGCTAGCCCCAAAAGTGCCAGTTAAACTGTTACGCCGAAATTCGTATTCCATTTTATTGTCTCTTTGATCTAAGCCTACTAATGCTAATTTTAACCTATCCTTGGCTAAGTTGCTTGCATCCCTCAGCACATCAAATTTATGTCAATTTACGTTTGTCTCATGTCGTTAAGCATAAGTACTGACTTCATTTTCATGACAAAATCAGTTAGTTTGTTTGAATGATTTTGAAAGTTAAATGGAATGCGATATGCACGAAGGGTTTATCTACAGTTTAGTGCTCAGCGGCGCCCAAGCGGGTTCCACCTTGAGCCTAGAACAGATCGAAAAATGGGATCCTCAGGATGGCCTACTCTGGTTACACCTTCGCTATCGTAATAAAAAGGCACGCCACTGGATACTCAATAGCGGTCTGCCTAAGGTCGAAAGTGATGCCCTACTCGCCCAAGACACTCGTCCCCGTGCTGTGATTACAGGTGAAGGCATATTACTCGCATTACGCGGCGTTAACCTCAACCCCAATTCAGCTCCCGAAGACATGGTGGCCGTGCGTATCTATGCCGATAAACAGCGGATCATATCCACCTGCGATCGCGAGTTACAGTCGGTCAAAGATGTCGCCGAGCTGATCCTTGAGGGAAATGGGCCTACAACTACGGGGGACTTTATTGTCGCAATCTGCGAGCGACTGACCAATCGTAAAGTCGAGTTTATTGATAAATTGGAAGAACAGCTCTCTGATTTAGAAGAACTAGTCGTCTCAGGCAATGTGAAAGACTTACGTACCGATATCGCCGAACTGCGCCGTCAAACTGTAGCCATTCGCCGCTATTTAGCCCCACAGCGCGAAGCATTCTCGAAAATGATTTCCGAGCAATTCAGCCTATTTAAAGATACTGAGCGACTCAAGCTGAGGGAAACAAACGATAAACTTATCCGCACCATTGAAGATCTCGATGCCCTGCGCGATAGGGCTAATGTAACTCAAGAAGAATTACTCAGTCAGCAATCGGAGCAACTCAACAAACGCTTATATTTCTTATCCTTAGTGTCAGCAATCTTCTTACCGTTGGGCTTTTTAACAGGCTTACTTGGGGTCAATATTGGCGGGATACCGGGCGCGGACAACACTTGGGCCTTCGCCACCTTCTGCGGCATATTAATCTCACTCGTCGCCCTGCAAATGGCGCTGTTTTATCGATTTAAGTGGTTATAGCCACCTTAAAACAACAAAGCCAATCGATTAGGATTGGCGTTGTTTTCGTTCATTCTTATAAGCTGAATGTTATGAGCTAATGCTTATGCTCTAAGCGGGCGATTATGTCGTTGGCAACTCAAACACATGAGTCATGACTTTATAAAGCTCTGTTCCTTGGTGCACAGACGCCGAAGCAAAGTGCAAAATCGGCACGCAGTCCTGCGGTAAACTGACCGTTTTTAGCTCATCCGCCGTACCGTATAAATCCATACGCAGTAAATTCACTAAGGGCTGTCCCGCTGCCAGTGGTTCACCCACAGGCGCGAGGTATTCCACTAAGCCAGCGCTTGGCGCGTGATACTTTTTATAGTCCTTAAGGTAACAACCAAAGCGCGGCATTTTAGCGGGCGCAACGGTTTCAGCGATCACGCCTCGGTGGCTTAAATATGCCAAAATCCCTTGTGCATCAACCAGTGCATCCTCAAGACAGACGCGCTCTTGGCTCGCCAATTCCAACGTTAACGCTGATACTGCAACTCCTAAATCGCGCCCTTGAGATTTTGCAAAATCACTCAATTGCCACCAAGGACAAAACGCCGCCTCATCCATGGCGCCACCAAAGGCATTGGGGATAATGAGCGTATAAGGGATCGACAAAAACTGCGCAGCAGCTAAGTCATATTCAGGACAATACAAGTGCTTACAAGACTTAGGACCTGTGTGCAGATCGAGCACTATATCCGCGCCATGGGCCATAATCTGCAGGTTAACCGCAAGTCTATGGCCAGTAGTAATGCCCCATTCATGACGCAATTTTTGCTGACAAGCTTCAACCAAAGTACTGCGATAGGCTTGGATCAGCTCGCTATCACTCAGCTTGGCATGTTCGCTATACCAAATCGGCAAATCGATAGCATGATTCAAATACTCACGATTCCAATTCGCGCCTGTAATAGGGTCAAATCGGCCAAGGGTAAACTCACCACTTTTTTGGTTGATACCGAGTGGATTGGCCAATGGCACTAAGGTGATTTCGCCGCGGATGTCACAGTGTTCAAGCTGCTTCATCAACTGATAAATCACCGCATTACCTTGTACTTCAGCACCGTGGACATTGGCCTGAATATACACTTTGGGGCCAGTCGCCTTATCGTCACTCGGTTTGAAATGGTAGATAGGCAAAGTGAGTGCTTGCCCTGCGGCAAGCTCCCCGATTTGCAGAGACGATGTTGTCGGCAACATACTAAACGCCTTCGAACAGATTTTGATGCAGCGATTTAACCACTTGCGCCGCTTCCGATTCTGCCACTAACACACACAGATTATGTGGGCTGGCACCTTGGCAAATCATCCGCACATTGTGTGGTTCTAACACTTCAAACACACGGCGACAAATACCCGGCGTCGTCGCAATACGATTACCGATAATCGCCACTAAGGCCAATCCATCTTCAACTCGCACACGACAATGCTGTGATAATTCTTGCAGCAATGCCTCACTCAACAGACCTTGACCACTTGAATCTGAACCGGTTTTATCGAGGGTTAGAGACACATTCACTTCTGAGGTGGTAATCAGATCCACACTGATCTTATGTCGCGCTAATGTCGCAAAGGTTTCCGCTAAAAAGCCCTGCGCATGCAGCATTTGCAGGCTGTGAAGATTTAACAGAGTTTGATCGCGGCGCAAGGCCACAGCGCGGAATACGGGCGCATCTTCCACTTGATGACGGATCCAAGTCCCGCCCTTTTCAGGATCTTTACTTGAACCCACAAACACTTGAATTTGCTGACGAACGGCAGGAAGAATAGTCGCTGGATGCAATACCTTAGCACCAAAGGTCGCCATCTCGGCAGCCTCATTGAAACTGATCTCGGCAATCGGAAAGGCATTGGGCGCAAGACGCGGATCGGTTGTATAAATCCCAGCGACATCAGTCCAAATCTCGACCGCTGAGGCGCGTAACGCTTCGGCTAACAGCGCAGCAGAATAATCACTACCGCCGCGACCTAACGTTGTCGTTTGACCAGCTTCATCGGCACCGATAAAGCCTTGTGTCACAATCACTTGTTCCGCTAATAGTGGCTGTAGATAATCACGAGCTAGAGTCGCAATCTGCTCAACCTGAGGTTCGGCACGGCCAAAGTGGCTGTCAGTTCGTAATACTCGGCGCACATCGAAGGCACTTGAGTTAACACCTTTCTCGCGGATCACCGCCGAAAACAACGCTGAAGAACATTGCTCACCGAGGGACAACAACTCATCCATAGTCGCTTTGCTGCGTTGTGATGCGAGCGCTTCACTCAATACCGACATGCGACTCAATAATTTATCTAATGCGGCGGCCACATCGTTAGGACGACCGAGCTTATCTAAAATCGCATATTGAATTTGGGCAATTTGTTTTAATCGCTGTAATCGGCCATCGTCGTTGATCGATTCTTGGGTCAATTCCACTAACAGATTCGTCACGCCGCTCGAAGCGCTGACCACGACTAAACGACAATGAGGATTAGCTAACACTATGTCGGCACAGCGATTCATAGCGTTATAGTCGGCGACTGAGGTGCCACCAAATTTTGCAACAACGAGGGACATTAGCGCACCTCCGTGAAACACGTAGGGCAAGAAATAAACGCAGATTGAATAAGATATTGATTAACTAACATGATCACACTCCGAACTGACTTCGTTCGAAGAGCCTGGTGCTCAATGATAACGCACCCCAAAAGAAGGGAAACAGCAATCGTCACCAGAAGCTCTCCACCAATTACAGGTGACAATCGTCAGGATTCAGCCTGAGCGACCGACATAAACATGCAGCAACCATATCTATGCCTCGGCGTTAATCTCCCTCATCAGTCATCGCTGGAGTTTGTGCTCCTCTGACCGACTACCTAGTTAACGCTCCTCTTCTGTTCCTTTCCGAGGAAAGGGACGAAAAAAGTAGCAATAAACCCCTAATAAAGTCAATGCTAATTTCATAACAAATGAACAATTTAAATAAAATCTTTTGAAAACAACTAAATGTTCAAATCGGGTAGCTCGTATACCAGCTGCACATAATCTCTAAATTTGCCTAAACACACTTCATCATGTCCATCCAAGGTGCAAGGCACTAAACTCACATCCCCTTGTTCGACAACATAAATCGCATATTGATTAAATTTCTTACCCAATTGTAATGCCATCGTTCTATCGATAAACACGGCCCAACTTTTTTCCATGTGGGATAAATCCGGTGCTGCGCCCACTAAAGCACGATAAGGGCTACCGAGTAATTCAATTTCACGGAGAAGTTGGCGATCGAGTAAACGGTTTTGGCTAGGAGAGAGAAGCTTTGAAGCGGGATTATGAGCGGTAATAACAGCAAAGGAAAAATCACAGGATAATGCTTGAGTCAGCAAAAACAACGGCGCTTGGTAACATTGCCACAAATTTTGAGTCGTATTGTCCATTGGTAGTCTAGTCGAAAAATGAACCCAAGCTAGTGTAGCAGAGTGATTGTAAAATCCAAAGAGGCGTGAACTGGCTCACAGGAATAAGAAATACATTAGTTATACTAATCAATAGCTAAAGTAAATATCATGGTAAAACCCCCTACTCACCTAAAATTTGTTAACATTTCATTTGTTAACAAATGACTAAAACGAGTACAATGTACGTACTGGTGAGTTGAAACAGATTGAGCAAGATGCTTATCGTTCAATACAGTTTGTTACATATATCGCTTAAAGTAACGTGAACTGACCGGGCATCTGTTTAAAATCTGTTCTACATTTGATTTGTCTTTTAAACATTTAAAAAAAACAATAGTTAAGGAACTTATTCTAACTATTGCTTATCGAAGTTGGTACTGATTACGTTTTCTCGTATTACACTTAAACGTGCACTTAATCTACATCCAGATATAGATGTCACCGTAAAGATTTTCCTTTTGAGCACAAAGCAGTTCAAGGAAGTATCAACGCTTTTATGAATATAAGAGCCCGAAGTAAGTTGCTCTTATTGGTTAGTATAAACTGATTAAAATTTAGGTAAATAATATGCAAAATCCGCACATTCTGATCGTTGAAGATGAAGCCGTTACCCGTAACACGCTGAGAAGTATTTTCGAGGCAGAAGGGTATGTGGTAACTGAGGCCAATGATGGCGCAGAAATGCATAAGGCTATGCAGGAAAACAAAATTAACTTGGTCGTTATGGACATTAACTTGCCAGGTAAGAATGGTCTATTGTTGGCACGTGAACTACGTGAAATCAACAACATCGGTCTTATCTTCCTGACAGGTCGTGACAACGAAGTCGACAAAATTCTTGGACTTGAAATTGGCGCGGACGATTATATTACCAAGCCGTTCAACCCACGTGAATTAACGATTCGTGCTCGTAACCTTCTGACTCGTGTCAACAGCGCTGGCGCTGAAGTCGAAGAAAAGAGCTCAGTAGAATACTACCGCTTCAATGATTGGAGCTTAGAGATCAACAGCCGTTCATTAGTGAGCCCACAGGGTGAATCTTACAAACTGCCACGTAGCGAGTTCCGCGCTATGCTGCACTTTGTTGAAAACCCAGGCAAAATTTTGACTCGTGCCGATCTACTGATGAAAATGACCGGCCGTGAACTTAAGCCACACGATCGTACTGTAGACGTGACTATCCGTCGTATCCGTAAGCATTTCGAAAGCTTGCCAGATACGCCAGAAATCATCGCGACTATTCACGGTGAAGGCTATCGTTTTTGCGGTAACTTAGAAGGCTAATCACCCGCTAAGCGACATCCGCATTAATTGGTTTGATAAGAATCGATTCACAAAAAACCAGATCCTAGGATCTGGTTTTTTTATGCCTACTATTTGGCGTTTTTCAACTGCCTATCTAGGAAATCGGCCAGTGAGCGATATAAGTGATTACGCACTTTCTCGCCACGCATCGAATGTTTAGATCCAGGATAATCGATCATCTGGAATAATTTCCCTTCATCCTGCAGCGCCTTATAAACCCGAGTGCTGTTTTCAAACAAGACGTTATCATCGGCCATACCGTGATACATCAACAGACCCGATTGATAGTTTTTCACATAGGGAAACACGCTGCTGGCTTCATAACCCTTTTCATTCCCCTCAGGATGGGCTAAGTAACGCTCAGTATAATGGGTGTCATATAAGCGCCAGTCGGTTACAGGCGCGCCCGAAATCGCGGCTTTAAAGTAATCTGGCGCCTTAAATAGACTCATCAAGGCCATGTAACCACCGTAGCTGTGGCCGTAAATTGCTACATTATCGGCATCGACAAATGGCAGACTCCGTAAATAGTCCACTCCCACTTTTTGATCCTTGACTTCAGCTTCACCCAAGTGACGGTAAATCACTTGCTCAAACTTTGTGCCCCTGTGGGCGCTGCCGCGGTTATCCAACTGGAACACCACATAGCCTTGTTGAACAAGATACTGGGTAAAGTAGTCCTGCTCGCTCCAACTGTTGGTCACTAACTGTGCGTGCGGCCCACCGTAAACCCGTACAACGACAGGGTATTTCTTGCTCGCATCAAACGGCACAGGTTTGAATAAACGGGTTTGCAACACTTGGCCATCTTCGGCTTTCAGTTCACCAAATTCAGGGAGTTGCCACAGACCCGCATAGTCATATAAAGGATGGCCTTGCTTGACTTCATTTTGCTCAACCCAAGCCAGTTGTTGGCCCTTCTCACCGTGTAAACTGATCTGCGGTGGCTGAGATAAGCTATTGAAATAATCCAGATACACACTTTGATTGTCGGCAAACACAGGATCGTGCATGCCCGCTTGCTTGCTTACCCGCTCAACCTTGCCACCCGCTAAAGGCACGCGATAAAGTTGTTTCTCGATTGGCGTATCTTTGCGGCCAGTGAAATATACCCAACCAGCGGTTTCATCTATGTATTCCAACGCATCGACAGCCCACTCGCCCTGAGTCAATTGGGTTTTAAGTTTGCCTTTTAAGTCAAAAAGATACAGATGATTAAAACCATCTCGCTCAGATGCCCAAATAAAGGCCGACTGCTGCTTTAAGAAGTGCAGATCGTTATTAAGGTTTACCCAAGCATCGCTGCGTTCTTTCACTAAGGTTTTTGGTTTAGTCAGTGAATCTAACGCCACCAGTTGCAAATCTAGCTTATGTTGATCGCGACTCTGCCACTGGAACGACAAATGTTTGCTATCGGGCAGCCAATCGACCCGCGGCAGGTAAATATCTTTGCTATTGTCTTCGCTGTTCTCTTCGCGCAGCTTCACCCAATTGATAGCCTTATCTTTTAACGTGACCACACCGAGGGCGATATCGACGTTGTTTTTGCCGGCATAGGGATAGCGCTGCTCAGTAAGTTTAATACCGTCAGCATAGATTTCGTTACGGGTTACTTGCTCGACACCGGACTCATCAATACGGGTGAAGGCGATAGCCGATTCATCGGGCGCCCACCAATAACCTGTCATGCGATCCATTTCCTCCTGAGCGACAAACTCGGCCATGGCATTTTTAATCGCCCCGCCGCCATCGGTCGTCATAGCTTGGAGTTTTTTGGTCGCCAGATCTAACACATACAGATTTTGATCCCGCACGAAAGACACAAAATTGCCCTTGGGCGATAGGCGCGCATCTGTGGCAAACCCTTCGCCAATGGGAAGTTGGCTGACACTGTTATCCACTAATGAAAAATAATACAGATTACCAGCAGCCGGAATTAATAGCGCTTGGCTATCATCGGCCCAGAAGTACTCCATAATGCCTTCGCCATAAATACGTTGGCGCTCGCGGCGGGCTTTTTCTTCATCGGATAATTCATTGCTTGCCAACTTATCGGCATTGAGCAATAGGCTAGATTTACCCGTCTTTACATCCATCTGCCAGAGATCATAAAAGTTTTGATTGTCTTTACGGCCCGCAAGATAAGTGACACGCTGACCATCGGGTGACAGTTTCAAACCACGAGGACTGGTGCCCGCTAATGCGGGCGAGGCATTCATTCGCTCAATCGTCAGTGGCAGTTTGCCGCCTTCCATTGCAAAAGCTGGGGTAATTGAAAACATAGCTGTCGAAATCATGGCCATTTGGCTCGCTATCAGTAGGGGAACGGCGCGCACCTTAAGTGAGCACGCAGGGAACCAAGTTAACCTATTTTTAATCATTATTATTCCTTGGGAGCATAATCGCCTAAGATGTCAGCGATTAAAAACAAGCCGACATTGTGCCAGAGGCAAACCCTAAATAGAAATAGCATGCAATATGCCGATACAAATTAGGCCCTTGCGCCAAGCTCAATCCAAATAATCCCTAAAAGCCTTAATATTCGCTAAAAGCATCAGCAACATCGCTGAAATTGTCGACTAACTGAGTTATCATTCGCGGCAAATAACGAAATTGACCTCATTGTTGAACCTCTAAAGGACATAACATGCAGACTCTGGCCCAGCACCTGACCTCACAGGCAGTGAACGACTCCCTCTCTCACTTGATTTTAACCTTAGCCGACACCTCAAAAGCCATTAGCCATGCCGTTCGCCACGGTGCACTTGCGGGCGTGTTAGGCGCGACTGAGCAAGAAAACGTCCAAGGTGAAACCCAGAAAAAACTGGATATCATCACCAACGATATGCTTAAAGATGCTTTAAAAGCTGACGGTACAGTGCGCGGTTTAGCGTCGGAAGAAGAAGATCATGTGGTTGAAGTCAGTCAAAATGGTCAATATCTGGTGTGTTTCGATCCACTAGATGGCTCATCTAATATCGATATCAACTCATTAGTCGGCACCATTTTCTCCGTCCTGCCCGCGCCTGCTGGCGAGCTGACTGAAACCAGCTTTTTACAATCTGGCCGCGCCCAATTAGCCGCAGGTTATGTACTTTATGGCCCATCAACCATGCTGGCATTAACCACGGGCCAAGGCGTGCAACTCTTTACTTTGCACCCAGAAACCAATGAGTTTTTACTGACTAACGCCGCCATGAGCATTAACCCAGATACCCAAGAGTTTGCCATTAACATGTCGAACCAGCGTTTTTGGGAAGCGCCAATGCAGACCTATATTGCCGATTTACTGCTCGGTAAAATTGGCCCACGCGAAAAATCATTCAACATGCGCTGGATTGCGGCCATGGTCGGCGATGTACACCGCGTGCTATCTCGCGGTGGTATTTTCACCTACCCAACCGACAATAAAGATCCTAAAAAACCGTACAAACTGCGCTTGATGTACGAAGCCAACCCAATGGCCTTCTTAGTCGAACAAGCTGGCGGTAAGGCTTCTACCGGTTATGAAACCATTTTGGATATTCAACCAACTCAAATTCACCAACGTGTTGCCGTCATCCTAGGCAGCAGCAACGAAGTCGACGCTTGCCTGAGCTACCACGGTATTGATTACAGCGAAGAACCAAGTCTGGACTAAGCAGAATCGCTTAGATTCTGATTTTTAGGATAAAAGCCACTGACCACAGTGGCTTTTTTGTTATTTATACGGCCTTGCGGCCGAGAAGGTTGTGGGGTGAAGCCCCACGACCTTGATTCACCTCGGCCGTAAGGCCACAAAGCCAAAAGCTACGTAGCAAGTGCGAAATGTGGCGCAAAGAAAGTCACGACGGGTACAAACTCCAAAGCACAAATCAGCCACAGCAGCCGCAAGGCCAGCGTGAGTGACCATAGCTGGACTCACACATTTATAAATCAAGAAGGCCAACGCCCCGCAGCATGGTTGGCGGGGATTGGTATTTTGTGGCATAAGCGGTGAATTAAAGCCAGATAAGAGCTGCCGCTCCTGTTTGTCGTCTGTCAATTGAATACATCAAACAGGCGGCTTTACTGACATTGCTATTTTACTTCCAACCGATTATTTACCGAGTGCACACCAGAGGTTGCAGCCGTCACCCGTTCAGCTTGGTCTTTCTGAGCTTGGCTATTTACATTGCCGGAAATGGTGACATCGCCCTTGCGGGTTTCTATCTGAATATCTAAATTTTGTAGCTGCTGATCAGCGATCAACGCAGTATTAACTGCTGTGGCAATTTTAATATCATCACCAGTACCATCCTCGGTTGTTACAGTTAAGTCTGGTGTACCTGTTTGGGTATTCACATTGCCACTATCACAACCGTTAAGCAGCAAACTACCAACGAGTACAACACCAGCGGTAACGAACGTAAGTTTCATGGTTTGCATTATAAGCTCCTTCACACTGCAAAAAGTGCAGGGTAATAACCATAATGCAATAACACCAGTTTGAGCTCTGTGCGCTGGCAGACATACAAATCGATCTAGTGGCATTTAGGGGCGAGATCACCTTGTTAGACTCTTGATTAAGCGTCAGGTGTGAAGCCCCACGACTTTGATTCACCTCGGCCATTAGGCCGCAAAGCCAAAATCTACACAATAACCCAAAAATAACCCACTAATTGCTAGCACACAGATTTTGCTGAATCTTCCAACGGCGCTGCATCACGGGAATTGAAAAACCATAACAAAACACCACGATTAGAGGCTGAATTTGAAAGCTCAGCTCGGGCCAGAGCATGAAAGCTGCCACACAGGCTAAGGTGCGCACTATCGCATGCATTATGGCCACCTTTTGCGCAGCTAAAACACCGTGGACTAACCACATTAAACCTGTTTGCACCGCAAGGGCGAAAGGCAAAGCCAGATAATTTTCCATAAAAAAGGGAATACTGATGCTAAAGGTTAAAAAACTCATCCCCATCGCAGCGAGAAACACCGTCTCAAACCAATTACGCTCAGCGCTTTTCTTAAACGAGATATTCTCGCCCGTCAGCCGCGAAATACCCATGGCAAGGTAGATAATAGAACCAGTACCGATAAAGACAGCCATAACCAACTGCGAAGGAGGTAATACAAAGCTCAATATAAACAGTAAGCTCCACACAATCATGCCGGATAAAGGCATAGCTAAAGCACGTTGTTGACGGTATTCGATTAATTGTTGGTCCAGTGATTTATGTTGCATGATTAAGCCTCCTTGTTTAGATGACTTAAGTATCTGCGTAAAATGTCCATCACGGCAGTGTGAGTTGTCAGCAATCTAGGATGACAAATGTCACTTCCTTCATCAAAGCCCTAAAATGCCAAGAAAAATGATCATCCATGGCTGAATTTACTTGGTATTAGGTTGAAAAAAGCGACGTTCAGACATATCAAAGGCAGTGCAAATTAAACGATGTGGCGCTACTAACACCTAACATAGGGTTTAAATAACCACAGAGGTTACAAAAAAAACACAATAACAGCATATAACTCACGCCATTGTGATTGGGTAATAGCGCGCATAAAGTGCATTATGTTACTGTTTTAATCATTAGTGACTCGATTTTTTTACCGCATTTTAGATAAAGGGTTTAATGGATTATGGAACAAATATTTGAAAAATTAATGTATGCATCGCGCTGGATTATGGCGCCAATTTATTTGGGACTCAGCTTTGTTTTATTGGGCTTAGGCATTAAATTCTTCCAAGAGATCTTCCATATTCTGCCGATCATTTTTGAGATGACTGAAGTGGATTTAGTGCTGGTGACCCTGTCCTTGATTGATATCACCCTCGTGGGCGGCCTGATTGTGATGGTGATGTTTTCTGGCTATGAGAATTTCGTCTCGCAGCTGGATGTGGGCGAAGACAGTGAGAAGCTAAGTTGGCTGGGTAAATTAGATTCTGGCTCACTGAAAAACAAAGTGGCGGCGTCGATTGTGGCGATTTCGTCTATTCACCTACTGAAAATCTTTATGGATGTGAAGAATATCGATAACGACAAAATCATGTGGTATCTGTTAATACACATCACCTTTGTATTATCAGCCTTTGCCATGGGCTATCTGGATAAAATGACTCGCACTGGTAAGTAGCAAGTTCAAGCCTTATAAGTGGAGCGATCACGGTGTTAACGCTGTGGATGGTTTTGAGAGCAAAACCTAATCGAAGATAACGTTTTATTCGTTTCTGCTAAATTAAAAAGCCACTCTTTTGAGTGGCTTTTTACAAAGTTAAACCGTAAAGCAAGCTTAATAGGAACATCATTCCCATTATTTAACGCGTGACTGATCCCACACATCCTAACTTTATTTTCACCTTGTTGACTCATTAATCAGTACTTATTTAAATCCTAATACAGCTATTTGTAATATCTATTCTTTCACTTGTTGTGTTAAATATTTGGATATCAGTCATACGGTTTAAATCTATTAAAAATACTTACCCAAAGGTGTCAAAAAAATCTATAATCGCCACCTTTTTGACAAACTCGTCACCAATGCATCTATTTGCAAATAAACATCCCTGTAATCGCAAGGTAGTAAAGTGAAAACACAGTTACTGGCTCTCATGCTCGTCAGCCATATTGGCTACGCCCATGCCAAGGAAGATTTGGCCTCAACTCTAAACGCAGAAGGAATACCACTGAAGAGTCATAACATCGATTTTATCGATAAAAATCTCAAATTAACCTTGGCCTGTTCCGTTGGAGATCTACAACCTAGCATTAATGTCACTATGTCGGAATCCTTTGCATTTTATGGGGATCCTAGCGTACTCATCATTACCAGTGGCGAACAAACTAAACTGAAATTGCATGGCACTGGCTCACTGATGAATTTCAGCAGCGGGAACAAAACTAATTCAGACCTGTGGAAAAGTTTAAGTACGATCCAATCTCCAAACTTACACCTTGAAGCCATTTCCTTCAGATCAAGTAAATACACTAGCTCAAACATAGTCGCCGTAGGCTTTGCCGATGCAGTTGCTAAGCTGAAACAAGATTGTGTCCAATAGGCACCTAGGCCTATATAAGTTCATAAAAAAAGCCACTGTTTTCAGTGGCTTTTGTTTTTATAGAATACGACTTAATGGCACATTAACTCTTCGCCGACTCAAGCTGATGCACTTTCTCGGTTTGATCCACTATGGTCAACACCGCAGTATCACCAACCACGTTACAGGATGTCAGCACCATATCAATAATCCGATCTAAGGCCGCCACTATGGCAAAGGCTTCTATCGGTAAACCCATTTGATGGATTAACACACCTATCATCACCATGCCGCCACCGGGCACACCACCCGCACCGACAGATAATAGGAAGACACTAAATAACAGCGAAGGCAATTGCTCAGAGGTAATGGGCATGCCAAAGGCGTTGGCAACAAAGAAAATCGCAATAGTGATATAAATCGCCACACCGCCCATGTTCATGGTTGCACCCAGCGGTACGCCAAAACCAGCAACAGCACGGTTCACGCCTAACTTGTCCGTTAAAGTACGCATGGTCACAGGAATAGTCGCATTTGAGCTTGCAGTCGAGAGTGAAAACAGCACTTGCTCTTGGGTCTTCTCGCGGAAGGTTTTGGCTGAAATAGGAGTAAATACCCCCACTGCCATAGGATAAACCACAAAAATCCACAGTAGCAACAGCGCGAGGATCAGCACCATATACTCAACTACACTCATAAACACACCTGCATCTAAGGTCGCGCCGAGTTTAAACATCAAGGCAAATACACCATAGGGCGCAAGACTCATCACCACAGAAATCAGTTTCATCATGATTCTATTGGCTGTTTGAAAACCTTGGACAGCACCTGCAACATGCTCCCCTAGGGACTTAATCACACCGCCAAGTAACAAGGCCATAAAGATCACTTGTAGCATATTGCCCGACATAAAAGCCGTCACAGGATTACGTGGGACTATGTCGATCACCAGCGCCATCAGGCTTGGCAATTCAGTTGCTGTAATCGCTACGCCATCCGTACTGCTCATATCTACACCTTTACCGGGTTCGAGTAGCAGCACCACGAATAATGCGGTCGCGATTGCGACGACAGTATTGATGATATAAAAACCGAAGGTCTTACCGCCCAAGCGGCCAAAACTTTTGAGATCTTGCAGCTCACAGACACCACAAACGATGCTCACAAACACGAGTGGCACCACCAGCATCATGATCATATTAACGAACATAGTACCAACGCCACCGGCAAGCTCGACTAAATTACCCGAGAAAAAACCGATATCGTTTAAGAAGTATTGCACTATTGTGCCGAAAATAAGGCCGGCAAACAGACCAATAAAGATCCGCGTCGAAAGTGATTTCATCATGCTTGTGATTTCCCCAGAAAGGTCATTTATTTGTTATTCATCTTCCATGATGAGCACAATTGCCAATCCATTTTTGGCTCAGGCGGGGATAGTGAAACATGCTAGCCGTTAATTCAATGAATAAATTTCATTTTTTCATCTTGAATTAAGTTAACACCATCACAGAAAAACAGTAATAAACTGATTTTAAATCATAAAAAATTTATCAGCACAATATTTAAGCACTAACAAAATATATTTAAATCAGTATAAACAAACAAAATAAAAACCAAATAACATCAAATTAAACATATAAGAAACAATGGCCAGATAAAACTCAGACTTAATAACTGAATTTAAATTTATAACAGGATTTAAAACCAGCCAATTACAATAAAGCAGAGAGATGAAATGGATGACAACTAAATATATGGCACTAACACTAGTTCAAGTCCGTGAGCCAGCAGGTGTTGCTGTTTAATACTAATACGGTGTTGATTTAGCCAAACGGCTAATTTTTGCCAATGCTTTAACTCGGCATTTTGCAAATACTTAGCCTGTTTCGCTTGCTTGTCGAAATCATCAGTAGAATTAATTTGTGCTATTGCCAATAACTCAGCAGGTGCTGTCAGCGCAAGTTGTGGCACAAGGCAATGGGTCACACCCATTAAGGTATGGGCGATTTGTAGCCCTGCGGGATCTAAGTCGGTAAAGGCAATGATCGGTAATTTATCTGCCATCGCTTGCAAAAAATGCCGCACGCCAATCGGGGAATGATGACCGCTACCTCGGTAGATAACCATCACATGAGTTAAATCCTGTGGCAAACGCGCTTGATGGATAACATCAAATACATCTAAGTTTTCAATCACTAGGATGGCTGCGACATTGAGTTCATGGCAATGCTTTTGTGCTTCATCCAAAGGAATACGCAGTGATGTGCGTGTTGAAATCCCAGTTGGTGAAGATTCAAAACCCAGATACTTCATCAAAACGTATTCGGCTTCAGGGCGGATCTTAGCGAGCTTTTCATCGTGACTTTTGGCGGACATCGACATGCGATCGACATTAAAATCAAGCTGCCTTAAATCAAGCCCCATTAACGCCAACACGCTTTGCCTTAGCAGTTCGAAATCTTTGGGCGCAAAACACAGATACTTTTCAGACTCGTCTAACTCACCCACTTCTAACTCGCGATGAATCGCACGCCAGTTAGCCGTGAGCTTAACCTTGGGAGAACGCTTAATAAAAGCGTTCTCCAACAATTGTAATTGTTGCTGGCCTAGGCGAGCCATAACTCAACATCGCGAATAATAAAGTTGCCGCTATAGATGGGATGCGGTTCACCCAATGGCTCAAGCTCAAAATACGCTTTGTGTTCATCGGGCAGACCTTCGTAGCCACCAATCACTTGATAAATCCAGCTTTCGGCGTCCCAAGGCAGCGCTTTATCCGCCAGATACTCCAGCGCCGATTGACGCAGGCCAGACTCAATCACATCGACGAAATACTCATCCACCGCTTGTTTAAGCGGATTATCCGGCACATCAAAGTCTTCACTTTGGGTGATAGAAACGGACACATCATGCTCACGAACCGCCGCAATCACGGGATGACGGCTGATAGCTTTAATGTGCGCGACTATACCCATCAACTCCAGTTCTTGGCTGGCGTTATGCACATCTACCGCAGCAGGCGCGAGCAAGATTTCAGCGCGATTGAATAGACTCGGGATTTCCTTGTGGGACACATGGTCCGCAGGCCGATAATCCGGATGCAAGTCTGTGTAGAGCAACCAGCCCTTGAGCAAACGGGTACGCCCACGGATTTGTCTGAAGCGGCCTAAGAGTTCGAGTAAACGCCCCTGCACTACGCTCAGTTCCTGGGCGCAGTCGCTCATGGTTTCCTGCAAAGTCGTCACTAAGAGCTTGCGCAGTTCACGGATATCGCCAGCGATTTCGCCTAGCTCACTAAACTGGAACATCTCTAAGCCATTAAGCAATTCAGACACTTGGCTTTGGGCTAATTCGTTTTCGCGGATCTTAGCGTTGATCGTACCAACGTAACCGAACTCGTTATTGATCCGGCCCCAGAGCACACGGATCGAATAACGCAGACTGTCAGCGAAACTATAAACATGTTCGCTTAAATCTGATAAATAGGCCTCGGCGGCGCTGTAGTCTGAGCTATGACGCGCCTCTTTATAGTGGTCGGCCAAGGTTTTAATGGTCGCTAAGGCCGAACCGACATTAGAGTCGATTTGACGATTGCGCTCATCACTTAAACCTTCTTCGAGTAAGGCACGCACAGAACGCTTAAGCCGCAGCTCCTGATCTGGCTCTGGCCGCCATAAAATCCCTGCCTGTTTAAGCTTTTCGACCACGCTTGGATCGTGCGCATCCTCGTTAAGAGAGCCCGCCAAATAGGTATCCATAATAATGTCAGCATGGCGACCTAACTGCTTGAGCAGTTTCACACCAGCCTGATGTAAGTTACTGCTCATCATGGCCTCCTTGGTCACAGCTTTTACCTAGGTTTAACAGTGCCAACATTAGATTAAGTCCCGCTGGGTCGCTGTTTCCGCCTGCGCTTCTAGGCTTAAACCTTCAGTTTCGTCGATAAACCGAATGACTTCATACAAATAATCCAGCTTGCCCGTGGCGATATAGATTTGCTTCTCCGCATTGGGGCGCACTAAATAGCCGAGTTCGACTAATCGTTTGAAGACTAATTTGATTTGCGCATCGCTGTTGGTACTGGTCGAGCCAAATAAACGATATTGGCTGAGTTTGGCTAACTGCTCACGAAACGCCGGCGTGTCTTCGATGCGGCTTTGCAGCTCGGTTAAACGCACGGGCGCACCTTCGCTCAGCGGCGCATCTTGACCACTGGCTTCTTGCACTAATACCAACCATTCCACCAGCGGGATCAATGCCTGACAGATATCTTTAAACTGCGATGAAATCACTTTACGTTCGGCATCGCCGAGCTGCAAATAACCGCAGAAGAACACATCACCTTCGGCGGCAGACGCCACGGTACGGTTGATCTGGTTTAAGTAGGCTTCAACCCGCTCGCGGGTACTGCTATTTTTAAGGGCGCGCCAGCCTTCTTCATTAGTGGTGCGGCAAATAAACTCGCCCTTGAGTAACAGCTCAATCAAAGCACCAGTGCCAACTAATACGGTTTGGGTTGCATCACTCATTAGATGGCCTCCTTCGACAAACGCTTATTCAACATGTCTGCAATTGGATTGACCTTAGGTTTTACCACCTGCAACTTCTTAGTTTGTTTGTTGATAATGTAACGGTTGGCGAACAAGTTCAGCACCTCAGACTCAGGGTTCGGGAAGGCGCCCAGCACACAAATATTGTTATTTTCGCAGGCGTCAAAAATCTTCTTCACGTTGGTATGGTGCAAAGTGCCCAACTCATCAATTGGCCAGTGAATGGTCACATCGGCGCGTCCACGCAGCAAGCGCGTGAATGCCAACAAGAACTTACACAAAATCAGATACGCCATACCGTGACTTGAGGATTCGTTAAGCTGTCTGTCGGTGCGGATAATCAAATCGCTGTTACCTTCTTTGAGGCGCAGCTCGATTTCCAGCAACTTAGAGATGCCCCCCGTTAATGCGGCGCGACCGATAATGTCTAAGGCGCGGCGCATGCTGTTGGTGTAATCCTCATCGGGCAAGCCATTAAAGCCATCGGCTTTCCAATGTTTAAAGGCTTTGACGAACTGTTCAAGCTCAGGCCAGAACTCTAACTCACTGATGCGCGAGCGAATACGCACAGCCGATTCAGACACGCCATCGAGGAATAACTCTTCGCCCACTTCGCGGGTAATACGCGCACTTTGGGAGGCAATGCGGCGGTCGATATCGGCTAACACATCGTAGAAAGCGGTTAAGTCGACACCAAAAATCCGCCCCTGCTCACGCAGCGCGGTAATCGATTGCGGCACTATCACGTTCAGCAATTGCTCAAGCTGTGGCACTAACTTACGGTAATCCAGCAGGCGAATACCTTTGTCGTTGATAAAGCTCGATTCTTCGCGGGCACGCTCCCAGGTTTCAGCAAGGCCCGAACCTGACTTGCTGGCGATCACTGAGTCGAAATGCTCTACATATTGCTTCACCGAACCCATCAGGTAATCGCGTTTCAGCAGCAAATCTTCACCTTGGCGCAGACGCTCGCCTAGGCTGCCTTGGGCTTCTTCGTTATTGGTTGGCAACTTAAGCTCGGCGAGTTTACGCATTACGGCACGTAATTTAGTTAAGTTTTCAGAGGCTTCAACCTGCGCCGCATCGGACGCTTTACGCTCAGTTTCAAGTTGTTGACGACGGGCCTTAACATCCTGAGTTTTCGCCTTAAGCTGTTGATCGATTTCCGATACCGCGCGCTTCACATCGCTAAGCTGAGTTTGCAGTTTAGGTTTGCGCGCAAGCCAAGTGTGTTGATACCAATCGTCGAAGCGCAGTACGTCGCTGCGACGCTGCTCGGCGCGGCTGATTTTGGTTTCTAAATCACGAATTTGTTGCTTGAGTTTGAGGATATTATCCTCATCCACACCACGGGATTTAAGCTCGTTTTTGTACCAAGTCTCGCAGGCTTTCTGCTCGATTTTGGCACTTTCACGGCGCCCTTCAATGGTCGCTTTAATTTGGCCGAGTTGATTGTCGAGCGCGCCGATGACTTCCTGCCAATAGGCATTCTTTTCCATGCGCGCTTCTAGCGCTTGCTCTTTTTGATCTTCGAGCCAGAGTTCGTGCTGATGTTTAAGTTGTTTTAGCTCACCATCGAGTTGAGTCAGTCTTTGTCCCGCATGGGCTTTGCGCTCGCTCAATGCTTTGTTGATTTTCTCTTGCTCGCTGCGCTTTTCATCAAATAGGCGACGCAGATCGTCACGGCTATTTTTGTACGCCGTGCGGGCAAAGGTCAGTTCACGGCTAAGATTATCCAACTCGCCATTAATGGCCACCAGCTGAGATTCGGCCTCGGCCTGCATTTCTTGGGCACTAGTGTGGGCTTCTTCGGCTTTGCTTAACCGAATACGCAGCTCTTGTTCAGAGGCGGCATATTCAGGCACATCGATCGCTTTAAGATCTAAATGCACGCCAAAGAAAGCTTCGCTCGATTCAGTCACTAAGCTTGGATGTAAATCAGTGCGATGCAGTAGTTCAGGTGCGATCACTTTCCCTAAACTTTGCTCCCAGCCTTGGGATTCTTTACGCAGAAACTCCAATAGGGTGTGGGATTGCGGGAACAGCATATGGTGCAGTTCATCCAGCGCAGTTTGACGCTCATTCACCCTTAAGGTGGCGATACGCAAGGCTTCGTTGGCTTGATCGCGTTTAGCTCTGAGCTTGCGCTCATCGCTGCTTAAGCGTTCGACCTTGGCATTGCAGCTTTCTTGTTCTTCGTCGGCGCGGTGAATACGTTCGTCGAAAATTGCTAGGCTTAGCTTTTCTTCTTCGGTGTAAGTCACGCCATCGACACGCAATTTAAGCTCCGCGGCAGTGAGTTTGAATTGGTATTCCTGCTCGCTAAAGCTGGCCTTGCCCGCATCCATTTGGTTGCGCCATTGCAGCTCTAGGGCGTCAATATCGGTGCGCGCCACTTCACGTTGTTTATCGCGGGCTTCACGCTGCTTGTCTTGGTCGCTATGCAGGCCTTCAAGCTCGCGGTTTAACTGCTCGCCAATCTTACTGCGACGGGCATTGTACGCCGCCTCAATGTCTTGGTGCTTCTCGGTTTGCAGCTTATGGCGTTCACTTAGGTTTTCAACATCAGTGCGCCAGTTTGGCAGCATCTCAAGATCGGCCTTGGCTTGCTCTATGTTGGCATCTAAAAAGGCAGCGTGCTGATCTTCAATAGCATCGAGCTCATACTCGCACTTTGCCACATCGCCCTTAGCTGCTGATAAATCGAGATTGAGCTCATCGCGCTGCTCTTTCCATTCATCATCAAGCAATCTGAGCTTTAAATTCAGCTCTTTAGATAAGGTTTGCTGAATATCTTGGCGATCGGCTTCTAAGGTTTCATCGTTGCGATAACCGCGGGATAAACTCGATAAACGCAGTTCGGCGCTGAGCAGTTGGTTAAATTCTTGCTCGAGTTTCTCAAACTCAGGACGAATAACTTCAAAGCCTTGGATAAGTTGGCTTTCACGGATCCACGCTTCAACGCGCTGCGGATTCAAACGTGAGCTGGGCGGATTAACCCCATCTTCCTCTAAAATGGCGGCGATCATGGATTTGACCGTCTCCATCTTGCCTTCTTTGGAGTGCACCGCTTTAGCGAGTTTTTCGATGTGGCGCAGGGAATGCTCCCCCTCACACAGGGCAAATTGGCGTGCATAACCGCGTAGTTCACTACGGTTACTGCCCGTGCTTAATAGGGTGCGATCGTTTTGAATAATGGCGCGATATTCACGGGTATTAAGCAAATTAGTGGTCGCGATGCCGGCACGTTTTAAATCACGGCCTAATTCCGCCATGGTGTGGCACAGAATAGTGTCGCCATTTTGCGATTTAATATAATCGCTTAGCTCAAAACCTTTAGCGATAAAGCGATAGTTAACGCCCTTACCATCGCCCGCAGAGGCCAGCACGGCTTGGTACAGTAAGCCATCGGCCTTTTGATATTCGTAAATGATGTAGCTTGAATCGTGTGGCAAATACCAACGCTCGAAACTGTCGCGGGTCGAAGGCACCACTCGGCTTGGGTATTCGCCATAAAAAACAGGGACTAGACGTTGTAATGTCGTTTTACCCGAGGCGTTAGTACCACAAATGTTGGTATGACCATTAAGGGCGAGTTCCACCACGCCCGGAAGGTGCGTATCAATCAGCACAATACGAATCAAGCTTGCCATTTCATTCCTTATGCAAACAGGAGAGTCTTATCTAAGCTGCAGAAGCTTCTACACAAATAAGAGAAAACAATCCAAGAGGGCCACTGACATTAAAATCGTCACTGTAAATAAACACTTTAAAAAAGTGACTAAAAAGTGATGTTAAAAATCGTGGCCTAAAATAGTGCCCCTAAAATAAGGCAATCACAGTGTATTGGCAATTAAGCGGCGATGCACTAATGCCTTAGCTCACATCTCAGCCCATTGCTCAGCAAAAACATAACCCTATAGCTAGGCTCAAATCAAACGGCCAATGATACGACAACTTAACCAAAATAGGCGGCTAACAAAGCGGCAATTAGCGCGATAAAAGGTAAATTCCAGCGGATTTATTCGAGACGCAGGCGTTCGGCAATCCGACTGTAGATCAGCATCATTTCCGCCAGCGATCCCACTTGCATGCCTTTCATCAAATTGGCACGGTGGATCTCAACCGTGCGCATGGCAATACAGAGACTATCGGCGATCTCTTGGTTCTTCAGTCCTTGGGCAATCAGGTTGAGTATTTCCCGCTCCCTTGGCGTGAGCGCTTGATAAGTCTCAAGATACTGATTGTCTTGATGATGCGCCTTGGTATGTTCCAACGCTTTGACAACCGCTTCGGCTAACTTAGCGCCATCGGCGGGCTTTTGGAAAAAATCCACCGCACCTAATTTAAGCGCATCTACCGCCATTGGCACATCGCCATGGCCGGTGAGATAAATCACCGCTAGCGGACTATTTTTTGCCACTAATTCAAGATGCAACTGCTGACCACTCAAACCCGGCATACGCACATCGACCAGCACACAACCCGGTAGTGTTAAGTCAACTGTGGTAAAAAAGGCTTCGGCACTATCAAAGTCGGTGATCTTAAGGCCATAACTTTCAAGCATAAAACGCAAAGAACGACGCACTGAGTCATCGTCATCGATTAAATACACAGGTAAGGCAAGACTCATTATTGTGCTCCATTGGGTTCAGATTTACGCGGTATAGCCACCTGCGCTTGGCAACCGCCACCCATAGCACTTTCTAAGCTAAACGTACCACCATGGCTCTCGGCAATATCACGGCAAATCACTAAGCCTAAACCTAACCCCTCTGATTTAGTGGAATAAAATGCTTGCATCAGCAGACTGGTCTCTTCGGTTAACCCTGTGCCATTATCTGTGACTGTCAGCAAGAGCGTACATTCTTGATAGCGAAGATCGATATCGATCGTAGGTGTGTATGGCTTTTGCGTGATGCTCTGTTCGGTGCCACTGGATTCAAGCTCTAACCGCTGAACGCAGGCGTCAAAGGCATTTTTCAGCAAGTTAAGCAACAACTGCTGCATGCCAACTTCATCGAGGGACTGTAAATAGGGTTCACCATTCACATTGACGGCAAGGTTTATCTGATGTTGTTCAAACTCATAGGCGAGCAGCGGCACAGTATCATTGACCAACTCATGTAAATACAAAGGCTGTTTCGACACAGGTCGCTTCTTCAATAAATTACGTAAGCGACTGATAATATTGTCGGCACGTGTGACTTCCTGCTGGATCAGCGCCAATACAGATTGCAACTCCTCAGGGCTAGTCCCCCGCTGTAATCGCACTTCGGCGCCATGACAATAATGGCCAATCGCCGCCAAAGGTTGATTGAGTTCATGGGAGAGACTCGCGCCAAGCTCACCCGCGATAGCAATACGCTGTGCATGTTCCAGTAACGCACGGTTTTCATTGAGCTGACGCTGAGTGTTAATCAACTCACGGCCGCGGCGACTAAAGTGGTATTCAAGCCAAAAATGATACACATTGAGTAAAACCAAAATCCCCAAAACAAGCCAAGCCCATTGTTGATGTAGCTTGATCCACTGCCACGCCCTTTGCCACCATGGTGCCTGCAAAGGATGCATATCGAGATCTTTAAGCAGTTGATCGATCGCAAGCTGACTCACGGCCGTGGTCCAGCCCGCAGAATCGGCAGACTTAGCGGCGAGATGATCTTCGGGCAGCGCCAGCAAAGCTTGAGTCACACTTTTAGCCAGAGACTGGGAAGCGCGATTGGTCTTTGCCATAGACCAGTTGGGATAAAGGTGGGTCGAGACTTGGCAATTAAATCCCGCAGGCGCTTGATTATCGAGCACTCGATAATGGGCGATGTTAATCAGCCCTTCTGCCTGCATCTGCTCAAGCTGACACACAGGCACCACAGCCGCATCCAGTCGATTATCTTTCGCCGCATCATCACCACTTTTTTGATCATCTAACTGATAAATCAAGTTATCTAGCGGGAACCCCAGCGGAATGATCTCTCCCACAAAGCGAGGCAAATCTATGCCCTTTAGCTGCGCTTCGTACACTAAGGTCAAGTAACCACCAAAGGCATTTTTCGATACGATCCCGAGCCGACGCCCCTTGAGATCAGCTAAGGTTTGATAGGGCGAATCGGCGCGCACCACCAGCGCCGAACCCACTTGCATTGCCGCGCCATTATTTAACGGACTGCGCAGGGTCGCCAACCAAGTAAGGGAATATTGCCGCGCCAGCAACACGGATTGCCCTGGGTTGGTGATCACAAAATCGAGCCCTTGGGTTTCAACGCCCTTAGCTAGCTCATCGAGGGTAAGAGGGTGTAACCTAAAGTAACTGTTGGGAATTTGGGTTTCGAGCCACCCCATCAAAGGTTGCCAGCGGTTGATGGTTGCCTTATAACCGCGGATGGCTAACACGCCAACATCGACTACTTGATAACTGGGCTCTTCGATAGCAACTTGAGCAACAATCTCAGGGTCAGTTAAGCCCGAATGCGCACTTTGATTCAGTGGCTCCGCAGCAAACACCTTAACTGAAGCCAGCAAGCATAGGAATAACACTGCGTTCCTTGGCCTTTTCCTCGGTATTGCCACGGAATGTGGAGTGCTCAGAATCGATAACGGCCACTTGACCGATACAGCGAAGCGAAACACAGTTTTCATCATCCTCAATAACATGAAGTGCAATCCTTTATCCCCAGTCACTCACACTAAAATCAAGTCCAACTCAAGCTAAGAAAAGGCCAAACTCAAGTAACAAAAAATAAAACCCTAGCATTTTGAAGGCTATTCTAACGGATATTTGTTGCGCTAGATCAAGTCCACACCCGATATGTGGAAAACCACTATAGTTATGCCGCCTCCCCTTTTACAGAATGCCTGTAAACCTCGCCATAAACCTTAACTCTAGGTCTATGAGCCAGTTTATTCGCCATCTGCAAGTAGTGAAGGAAATCTGTATGGACAAGAGTAAACGTCAGTTTCTCGGCAAAATGGCCAGCGTCAGTGTTGGCGCCGCACTCATCCCTGTCGTGCAAGTGTATGCACAGGATGATAAGCGCAGCCCTCAAATGCACAGTGCCAGCGAAGACCAAGTGGGTAAACGTTACGGTATGGTGATCGATCTACGCCGCTGTGTGGGCTGCCAAGCCTGTACCGTCGCTTGCACTATCGAGAATCAACCGCCCCTCGGGCAATTTCGCACCACAGTGCAGCAGTATGAAGTCTCGCAGCAGGAAGATACCACTCCGCCTGCGTTTTTAATGCTACCAAGACTTTGTAATCACTGCGAAAACCCACCCTGCATCCCAGTTTGTCCTACGGGCGCAACCTTCCAGCGCAAGGACGGCATAGTGGTCGTCAATAATGAATGGTGTGTTGGCTGTGGCTATTGCGTACAAGCCTGCCCCTATGATGCGCGCTTTATCAACCACGACACCAATACCGCCGACAAATGTACCTTCTGCGCCCACAGGTTAGATGCAGGGTTACTGCCCGCCTGTGTCGAAACCTGCGTAGGAGAAGCCCGTGTGATTGGCGATCTAAATAATCCCAACAGCCAGATAAGCCAACTGCTCGCCGCCAACAAAACCGATATCAAGGTGCTCAAACCGACGGCCAACACTGCGCCACGGGTGTTCTACATCGGCATGAGCAGCGCTTTTGAGGACAAGATTAGCGGCCAAGCCCCCGTTAGAACCTTACTTACCGATACTGGCGAGGAGATCCACCATGGTCATTAAAGAAATCTTTACCCCAGATATCGCCATTACTTGGCTACCTTGGGCAGTGCAATACTTTTTTATGATGGGGCTCGCCTACGCCAGCGTATGGGTAGCGACAATACATTTGTTCAGCCAACCCAAACCCGATGACAGATTGCTGAAGCTCTGCGCCTGTTTAATGTTAACAGCAGGCATAGTCGCCCCTATCGCCTTACTCGCCGATTTACACCAACCGCTGCGGGCTTGGCATTTTTATGCGCAAGTTCGCCCTGATTCTTGGATGTGGTATGGCGCCTTTTTACTACCCGTATTCTCGGGCACCAGCGCAGTGTTTGCTTGGCTGCTACTGCGTCAATATCTGCCTAAGCACACCACGAATCAAGACTCAGATTGGGTGAATAAAATAGGCCAATTATTGAGATTCGGTGATTGGAACAGTGACAAATTCATCAAGCCGATCGCACTGTTCACGGCCCTGAGTGCCTGCAGTATCGCCCTCTACACTGGCATGGAAACCATGGCCATTAAGGCGCGGCCACTATGGCATACCTATTGGCTGCCACCTTTGATGGCAATGAGTGCCCTGCTCGCCGCCTGCGGCACTTTGGTGGTACTGAATCGACTATTAAAGGGCTACCAACAGCGCACCCAAGACAGCCTATTACTCTGGGTAAGAGCCAGCTTTGGTCTGTTCGCCCTATGCCTTATCGGCTGGGCGTTATTCGATAAGGGCTCGGCCCCCGAAGCCGCATTATTGCTTGAAACCAGCCCAAGCTGGCAACTTGCTGCGATTTGGGTACTGGTCACACTCGCCTTGCTGGCACTGATGCTCGCCATTTGTCACTTACCCAATATGGCAATGCTAATCGTCAGCCTCACGGCCATTCACCTTGCGTGGGGATTTCGCTGGATAGTGCTAATTCAAGCGCAAACCGATCCTAAATACGGCGCGGGGACTTATCTCTATCAACTGCCTTGGGGACCCGAAGGGCTATTAGGCATAGCTGGGACCTTCGGCCTTTGGTTAGCATTAATGGCGCTGGTCTCCGAACTTATTCGCCACACGCCTGCGGCAAAACTTGCTCGCTGAGCACCCAATTAGTTTACAGAATTAAGGAGTCCATCATGGATAAGAGTAAACGTCGTTTTATCAAAGGGGCCGCTGTAACGGGTGGTGTGGGATTATTTGCCGCGGGTTATAGCCATACATTAGCGCAAATAGGTAAAGGTGTCGTCAATGGTACCTCAGGAAAACCAACCCAAGATCCGCTGCATGGCAATTCCTTAGCACCTGAATACAAAGTCGATTTACAGTCAGGCCAGTTAATCAGCAATGACGATCAACGCATCGCCAATACTATGTGCTTAGGTTGCTGGACCAAATGCGGCGTGCGCGCTCGTATCGATCAAAAAACCGATAAAATCATCCGTATCAGCGGTAATCCTTATCATCCGTTGTCATCGCGGGAACATATCGATTTCGATACGCCGATCAAAACCGCCTTTGTTGGGCTTAGCGCCTTTCAAGAACAGGGTCTGCAAGGACGTTCCACCGCCTGCGCCCGCGGTAATGCCATGCTAGAACAATTAGATAGCCCACATCGCGTCACCCAATGCCTTAAACGCGTGGGTAAGCGCGGCAGCGGCCAATGGCAGAGCATTAACTTTGAGCAATTGCTGAATGAAGTCGTCGAAGGTGGTGATTTATTTGGTGAGGGGCAAGTCGAAGGCTTAAGAGCGATTCGTGATATCGCCACGCCACTCGATACCAATAATCCAGAATACGGCCCTAAAGCTAATCAGTTACTGGTCTCAAACGCCTCCGATGAAGGCCGCGATGCCATTATCAAACGTTTTACCTTCAACAGCTTTGGCACCCGAAACTTTGCCAACCACGGCGCTTACTGTGGATTTACCTACCGCGCCGGAGCAGGCGCTTTATTGGATGATTTGAAAAAATACGCCCACTTGAAACCCGATTGGGACCATAGCGAATTTTTACTCTTTATCGGCACTTCACCGCAGCAATCGGGCAATCCCTTTAAACGCCAAGCAAGACAATTGGCTAACGCGCGTGTGAATAACACCAATTTCAGTTATGTGGTGGTGTCGCCCATGCTGCCCAATACTTCGAATCAACCTTGTGCGGGCAACAACACTTGGCTGCCGATCCGCCCCGCCACCGACTCGGCACTCGCTATGGGCATGTTGCGCTGGATTATCGATAACCAGCGCTATGCCGCCGATTTTTTGAGTGCGCCCAATGTCGATGCCGCAAAAGCATTAGGTTACCGTGGCTTCAGTAACGCAGGTTTCTTGATCGTCAGCGAACCTACCCATCCAAGATATGGCCAATATCTCTTTGCCAGCGATCTTGGCTTACCTTTCGACGGCAAAGCCTATGGCGAGCAAGACTCGCAGTTGGTTGTCGATGCCGCGAGTGGCAAGATAGTTTTGGCTAGCCAAAGTCAGAAAGCTAAGCTCGACGTTGACCAAAGCGTCGACACACCTAAGGGAATGATTGCGGTTAAATCTAGCTTCCAGCTATTAAGCGAAGCGGCGCAGAGCTTCGAGATGGCACACTATGCCAAGGAGTGCGATATCAGCGAGGCGCAAATTATCGCCCTCGCGGATAAATTTACCAGCCATGGCACTAAGGCTGCGGTGATCTCCCACGGCGGCACAATGAGCGCTAATGGTTTTTATAGCGCGTGGGCAATCATGATGCTCAACGCCATGATAGGTAATATCAATTTAAAAGGTGGCGCATTAGCTTCCGGCGGTTCCTTTCCCGCCTTTGGTAAAGGCCCAAGGTATAATCTGCAGGAGTTTGACGGCATGGTCGAGCCTAAGGGCGTATTCCTATCGCGATCTAAATTCCCCTACGAGAAAACCTCAGAGTATCGCCGTAAAGTCGAAGCGGGCGAATCGCCTTATCCTGCAAAGGAGCCTTGGTTTCCGATTTCATCACCCTTGCTTGGCGAACATTTAACGGCGGCGGTGCACGGTTATCCCTATCGACTCAAAGCATGGATTAACCACATGGGCAATCCGATTTATGGTCAAGCGGGCCTAGGTGAAGCCATTGGTGAACAACTGAAAGATCCCAAAGTACTGCCACTGTTTATCAGTATCGACAGCTTTATTAACGAAACATCGGCGCTATCGGATTATATCGTGCCCGACACATTAACTTACGAGTCATGGGGTTGGAGCCCTTCGTGGCATGGGACTCTGACGAAGGAAACGACAGGTCGCTGGCCGATTGTCGAACCAAGGGTCACAAAAATTGCCAGTGGTGATGTGGTGTGCATGGAGTCTTTCTTAAGCCAAGTGGCAATAAAACTCGCACTACCCGGCTTTGGCGAAAATGCCGTTAAGGCCGCCGATGGCAGCTTACATCCGTTAACGCGCGCAGCGGATTACTCACTCTATGGTGCCGCCAACGTGGCCTATTTGGGTCAAGCCGTCGCCGATATCAATGCCGAGGACATGTATCTTAGCGGTGTGGGTCGTATCCAAAGTGAGCTCAACGCCAGACTCAAGCCAGATGAAGTCAAAAAAGTCAGCTACTTATTTGCCCGCGGCGGCCGCTTTGAGAATATGAGCGGTGCACGGGATGAAGTGGGTAATCCAACCAAGGTTTGGCCAAAACCTATGATGCTGTGGAATCCTGAAGTGGGCAGTCGCCGTAACAGTCTCACAGGGGAATTTATGAGTGGCTGTCCGCGCTTATATCAACCCGCCTTAGCCAATGGCACACCGCTCGATAAGGCGTTTAATAAATCACAATGGCCTTTGCTGATCAGTAGTTACAAATCCCACACCATGAGCTCTATGAGTATTGGCTCGGATCGTTTGCGCCAAGTGCATCCTAATAATCCAGTGCGACTGAACGAGAAGACCGCCAGTCGCCTTGGGATCAGCACAGGTGACACGGTCAAGATCAGCACGCCCAACGGCAGCGTGATTGCCTTAGTGGAATGTGTTGCCGGAGTGCACCCTGACTGCATCGCTATCGAACACGGTTATGGCCATAAGGAACTCGGCGCGCGGGACGTAGTGATCGACAACCTTAAAATCGCCGCCAATCCGCTGATCCGAGTCGGCATCAATATGAACGACTTGAATCTGTTTGATCCGAGTCGCCACGGCCGCTACCCGCTGGTGGATTGGGCAAGTGGCGCTTCGGCCAGACAAGGGCTACCAGCTAAGATTGAAAAACTAAGCTAACCGCCGAGCATAGATGACACTTAAGAAGCTGCCCTTTGGCAGCTTTTTCTATGGCCTTAATTCAATCTGATTAAGTCTAATCGCATCATTAATGCTTTCTAGCTATGCCTATTCGCGAATAAACCGAGGAATAGTGATCTTTTTTACTCAATTTAGGTATATAGATCCGGATCACGCGTTTCATAGAAATAAACCACATATTAAAATCACAGCTATATTTATCAGTATATCTAGCTCGAAATATCGAGCTTTCAATAAAGAACTGCAGTTTTTGAGTCAGTTAGACTCATCAGGAGTATCTCAGTGTTCAACTCTTCATTACGTAAAAGCCTAGAAGTGAGCGAAAGTAAACGCCAAGAGGCGGAGTCGATCATCGACTCGATTAAGCACAGTATTGCCACAGTAGAATTTACGCCTGATGGAATAATTCTCGATGCTAATGCGTTGTTTTTAAAAACGGTAGGTTATTCACTTAATGAAGTCGTAGGCCAACATCACAAACTATTTTGCTCAGCGGCTTATGGTAATTCTGCTACCTACCAGCAATTTTGGAGCAATCTAAAAGCAGGTCATCCACAGGAAGGCAATTTTGCACGAGTGAATAAAAATGGCCAAGAGATCTGGCTTAGAGCCACTTACTTCCCCATAAAACAGGCAGGTAAAGTCGTTAAAATAATGAAAACAGCCGCTGATATCACCCAAGATAAGCACCAACTTGACGACCAAGCGGCCATTTTTAATGCCTTGAATCGCTCGCAAGCCATTATTGAATTCACTACCGATGGCACGATTTTGAAAGCCAATACTAACTTCTTAAAGACAATGGGCTTTAGCAAAGAGCAGATTATTGGTAAACACCATCGTATTTTCTGTTTTGATGAGTTTTATCGACAAAATCCACACTTTTGGGACGATCTAAAGCAAGGTCGATATAGCAGCGGTCTCTTTGAACGCAAAAATGCTTATGGCGATTCGATTTGGTTAGAAGCGGCATACAATCCTATTATGGATGAGCAAGGTAAAGTGGTTAAAGTGATTAAATTTGCGAGCGATATCAGCAAGCGGATCGAGCAAAGCCACGCTGTACGTGAAGCCGCCAATATTGCACTGACCACGTCACAACGTACCGTCGAGCAAGCAGAACAAGGCGTACATTTACTCAATGCGACGGTAAATACCTCTAATGCTATTGCCGAGCAAACCCATAAAGCGACCTTGGCGATAACTCAACTCAATGAACAATCTCAAAGTATTCAAGCCATAGTCGCAACCATTAGTTCGATTGCCGATCAAACTAATTTACTGGCATTAAATGCCGCAATTGAGGCCGCACGAGCGGGGGAACAAGGCCGAGGTTTTGCCGTTGTCGCCGATGAAGTAAGGCAGCTTGCTTCCAGAACCAGTAAATCAACCAGTGAGATTGCCGCCGTCGTCACTAAAAATACACAACTCACCACAAGTGCAACTAGCATGATGAACGAAGTTGAAGGTATTGCACTAGAAGGAAAACAACAGTTAGCGGAGGTAACATTGGTGATGAGAGAAATACGTAGCGGCGCGGAAAACGTCTCAGCAATCGTGTCGCAGCTATCAGTCAATAACAATTAATTGCTAGCATTTAATCGCGCTATCAAGGATTGCATGGCGCTTTATCTAAAAGACAAAACGCCAACCTATTACTTTTACGTCAATCAATAATCAGTTTTACGACCTTCATAGGTGGCGCGCATTTGCTGTACAAGAACCTCATCGTAAGCACGTAATCCGCTCATCACTAAGGTTTTTATACCTGTGCCAACTAAAGTGTCGCCACTGTGTAATTCAAAGTGCAATGTCACATCGCCACGTTTACCGTCGATTTTTAAATCTTGGCCAACGAGTGATAAGGTCACTTGTACAAAATCGAGGGTGGTTAAGTCAAACGACATACTTTCGTAAATCACTAAAGGCCGTTCTGGGTTGATCATCACTTGATGTTGTTTCATCAAAGGGATCAGAATATCGATAAAATTATGCCCAGAGAAAGCAACATATTGACGAATAAAGGATTCGGTCTGCGCATCGCAACAACTCACATCGCCATGACGGCTGACATTAAGATAGGTTTTTTCACGACTATCGCGAATCGAAAAACTCTCGCTCACTTGTTCAGGGAATTGCAGTTCGACGCTATCACCCACCATACCCGCAAAGCTAAACTTCATGCTCTGGCTCAAACCATATTGAGTCAATACTAGGGCAAACAGTAAATCTCCCGGTACGCAAAAGCGTTTTGCCCCCACATCGTGGATAGGATTAAAGTCCTGCGCAATTTTCTTCGCGAAGTCACTGGCTTGTTGTGCTGAAACGGAAATAGCTTGATTTTGCTTAGAAAAATAAGGCGCTAGAAACATATAAACTCTATTTGTAATAACTCAATACAGGGATGGATAACAAAATTATCACGAGTCTACCTTAAATTAGGTATTAAACTCACCCGATGACTTGACCCACGTAAGGCGTACAAAGTAACACCCTGCCCACATTTGTAAAGCCAAACAAATGACAGGGGTATCAGGATCTGTTGACGTTTCAGGTTTATTCTGCAGATATTAGGCGGAATTTTATGCAAGATAGAGCCTTTATAGCGTGATGACGCGACATATAACAGCCGATAATGCCGCAGAAATGTTAGCTAAATAAGACCGTTTTCATCACTCGTGACTCATTTAGAATAACTCAACATCATTTATCGTTTGGCGAGCAATACCTTGTCAGAACAAATAACATCTAAAACGTAAGTATTGCCTAGCCACCGATAAGCCAAGGAATAAATCGTTAGACCTTTTTAAATTCACGCTTTAACTGAAAACCATCGTCAGTGGCTAACTGCTCTAGCACTTCGATACGCTGACGAAGGATGGCTAACTCGGTCTGAAAAGCTTGGTTTTCTGCCACTTGCTCACGAGTCGACACACCTTGTTTGTTGCGAATTTTCATTATAGCGACCACATATCCGCCAACAATTGCGAGTATTGGGATAAGTAAAGCGAGGGCACCAGTGTTCATAGTCATTTCCTTTATCTATTGGCGTTATCGTTATCAAGCTCAACATTTAGGTCTGCTTATGACGCTTAATCAATGTCAAAGTCAGAACATGGAAATAAGTATGCGCAAGACAACCGCAATCAACCAGTGACAAAAGTCATGAGATTTAGCGAAAAAGTGTCATTCCTTATCAAAACTATCCACAACAATAGCGCCCATAGAGGCTGGCATAGTGATCACTATGATCCGTTTTATAGAGGTTAGTGGGTCCTCAAAAAAGGGCACTTTATCGAGGCAAAGCAGCACGAGGAAAACCACGAGGGCAGTGAGCAAATACGCCACCACGATACGAAAAATAAACACAGGAACGCGGGAAGCAATATTCTGTTGGAACACGCTGTGATAGGTGAATACCCCAAGAAAGAGCAGCGATAAACTAAAAAGCATACCGATATTCAATAAAGGTAAAGTCTCACCGAGATGCCACGCTTCCTCAGAAAATGCAACGGGGACCGCAAGGGCAAAAGCCCCTACGCAAACTTGACTCGCATCTTCAGTGTTAAAACTAAATTTCATGCTGATCGCTCCCTAATCTTCCAATCTATTTGATTAGTCGAAAATAACGTTCGGTGAAGATGCGCTTATTACGGGGGTATTAAGTGCGATACAACACTTTAACCACATGCCAGCCAAACTTAGTTTTCACTATATGCGGCACCAGTAATTCACCTGAAAATGCAACCTTATCGAACTGTGGCACCATTTGGCCTTTTTTGAACTCGCCTAAATCGCCACCTTTTTTGGCCGAAGGGCAAGAGGAAAAACGCTTAGCGAGCACAGCAAAATTAGCACCATTATTCAGCTGCTTAACAATATCCTCAGCCTGTTCTTTGTGTTTCACTAAAATATGCACAGCGGCAGCGGTTTTAAACATGTCATTTCTCACTTTGGATTAACGTCCCGTGCAAAGGGAAGATTAGCGCCCCGAGTTTGCCCTCGATCACACCACTTCCATCGGCACAGGTTCTACTGACTAAAAGGTTTAATATCCAACGCATAAGTGCGTTATTGGCCCATTATCGACCCTATTAACCTAGAAAATTTTCTGCCACCACTGCAAAGGGTCGCCGCAGTTATTCACTGGACGATAGGTCGCAGCTAATGCCGGAAGCGCATCGACATTGCTGCAAGTGGATTCCTTAGCCACACCTGTATCTCGGTCAAAAAAGCCCTTCACTACGCCGTTCACAGGGATTGAGCGCAGACTAATAGGTGGACGTTCCTTTAAGAAGGCAAGATACACGGCCATGGCGCCACTACTACCATACAAACTGGTTTTGCCGTTATCGTCACGACCAACCCAAATGGCGGCGACGTTACGCTCATCAAAGCCCGCAAACCAAGAGTCACGGCTGTCGTTACTGGTGCCAGTCTTACCCGCAAGTCCAACGCCAGGGAAGGCATTACCTAAACGCGTCGCCGTTCCCGTATTCACCACTTGCTGCATAGCAAATTGAATTAAGAAATCTGTCTCAGGTGCTATAGCTTGCTCTTTAGGCAATCGCGTCACTGGCAATGGGTTCTTATCAGAATCTAGCACAGCGGTCACTGTGGTTAACTTACGGTAAACACCGCTATCAGCTAAGGTTTGGTACACTTGCGCTACCATTAATGGCGAGCCATTGACGGCGCCGAGTAACATGGAGGGATACTCGTTTAACGGTTCCTGCCAACCCGATTTAGCCAATGTTGTTGCGACCGCATCCACACCCACAGCAATCCCAAGATTTACCGTCGGTACGTTCATCGACTTTTTCAATGCCGTTAACAAAGGCACCTGACCACTGAACTTCTTATCAAAGTTTTGTGGTGACCATGTCTTACCTTGCTCGCTTTTTAAGGTAATAGGTTGATCTTTAAGAGGTGTCGCTAAGGTAAATTGGCTATTAGGTGCCAGAGCCGTAGCATACACAAAAGGCTTAATTAACGAGCCAATAGGACGACGAATTTCAACCGCGCGGTTAAAGCCATCAAATCCTGGGGTTTTATCGCCGACCATAGCCGCAATACCGCCCGTGTATTTGTCGGTCACGACCATACCAATCTGCAATGATTTATTACTCTTATCTAAGCTTTTGAGGGTTTGAGTCACCGCAATTTCGGCGGCTTCTTGGGCCATAGGATCAAGCGTGGTATAGATTTTCACCCCAGATTGCTTTAATAACGCATCGCCATAACGCTCGTTCACTTCCTGTTTTACCAAGGCGAAGAAAGAAGGTAATTTTTGATGTGCTGGTTTATTGAGATTACGGATCCCTAAGGGTGACTCTACCGCCACTTTGTACTCAGCCGTGGTTAAATCCCCCGCATCCATTAACAAGCGCAATACCAGATCACGGCGTTCTTGAATACGATCCGGATATTTCCATGGATTGTAGTAAGACGGTCCCTTAATCGCAGCCACTAAGAATGCCTGCTGGGAGATAGTCAACTCACTGATAGGACGGCCGAAATAGAAACGTGAGGCCAACCCCATACCATGGACGGCGCGGGATTTATCCTGCCCCATATACACTTCGTTAAGATACGCTTCGAGGATTTCGTCTTTGCTGTAACGAAAATCAATAATGACCGCCATTAAGGCTTCACGAACCTTACGCAGCAAGGAACGCTCACTCGAAAGGAAAAAGTTTTTCGCTAACTGCTGGGTTAACGTCGAGCCACCTTGCACAGTGCGACCGGCGCTGATGTTCACAAAAGCCGCGCGCGCAATCGCGAAGGGATTCACACCATGGTGTTCATAAAAACTACGATCTTCCACCAGCAGTAACGCCTGCACGATCGACTTTGGCATTTCTTCGGTCGGCACAAACAGCCTGTCTTCACCGTCGCCAGTAATAATGCGGTCGAGCAATACTGGCTCAAGGTGGAATACGGCAAGTTGACGCTTGTCTGAGACTCGAGTGACCGAACTGATGCCATTGCTGTCGAAGCTGATCATGACTCTTTGTTCGACTTGATCGCCTTCTGGATGCAAAAACGGTCGACGCCACAATTCAATACGAGTGCTCGAAGCCGAAAACTCTCCCACTTGGCGCGGGTTAGCGACTTTGCGATAGCCGAGCAACTTAAGCTCAGCCATCATTTGCGGATGGCTGACTGCCGCACCAGGGTACAGCGCCATAGAACGACTAAACACCTGTGCTGGCAAATGCCATTTTTGGCCTTCAAATTTTTGCGCAATAATTTGATCAAGATAAATGCTGTAAAAAGTCACTACAGCTAATCCAGCCAAGCCTAATTTCCAACTGATAGACCAAATTCGTCGAAATAAACCGCGGCCATGATTAGCCCGACGGGAAGCGGGTGATTTTTTTGTCGTCTTAGTTGTCATATCTACTTCATCATTCATGCATTTAAAGACATCAGCCATAGGCACAAAGCTAACGTGGTGCGAATCAAAGTGTTTCATAACAAAATGTTATAAAACCAGCGGCGTGGTGCTAGGGCTGAGCTAAACCCAAGGTTTTCTTCTTGGTAAATTTTGTCGGCAGTGTATTCACAGGATCGTCTGGCCACAGATGTTTTGGATATCGACCGCGCATTTCCTTCTTAACTTCCACATAAGGTCCCTGCCAAAAGCTGGCTAAATCTGCCGTCAAGGCTAATGGACGCTGCGCCGGAGAGAGTAATTCCATCGTCACCTTTAGTTTGCCCTGCGCCAACATAGGACTCTGCGCCATGCCAAAGGTTTCTTGCAGACGTACACGCAGCAGCGCACGCCCAGACTCGTCGTATACTATTGGCGCAGAGGTACCAGTCACTAACGGCCAAGAGGTTGGCAATAACTCGTCAAGTCGCTGTTTCTGCTGCCAGCTCAAACAGTTTGCCACAAAACCAAAGCAATCAAGCTTAACTAATTGCGGCAGATTATTCACATTTTCGAGGTAAGGCGCCAGCCAAGTTTCTAGGCTCGCTAATAATGCTTCATCATCAACCTTGGGCCAGTCACTGCCCGCGTCAAACTCAGTTGCCAGTTTGAGCCTGTGTTGAAACTGTTCTAAGTTAGCGTTCCAATTGAGGATTTGTAATCCTTGCTGGCGAATATAGCCCAGTAAGGCCGCGACAATTTGCTTGCGCTCAGGCTTAGCAATCGTCTCGGCTTTTACTAAAATTTGTCCGACCTGGTATTGGCGCTGCGCAATCACTCGACCTTTAGCTTCATCCCAGCCACAGATCTCATGAATGTCCAGCAAACCTTTTAGCTCGCCGTCGAACAAGCTTGGCTGAAGCTGACTCGCTAAGTAAATCCGCCCAGCGTTTCTGCCTTCAGTTTCTTGAAAATCCGCCACCACCATCCACGGAGTTTGTGCCAATGCATCTTCGGCTGCGAGCACGACGCCAGTACCATTGGCTAATTGGTAGCCCTCAACACCGCGGGCCTTAGCGATACGATCCGGATAAGCAAGTGCTAATAATAACCCCACATCGCTGTGGTGTGCATGGGTCGCTATCTTAGACAAATCCGCCGCTAATCCTAGCTTTTTCTGCCACTGTTTTGCCTGTTGCCCAGCTTGTCCATGACAGGCAAAGTGCAGGTAATTCATGATATCGGCGCCCTTTTTAGGCAAACCGCGCGCCTCTAAAACCCCCGACAACAAGCAGGCCAAACTGCCCAATTGCGTTGCTTGTTCGTTAGCATTATTGACTCCCCCATTGTTTGCGCCCAAACTTTTTGCGCCCAATAACATATGTGCAAGCCTTGGGTGACACCCTAGCTCGTAGGCCGCTTTACCGTGGGGAGTGAGTTTATTTTGAGTATCGACCATGCCTAAATCTTGTAACAGTTTCCACGCCAGCGCCTCATGCACACTTGGTGGCGGCGTTAACAACATCAAGTCGCTAAAGGATTTTGCGCCCCAGTAAGCACAATCGTGGGCCATAGCCACCAGATCCGCTTGGCTGATCTCGGGTTCATCGACCTTGAGCATGCGACCATGTTCTTCTTGGCTCCACAGGCGAACGCACACCCCCGCTGATAAACGTCCGGCGCGGCCACTGCGCTGAGTCGCCGAGGCTTGGCTAATACGTTTCAAGCCTAAGCGGGTGACACCGGTTTTAGGGTTAAAACTTGCTTGTCGTTTATAGCCACTGTCGATAACAAACCCTATGTCTTCAATAGTTAAACTCGATTCCGCCACGTTAGTCGCTAGCACTATTTTGCGCCTGCCATCTATAGTTGCAGCGATCGCGCTATCTTGCTCGGCACCTGAAAGTTCACCATAAAGAGGGCAAATCAAAAAGGCATCGTCCGCTAAGCGCTCGCGCAAAAACTGCTGTAATCGTAAGATCTCCCCTTTACCGGGTAAAAACACGAGAACGGCATTATTGGCAGCCGTTTTATCAACACTGACACTGCTGGCCGAGACCAGTTCGAGCACGCAGCGGCCGAGGTGATCGATCCAATGCTGCTGAGTTGGCACTGGGCGATATTCGATGTCGACAGGAAAACTCCGGCCTTCGCTGTGCAAGGTCACCGCTTCTGGCATGAGTTCAACTAAGGCAAGACCTGATAGAGTCGCTGACATAGCTAATATCTTTAAATCGTCCCGCAGTGAAGCTTGCACTTCGAGCGCTAGGGCAAGACCTAAATCTGTGGTGAGGTGACGTTCATGAATTTCATCGAAGATGATCATTCCAATCCCAGTTAACTCGGGATCTTGTTGGATCATTCGCGTCAGAATGCCTTCAGTGACAATTTCTAAACGGGTATTGGCACTGATTTTAGCTTCACCGCGGACGCGATAGCCGACTTCTTGTCCCACCTTTTGCTGGCGACAGCTGGCAATATAGTGCGCCACACTACGCGCCGCGACACGCCGCGGTTCGAGCATTAAAATGCGTCCGCTGATTTCTGGCCAATCCAACATAGCCAAAGGTAACGCCGTTGATTTACCCGCACCTGTCGGTGCCTCGAGGACCACTTGGGCGTGACGAGAAAAAGCCGCGCGCAGCGGTGCTAATAAGCTATGAATAGGTAGAGAGTTCAAGAAAAAGACATCAGCGGCCAACACAGGGCCGTCAGTGTACTAACAATCGGCTTTGAGTACCATTTCACAGCAAACATTATCAAGTCAGTGCTGACATAAGTAACAGCTCAAGGCTGCCATGCCCAAGATTACAGCTGTGGATAGGGAGCAAAAATCTCACGCTTTTCGAGCCAAGGTTGACTGAGCCCTGACTGTAGTTCAGCTAAGCGTATCGGTTTATTGATGGCGTAACCTTGAGCATAGTCGACGCCTAAGGCTTGCAATTTCCACCCTATTTCTTGGGATTCGACAAATTCAGCAACCACATCAAACCCCATATCTTGACCAAGTTGGCAGATGGATTTTACGATCGCCTGATCCGCAGAGTCTTCGCAAATATTGACGACAAATTGGCCATCAACCTTTACAAAATCCACATTGAGGCGCTTAAGGTAAGCAAAGCTAGAAAAGCCTGCACCAAAATCATCGAGGGCTAATTTACAATTGAGTGGACGAAGTATCTCGAGTAACTTTGTCGCTTGATCGAGCTGACTCACAGCCGCGGTTTCTGTGATCTCGATGCAAAGCTTATCCACCAGCTCAGGTTCGGCCATCAAACGCATTTCTAGCCAATTCATAAACTCATGATCGCCCAAAGAGGTTGCCGACAGATTCACAGACACAAGATCCAATTGCTGCCAAATATCTAAATGACTACCACCCCACTTGAGCAAATTATCGATCACCCAAAGATCAACCTTAGAAGCCAAGTTGTATCGCTCGGCGGCGGGTAAGAAGATAGCAGGAGACACTATAGTGCCGTTAGTCTGCACCATACGCAGTAGGATCTCTAAATGTAAGCCAGTTTCCTCGCGGTTTAACGGCACTATGCTTTGAAAATAAAGCTCAAATTGGTTTAACGCGAGTGCGCCGACGATATCTACAGAGGCCATCATCTCGGTGTAGAGACGGTTCATTTTAGGATCGCTCGCACTGTATAAATGCCAACCATTTCGGCCTTGATCCTTCGCCAATCGACAAGCAGCGTCAGCTTGACTCATGACGGTATAAATATCGGCAGATTTTTTATCTAGCCTAGCAATCCCCATACTGACACTGACATTGTGACTACGACTTTCCCAAATAAACTCATGATTTGCTAACTGGGTACAAATCCGCTTAGCAATCTGTTTCGCAGAGTCCACATTGCAGTAATGCATCAGGATACCAAACTCATCGCCCCCTAAACGGGCAACTATATCGCCTTTACGTACGAGCTGTTTCAAACGTAATGCGACTTGGCAAAGCAGTTTATCGCCCGCCTGGTGGCCACTGATATTGTTAATGACTTGGAATTGGTCTAAATCGAGAAACGCCACGCAAATAGGCATATCGTCGTGGGCATGTAGTAGGTTTTCTAATAGGGCTTCGAAATGTAGCCGATTAGGTAAACCCGTAAGTGCATCATAATTGGCATGGAAGGATAACTCATCGGCTAAGCGGTACTTTTCACTGACATCTTCGGCAATCATGACTAAAGTATCTTTATCGCCGCTAATCTGGCTAAAACTCAGTTTTAACCAAGTTAATTGATGAATTGATTTTAAAGGTAATTCACACCAAGCTTGGCCGAGCACACCTTCTCGTACCACATGTAAGGTATCGGTTAGCATGGCGTGTTCTTCCTCACGCACCATGTCGAATAAATCATAGCCATGTTGAATTGGCAGGGTTTGCAGAGCGACTTTATTCAGCATAGTCAATTGATCATGCTTATCTAACAAGGCGCAAGCTAAGGGCAACTGGTTGAATACTTCACAGTATTTATGTTCACTGGCAAGCATGCTCAAAGCGATACGCGTCAATTCCATCGCAGAGCCAATCATCACAGCGGCGTGATTAAACTCACTTATAAACTCTTCGCTCCATTCACAACATTCTGAGCAATTGACTGCCCCCAAGGCAATACGGGTTTCGCCAAACACGACTGGCGGCAATACTAATAGACTCTTGACATCCCAATCCCTTAATAAAGCTCGCTCAGCCTGAGCATCGGCAGGCAAGGTATTCACATCAGCCAGATTTAATAGACGCGGAGTACGGACAAGAGAGCGAAAAAATGGCATTCGTGCCAAGGGCCAGACTCGTGTCTGTTGGCCTTGGGCAAATTGAGGTTTTAGATACAAATTACGCGTGCGTAAACGATCCAGTGACTGGCTTCCGGTTAATACAAATACCCCGTCACAATGCAGTTGCAAAGTAATAGTCTCAAGCGCTCTGTCAACATTCTGCTCTAAGGTTTCTAGCGGGGATTCACTAAAAATACTGACCAAAGCCTGTTGGAGTGGATTAGCTAAACCTACTGACATGAAAAGTCTCTTCCTTACCTAAAAATCCATTTAAGGTATTATCGACGTGCATTAAGTATAGGCTCACAGTGAATTAAACGTCTGCTTGAGTCACAAATTAGCTGATAAATTCAACAGCTAGATTAACGCTCAAATGCGCTTAACGTCAAAGTGTTCGCTGAGATAATCCATATTAGGCGCACCCAAAGGATGATAAACCGATGCAACAAAGGCTATTCCTCGGCTTCGCTCCCACAGATAGTCAAAGGGCATATCTAAGTGAATTGCAGCAGCAATTGATATGCCACCTTAATCCTGAGGCGAAAGCGGTGAGTGTCAACAATTTGCATTTAACGCTCTGCTTTATGGGTCAAGCTAACAACGAGCAAAAAATCGCCCTCCTTGATGCGGTTGACCGCTTAGTGAAGCCAAGATTTAGCGTTCGGCTTAACCAGTTCGATGTATGGCCTAATGCGCAAGTATGTTGCTTGAAAGGCGATGATATTGAGCCTCCGTTAGCGCAATTCGCTAAACAGACGCAAGAAATTGCTGACCGACTGCAATTGCATCGGAATGAGCACAACTTTTGCCCGCACATCAGTTTATTTAGAAAAGCAAAACAATGGACACTAGATGAGTCGGCTTTATTGCAACTCAAAGGTATGAATACGCTGACGTTAACGCCCGATAATTTGCATTTATACCATTCAAAAAGCACAAGCACGGGTGTCGAATATCACATCCTAGATTCTTGGGCGCTCGGTGAGCCTTAAATCAAAAACAAAAAGCCCGAGTATCCACTCAGGCTTTATTTTTAAACTTATGAATCAATACTAAAATAAAAATAGCAGTTAACTAGAGAGCGATGATGAAGAAAGCCCTATTCGAGTAAACGTAAGGTTTCGCGATAGGCACGCTTTTGCTCGTAGGTTTGTAACCGCAGCATAAACTCATCAGTCTTAGTCATTTCAGCATTCATTTTCAACGCTTCGATCGCTTTCTGCTGCGTCGAAATAGCAGCACCAAAATCGCCTAACTCCGCATAAGCCGCGGCTAAATTATCAAGATTTGTAGGATCGTTTTCATTCACTTTGAGTAATTTTAAGGACAACTCGACCGCTTTATTGCCATCACGATATTCTGCTTCGGGACAAGTTGCTAAAATCCACGCCACATTGCCCAAAGCAACATCATCACCCACTTGGGAAAATTGCTCGACCGCTTTACCGCAGTTGCGCTGCACACCGTCACCGCCAGACGCATAAATAAAGCCTAAACGGAATTGAGCCCAACGACTGCCCTGCTCACTCAACGCTTTATACCAATGCTCAGCGACTGACAAGTCACGCTTGATCAATTGGCCTTCAAATGACAGATCCGCTAAGGTTTGCTGCGCTTTTTCATGTTGTTGTTCGGCGGCAAGTGAGATCCAATGTAATCCAGTCGGCACTTCTTGCGACACAAAACGTCCGGAGAGATACATTAATCCCAGCAAAAATTGAGCATCGGCATCACCTTGCTCTGCCGTCACCTGAATATGCACAAACTTACTGGCCGCAAGTTCAGCAGCTGGCTGCGGGATAGAAAATGCGTGCGCCGCAGAGCTCAGCCCTATTGTTAAGCTTAAACCTGCACCTAAAACCCATAATCTGTATTTCACTTGCTTACCTCTCTTAAAAACAACTGCCCTCAAAGTTAGCCAGAATTAACCCCATAAGTCGAGCCTAAATACACACAAACCTCAGGATAATGGGGGGAAGCTAAGCCAAATGGAATGTCAAATTTAAAAAGTGAAACATGTTATTGTGTAATTTAGTGGCATATTTTATTCATAATCTATAATAAAACTGCTGAAATAGACTGGTAAGATGTGATTAACTCGACAGAGTTAAGTGAATCCAGCGAGTTTCATACCGATTTAGTTGACTTAAATCACTAAAGTAGCAAAATAAGCCCTAATTTTAGATGTTTAATTGCATTCATTCACTTATTCTAAACTAAGACTTCCATCAAGTTTTTGTAAGTTTAATTGACGTAAAATGTTTAATTAGCATATTCTTACTTTCGTTTTAATCAATCGAGGAACACCACATGGCACTGATTGGTAAACCAAAACCTGATCCAACTTTGGAATGGTTTTTATCACACTGTCACATTCATAAGTACCCTGCAAAGAGCACTCTTATCCATGCTGGTGAAGACTCAGATACCCTTTATTACATAGTAAAAGGTTCTGTAGCGGTATTGATTAAAGATGAAGAAGGTAAGGAGATGATCCTTTCTTATCTGAATCAAGGTGACTTTATCGGTGAACTAGGTTTGTTTGAAGAACAAGCCGAACGTACCGCTTGGGTTCGTGCTAAGCAAGCTTGTGAAATCGCTGAGATTTCATATAAGAAATTCAGACAGTTAATTCAAGTTAACCCTGAAATTCTGATGAAGCTGTCTGCACAAATGGCCTATCGCCTACAAAGCACCAGCCAGAAAGTGGGTAACCTTGCATTTTTAGACGTTGCAGGCCGTATTGCTCAAACTCTATTGCATCTGGCTAAACAACCTGATGCTATGACACACCCTGATGGCATGCAGATTAAGATCACTCGTCAAGAAATAGGTCAAATTGTTGGCTGCTCACGGGAAACTGTGGGTCGTATCTTGAAGATGTTAGAAGAACAGAATTTGATCCAAGCTCATGGTAAGACAATCGTGGTATACGGTACCCGTTAAGTTAGTCTTCAGCTTGATTTAAGCCTGCCTTATTAAAGTGGCCTAGAATAAATTCTAGGCCATTTTTTATTGGGGAGCTCAAATGAAACGGCTGTTTTTAATCTGTTCTTTCAGCCTATTCACGCTGGTGCATCCAATAATCTTGCATGCCGAACCTATTGAATTAGAACATTATCAAGCCAAGGCGTTAGTTAACTCTGGGCAAATATTGTCCTTAAACGGTACACTCGCCGTAGTGAACCAATTTTGCCAAGGTGAACTAATTGATGCTCATCTCTATCAAGAAGATCATAAATGGCGCTATGATTTGCAAATCAAAGTTCAGCGTGGCCAAATCGTTAATCTCAGTATTGATGCAACTAATGGTCAAGCCGATCAATCAATAGCACTACCGAGCGAATGTCGAAAACATGAAACTGTTACTCGTTGAAGATAACCCAATGCTAGTCACCGAGCTGGAGAAACAACTCAAACTCGCTGGCTATGTAACCGATATTACAGACAAAGCGCTTGAAGCCGATTATCTGATCAAAGAAACCCAATACGATTGCGTAATCTTAGACATAGGTTTGCCCGATGGCAACGGCCTCGAACTGCTCGAAGGCTGGCGAAATCAAGGGATCAGCACTCCAGTTATCATGCTGACTGCCCGCAGCCAATGGCATGAAAAAGTAGAAGGTTTTAATGCTGGCGCCGACGATTACTTAGGTAAACCTTTCCACGCCCAGGAATTATTGGCCCGAATCCAAGCTTTAATCCACCGTGCACATGGTCGTCTAAACACCTCAAGTAAACAATTGAGTTATGGTGGCGTGGTTTTAGATGAAGCAGAGCAAACGGTAAAAGTGGCCGAGCAGCTGTATGAACTCACAGCAATGGAATTCAGGCTGTTAAAAATCTTCCTCATGTCACCTAAGAAGCTGTTATCTAAGACGCAGCTAACCGATAAGCTCTATCAGTTTGACGATGAAAAAGAGAGTAATGTGGTCGAGGTTTATGTCACCCATCTACGCAAGAAACTGGGTAAAACCACAATCGAAACCCGTCGCGGCCAAGGTTACATCTTCCACGGCATTATTGAATGATCTCGATCCGCACTAAGCTCAGTTTATGGTTAACTGGCTTACTCGTGTTAGGTACTGTGATTGGACTGATACTGTTTGAGTCCATGCTACGTCAGGCCTTCCACGACTCTATTATCAATCGCTTAGAAGAAGATCTCGAACATATCATGCTGGCAACCCATATCCACGATGGGGAGATCAGCATAGATCAAAGCCAGCTTTCCAGTTTCTACAAGCCCGCCTATTCAGGCCGTTATTTTCAGCTTAACCTGCCAAATGAAGTGATTCGCTCACGCTCCCTGTGGGATATGCAGTTAGATATCGAGCCACTGGCACCGAATCAAACCCGCGTCTGGCAAGCTAAAGGGCCAAAAAATAACGATATGCAGTTATTATCACTGGGATTAAATTCCAGCAGTGCCAATGTCAGCGCCACCTTAACCGTTGCGCAAGATTTGAGTATCGGTAGACGCGTGTTTAGTGAGGTTTATGGCACTAAGCTTGGTGTCAATCTGGCGATGTTAGTTGCTATGATCGCGGGGATATTCTTGATCCTACGTCAATCCTTTAAGCCAGTTAAGCACATACAGCACGCGCTTTCTCGGCTAAGACAAGGGGAAATTAACGCGCTGGAGCTCAATAATATTCCCCCCGAAGTACAACCATTAGCGAAAACCTATAATGAACTACTTGAGTATACTGCCAAGCAAATTGAACGTAGCCGCAATAACTTAGGTAATTTGAGCCATGGGCTCAAAACGCCACTTGCCGTGATGCAGCAACAGGTTGAAGCTCTTGGCCTCAAAGATCCTGAAACTGCCATTGCCCTGCAGCAGCAACTTGATTCGATTCACAAGATGGTCGAGCGTAAACTGGCTGCGGCGAGGATCACTGGCGACATGCTCCCCGCAGCGCAATTGGTTATCCCTAGGGATTTACATAGCCTAGCCAACACGCTAAATAAGGTTCACCGCAATAAATCCATTGAATGCAATTTCGAACTCGATCCCAATATTCTCAGACTGCCTATTCACAGAGAAGATGGCATGGAGCTCTTAGGCAACCTGCTAGACAACGCCTTTAAATGGGCCCAGAGCCGAGTCAGCATTCAGCTATCGCGTCAGCAAGAGCGTCTCTGCCTTTGTATCGATGATGATGGTCCAGGGGTTGCTGATGATGAGCTAGATAAGCTCACACAAAGAGGAACAAGGCTTGATGAGTCAGTGATGGGTCACGGTTTAGGATTATCAATAGTGAAAGAAATTGCCGAGCAATACGAGATTGAACTGCAGTTTAATCACAGCACTCGCTTAGGTGGATTGAGGATCGAGCTGACCTTTAGCTAGCCCAGGCTATGCCAATCGTATTAAATGCCTTGTTTGAAATATCCATAAAAAACGCCATCGAATTGATGGCGTTTTTTTTATGCAGAAAGCAATTTGAGGACGTTAGGCTTTATTCACATTGGTGCTTTCAAAAATCTTGTCGGCAGACGCCGCCACAAAGCCTGTGTAGAGCTCGCCATTAGCCATAGGGTAACGTAGCGCAAACTCATAGAAACAGCTTGGGATTTCCACTGTCGCGTCAGTAAATTCAACACCAATTTTATCGGCCATAGTCGAAGACTGTTCTAATAATACTTCTGGCGAACCTTTGATCTCACCACCTGAACTATTGAGCACAAAGCCCGCTTGCTTCAGAGCTTCATTCACTGACTCTAAAGTCTCAAAACCATCGAGGTGATTGATAGACACAGTGAAATGGTTAGCGCGATAACCAAAAGCCGCTACCCAAGCTGCATATTCACTCTCAGTTAATAAGTCCTGATAGGTTTTAGCATCTAAAGACCAATGACGGCCTGAGTAAATAAAGTTGTCAGCGGTAGTCGCTGCAGCGTCCACTTGGGCGATTAAGCCTTGAATAGTTTTTTGCAACGCAGGGCTAAATTCTTCAACCAACAGCTCAGAGATAAACACTTTAGGCTGAGTCGAATCTGGATGTTCAAAATGCTTAGCGATCAGTTTTTTCTGTTCAAACTTATAATCACCGCAAGGTACATAACCTAACGAAGTGAAATGCTTAGCTAGCACGTCCAAATTCACCTTAGCGATATTGAAAGTACGCAGGGCAATATGGTCGTTGATAATCGGCTTACCATGACCCAACAACGCGTGCACTTTTGCCGCAGAAGGGGTCATTTGAATATAGTCTTGCCACAGGGCGGCAAATAACGCGTTGATGTCGGTATGCATAAAAACTCCTTTTATTGTGCTGCGGTTATTGCTGTTATTTTGCCGCGAACACTAAATGTAACGACCTAAATGCCACTGTTGTAGCGTCACACATACCCACAGTAGAAACTCAAGTAACGTTACTGCTTGTTATTAAAAAGGAAGAACATTAGTCCTTCCTCCTCTTTCCCACATATTCTTTACCACATAAGAGTTAAATCTCTACCCGCTTACAAGCTCAAACCTGGGCTTAATGTCGCGGGTAAACTCACGGCATCAGCCTCGACCGAAGCGACCGGATAAGCACAGTAATCGGCGGCATAGAAAGCACTCGCTCTGTGGTTACCCGATGCACCTACGCCACCAAAAGGTGCCGCGCCCGATGCGCCAGTGATTTGTTTATTCCAGTTAACAATCCCTGCACGAATGCGCGCGAGGAAATAGTCATAATCTTCACGGCTATCGGCCAGTAAACCCGCTGACAAACCATAACGCGTTTGGTTAGCCAATTTGATCGCTTGATCGAAATCGCTATAACGCACTAGCTGTAGCAGAGGTCCGAAGTATTCTTCATCCGGCAAGACATCAATAGCCGTCACATCGATAAGGCCAGGAGAGACTAAGCCCGTACCCGCTTCTAGATGGGTTAACTCGACTAACGACACGCCGCCCAAATTCTGCAGATTCGTCTGCGCCGCAACCATACCTTTAGCAGCAGTTTCAGAAATCATTGAGCCCATAAAAGGTTGTGGCTGCGCGTTCCAAGGGCCAACTTTAATCTGTTTGACCGCAGCGGCTAACATGGCAATCAAGGCATCGCCCTGCTCGCCCTGCTCGCCTTGCTCTACATATAGACGGCGCGCACAAGTACAACGTTGACCAGAGGAGATATAAGCCGACTGCAAAATATCGTGCACGGCAGCTTTAATATCCTGCACACCTTTAATGATCAGTGGGTTATTGCCACCCATCTCAAGTGCTAAAATCTTGCCCGGATGACCGGCATATTGTTGATGTAAAAAATGACCCGTGCGTGAGCTGCCGGTAAAGAACAGACCATCGAGCTGCGAGTGAGAAGCCAGTGCTTTACCCGTATCCACCTCACCTTGGACTAAGTTAAGCACGCCAGCAGGCAGACCCGCTTTATCCCATAGGCTAACCATCAGCTCAGCAACTTTAGGCGTGAGCTCTGAAGGTTTAAAAATCACGGTATTCCCAGCCAGCAGCGCAGGGACTATGTGGCCGTTCGGCAAATGACCAGGGAAGTTGTAAGGACCGAACACCGCCACAACACCGTGGGGCTTATGGCGGATAACCGCACGCCCTGCTGGCGTATCGTTGGCTTCTGTGCCCGTACGTTTATTGTAAGCCGCAGCCGATAAAGCAATTTTGCCTATCATGGCACCGACTTCAGTCGCGGTTTCCCACTGAGGTTTACCCGTTTCTTGGGCAATCGTTTCTGTTAGATCAGCTTTATTGGCTTCGAGTTGGGTGCGATACGCTTCAACTATGGCTAAACGCGCATCGAAACCTAACATAAACCAATCAAACTGTGCGGCGCGCGCAGCATCAACGGCGGCATTAACTTGTTCTGCAGTGGCCGTTTTACCAGTCCAAATAGATTGTGCATTGGCAGGGTTAATTGAGGTCACGTCATGACCTTTGCCAGCATGCCACTGGCCTTGAATATAATGTGTCATTGGTTATTCCTACATTGCCAAAATACGGATTTGATCGCCTTTTGCGAGTAGCAAACCCGCGGCCAGCTCAGGGCTAATGATGATATGTTCGGATTTGTCGTCCACGGCCAATGCAGCAGACGTCGCTCGGTAATTGGTTAATTGGGTATTTGAGATAATAAATTGAGTGTCGGCTTCGACCATGTCACCAATATCGACGGTTAATAAACGGCTTTCACGCACGCCGCGAATGTCCGATAAACGACACTCAACAGTTGGACCACCATCAAAAATATCCACATAACCGCGGCATCTAAAACCTTCGGCCTGCAGCAGACTTAATGCAGGACGGGTATTGGTATGCACTTCGCCAATCACTTTCTGCGCTTCTTCCGGCAACAGACAAACGTAGACAGGATTTCGTGGCATCATTTCGGCCATAAATGCCTTTTTACCTAAGCCAGAAAGATAATCCGCCTGAATAAAATCTATGCCCAAAAAGTGTTTTTGCAACCAACCATAAAAAGGTGAATGCCCCTCGGCATCGCTTACACCGCGCATTTCGGCAATCACAGTTTCGCCAAAACGCTTCGCATGTTGAGCTAAAAACAGAAATCGACTGCGGGATAACATACGGCCATTGTTGCCCTTGCGATATGCTTCACGCAAAAACAGCGTGCACATCTCAGCAGCACCAGTGTAGTCATGGCAAAGGGTGAGTGTTTCGACCTCGTTACGCACATCAATTTGTTCAGAATGATAGACTTCGGTACCGAGTCGATAATGGTAGAACGCATCTTCCATTCCCACCGCCGCTTCGATGGCGCACGTTCCCACCACTTCACCGGTATCGGTATCTTCCAGCACCATCAGATAACCTTCATCGAAGGGAGTCTCTACGGCTTTGACGAATGAGGCTTCGGCCCGAGCAATCTTATGCCTGAGTAAATCCGCATTCACAGGTAATGACGTAAAACCATGACCAGACTCTTCGGCAATTTGATATAAGGCCTCAAAATCGCCAGCCTGAATAGGACGTATGATTAACATCTTAGTGTCTCCTCACTTTGGCTTACCGTGCATCAAGGCACCTCTCTTTAAAAAGACAGGCAGTGATGCAGGTAAGTATTCCCTGACAAAAAAGGAGTGCGAATAAATTCAGCACTCCTTTGGTCATTTAGGCGGCAGCTATGCTCGCCACAGCACGTTCAAAACGAGCTAGACCTTCAGCAATATCTGCCTCAGGGATCACCAGAGAAGGAGCAAAACGCACCACGTTAGCACCCGCCATCAGGCTCATTAAGCCTTCAGCGACAGAGGCCACCAAAAAGTCGCGTGAACGACCTTGGTATTGTTCATTAAGAACGGCCCCTAAGAGTAAACCTTTACCGCGTACTTCTGAAAAAACATGATATTTTTCATTGATTTTGTTCAAACCATCACGCAATAACTGCTCGCGATGTTTTACGCCATCTAACACTTCAGGTGTATTCACTACATCTAACACAGCATTACCGATAGCGCAGGCTAATGGGTTACCACCGTAGGTAGAACCGTGAGTGCCCACTTTTAAATGCTCGGCAATCTCAGCCGTTGTCAGCATAGCTGCGATAGGGAAACCACCACCGAGCGCTTTAGCTGTGGTTAAGATGTCAGGCACGATTTCAGTACCCATGTAAGCGTAAAGTTCACCAGTACGGCCCACACCCGTTTGGACTTCATCAAAAATCACTAGTGCATTGTGCTTATTAGCCAATTCACGCACGGCTTTTAGGAATGCAGGATCGGCATCGATAATACCGCCCTCGCCTTGCAGCGGCTCAAGCATGATGGCGCAAGTCTTATCGGTTACTGCGGCTTCTAAGGCGACAACATCGTTAAATGGCAGGTGAGTAATGCTCTGCGGCTTAGGACCAAAGCCATCGGAATAGGCAGCTTGTCCACCGACACTGACGGTGAAGAATGTACGGCCGTGGAAAGCTTTATCGAACGCTATGATTTCATCTTTCTCAACGCCATGTTTTTCTAAGGCATAACGACGGGCAAGTTTTAATGCGGCTTCGTTGGCTTCGGCGCCAGAGTTGGCAAAATACACTTTGTCGGCAAACGTGCTATTAACTAATTTAGTCGCTAATGCTAAGGCTGGCTCATTCGTCATTACGTTTGACAGATGCCATAATTTTTCACCTTGTGTCTTTAGGGCATTCACAAGGGCTGGATGACAGTGACCTAAGCAATTTACCGCAATACCGCCAGCAAAATCGATAAACTCGTTGCCCTCTTGGTCCCAAACTCGGCTTCCTTCGCCACGAACAGGGATCACGGCAGCAGGCGCATAATTAGGCACCATCACTGCGTCAAACTGGGCACGGTCCAACTTCATATCAACGCTCATTCTTCTTCGTCCTTTGTGTTTGTGTAACGGCGCCTTGCACCGTCAGAGTCCCATAGGTATCTTTATCTAGAGTTAGTGATACTGGGATTGCTTGTGTCTATTAATAACCATTATTAGCGAAAATGTGATCAAAATACCAGTTTTTCACAAACATCAATCCACGCACTTCCACCCAAAGTGCATAAAGATTGCAGTTTAAGAACTATACAAGCGGTTAAGCCCGTGGCTTGCAGCATAATTAGTCAGAAAAAAAGTTATTTACCCCACATTTTGCTAGCTATTCACTGAATGTGAATAACTACACCATTTTAACGAATCAAGTGTGAAAGCACAAAATGACCAATTTTCGACCTCACTTCAAGGGCTTCGGGTAATAAATTGAACAGAGGAAACACATGGGGCATGTTAGGGTAAAAGCAGCCCGTTATTTCACCACCACAGGCTTTTATTTGGGCGACTAAACGTTCAGAATCCTGTAATAATAACTCCCGCGTACCCGCAATCACTAAGATGGGCGGCAGATCTACCAAGTTCCCTTGTAAGGGGGAAACTTTTGCCGACATAGGATCGGCCCCAGCAAGATAAGCGCCACGTAAGCGCAGCAATGCCTCTATGGTGAAGAAGGGATCGTCGGCTGCGAGTATCAACTCAGTATCCCCCGTAAGCGCTAAGTCTAACGCGGGCGATAGCAAGATACAGGCGGTCGGTAAAGGCAGGGCTAAACGTTTTAATTCCAGCAACAAACTCAGTGCTAAATTGCCGCCCGCCGAGTCACCCATGAGGATCAAATTCTCCGTGCCTTTCAGCTCAATTAACCGTCTATAGGCTTCAAGTACATCATCAAATGGCGCGGGGAAAGGATACTCAGGTGCGAGACGATAATCCGGAATATAAGCATCTAATTGACAACGCTGGCAGATATCTGCGACCAGTCTTGCATGGGCATGGGGCGTTTTAAAACAGAAGCCTCCGCCACGGATATAAAATAGATTTCCAAGGCGAGGAGGTTCGTTGAGAAGCACATAATGTAACAAGTTTGAGTGTTGTAAGGGGATGGTAGCGCTGACTAACTTATCCGGCCAAGGGAGCCAGCGTCTATCAAGCTCAAGCAACTTTTCACGCACTTGCGCTAAGGGCATTTTGGCCTGTCCACGACTGATGGATGGCCTAGCGACATAGGATAAAATGGTATTTAGTACAGATGCTTGCCAGCTTGGCATATCCCTTCCTCTACTTAAACGCCGCAATCATGGCGCTACGTAGCAGACCGTGGATTACAGCAGATCTAACTTCCTATAGTTTTGTGCTTTTAAGCGCAGTACTTCTTGCTCAGTTAACTCATAATAATCAAACATTAAGCGCTTTTCTTGGGGATCGATTTGACGCATTTCTTCGAGTAATATCACCTTAGCATAACAGTTTGCCCGCGCGACTAATGCCGACTGAGGCGACAATTCTCGATAGCTTAAGGTTCGGTCTAACTCCTTTAACAACCGAGTTAAGGGACTCGCTTCAAACTTAAGTAACTCTAATAATTGCCAATTAAGTTTAAGGCCATGGCTTAACACTTGTTCAAACACGGCCTTAGCAGGAAACTCAGTGGCAATCACTGCATCATACACTTCCTTATCACGGCTGCTACTGGCTTCTCTTATCCAAGATCCCCATGTTTGGTCGAATAAACGGGCACTTAAACTCAATACAACGGATGTACCTAACTGATTAAGTAAGGCACTACTATAAACCAAGGCTGAGTCAGTATTATGAAGCTGAGCTAAAGCATTGGCCGCTATGCCACTGACTATGCTGTAGCGCCATAATTTACGGGTAGTCCATAACAACTTAGCATTGCCACTAGGAAGCCAATTTCGCAAACAAAAGTAAGGGATAATGGTGCGAAGGTTTTCGATACCGATGTAATTCATCACTAATTTGATATCAGTGACCCGCACATCTGAGCTCTGAGACCGGCGAGCGCGAAAAGATGGGCTGTTGACCATGTTAGTTAAGTCGCGGCACAACCAACTTAAGTTACTGATCAGTGGCCTTAATCGCGTTGCATCGAGATTTTTTGCCAGCAATAATTCCAGCAAGAGGATTTGCGACTCATTGATGTCTGACTTAGCCAGAACCAGTTCGGGGGACGCGAGTTGATGATCGATGGCGTTATTGACCGTTTCATGCAGCTGGCTCGACACGGCTTCAAACACTTCTTTAGCTTTAATTTGTTTCATCAAACGCACCAAAATCGCTTCGCGTTCAACATCTAACTTATTTGCATCGGCCTCTAATTCAAGGTCGAGTTCATCCAAAAGAGTCGGGCTCGCTTTTTGCTTTCCGAGGATCAATTGTTGATAGAGTCTGTGCTCTATCTCTATAATTTTGCCGGGTCTTACACCGCCCGCAACCGAAATCGCCACTATGAATCTTTCCTATATCGCTAATGCCCGAGTGACGTCAACACAATCAAACTCTCAAAATCATTACAATTTCAGCACATACACTTAATCTTAGCAATAATGCAAAGTCGCAGAACGCAAACAAAGAGTTATATCGGATATTTCCTAGTCAGTTACCCAATAAAAAGGCCTCGACTAGGAGACCTTTAAAAGAAATCGAACTGAATTATTTGAGTTCTTGTTCAAATAACTTATAGATGCGGCGGTATTCATCTAACCAGCTAGAAGGTTGACGGAAACCATGGGGCTCAACAGGATAAATCGCCATTTCAAAGGTTGGTTTTTCCAGTTCAATGAGGCGCTGTACCATACGCACACTGTCTTGGAAGAAAACGTTGTCGTCCATTACGCCACTCATGATAAGCAGTGGTTTCGTTAATCCTTGGGCATGCTCAATAGGAGAGCTGCGCTCATAGGCGATAGGATCGACATCAGGCGTATTTAAGATATTAGAGGTATAAGGCGCATTATAATGTGCCCAGTCCGCCACAGGACGCAATGCAGCTCCAGCTTGGAACAAGTCTGGCGCGGTAAACAAAGACATGAAGGTTAAGAACCCACCGTAAGAGCCACCATAAGTCCCGACACGCTTAGTATCGACATGGGTATGAGTCGCCATCCACGTCACGCCATCCTTTAAGTCTTCCACTTCTGGATGACCCATATTGCGATAAATAGCGGTGCGCCAATCTCGGCCGTAACCTTTAGAGCCACGGTAATCCATGTCCATCACAACATAACCTTGTTGAGTCAGCAGGTTGTGGAACATAAACTCGCGGAAGTAACCGCTAAAGCCATAGTCAGCATTTTGCAGATAACCTGCGCCGTGGTTGAAAATCACCGCAGGGTATTTCTCAGCGCGGGACTTATCATAGCCTTGCGGCAGATAAACTCGAGCGTACACATTGCCAGCACCATGATTTGAAGGTACTGCTACCACTTCTGGCGCTTGCCATGGGTAATTTTTGAAGGCATCACTGGTATAAGACGTCAGCTGCTTTAACTCGCCGCCAATGGGTTGAACATAAAGCTCATTAGGCTGTGTGCGGCGCGAAGCATTGAGTAATAGCTGAGTGCCATCGGGGCTTAAGCTGTAATCTAAGTTGCCATCCCACTGGGTTAGTTGCTCATTTTTACCTGTGGCAAGATTCACGCGGTGAACGTTATAAATGCCGGGGTGACTCTGGTTCGCTTTGTAATAGATGTAATTGGCATCCGGTGACAGCGTAATATCACTCACCACAAACTTGCCTTGGGTTAACGCACGCGGCTTTTCGCCTTGAGCTTTAATATAAAGCTGCGAATAACCGGACTCTTCTGACAAGTAATACAAGGTATCCGTATCCGGTAACCAACCGAATTGGTTGTAGTCGTAATTCACCCATGCATCATCATGCAAACGATGTTCGGTAATGAATTTACCCTTAGCAAGATCGACACTGGCGATCCAGCGATCTTTGTTATCGGTGGCTTCTAGCATCAGGGCTAATTTATTTTCCGACTCATGCCATTGAATCGCACTCTGAGTCCAGCCCCAATCCTGCATCAACTGAATTTTACGTGGCGATTTAGTGCTTTGATAAGTTTCGCCTTTCGCTTTAGCATTTTCAGCTTTCACTTTGGCTAGCACATCTTCATCAAAACCAGTAAGGCCCTCGATTGTGATATCGACTTTTTTATGTTGGTTTAAATCAAGCACAACAAAACGTTGCCCTGGTGGCGTATCTTCAGCCACGCGCGCGCGCACTGGCACTGGGTCGATATAACCTTCGCTACCTAAGTAATTAGGCATGATGTCGTGTTCGCTGCTACCTGTGTAATTTTTATCTGTAAGCGCGACTAAAATATAGCGGCCATCGGGTGATAAACTCAGCTCTGACACCACTTCGCTATCGCCTAAATACCAAGTGCTGGCGGCGAGCGTTGGATCGTTTTTTTGTAATTCATCTTGGTACTGCGCTTTAGCTTTAGCATTTTCTTGCTGCAGCGCTACATACTGAATCAATCTGTGCTGTTGTTTCGCAATATAAGACGTCGGCTCTTTTACACCTTCTGGCGCTTTCGCCATTTTAATTTCAGCAAGTTGCTCGACTAAGCCTGAATCTTGATGAATTTGGAAAACATTGTCGCCCTGCCAATAGGCAATATCGCCATTATTGAGATAACGCACACCATCGATGGCGGTGCGCTGGCGAGTCAATTGGCTGATCTTACCCGTGCTTAATTGCTTAACAAAAATGTTGCCTTGATATAGGTAAGCCTTGTGGGACTTAGTGCGATCAAACACACCAAACTGCTGATCTGCGGCATGTAACTTATCGAGAGCTAGCTCGACGGCGCGGCTGTCATTGATGCCTTGCTGATAATAGCTACGCAGAGGTGAAGTACTCGCTTGGCGGGCAAACAGCACGCTTTGGCTATCGTCGCTCCAGTAAGCCTCTTTGGCAAAGATCCCCATCCAATCAGGATTTGCCATAATTTGATTAAGCGTAAGCGCCTGTGAAACTTGTGGCGGTTGGGCTAAGGGAACTTGGAATGCTGGCGGAGCTATTACGGGAGTTGCAGTTTCAGTCGATGTCGCTGCGCACCCAGCCAATACGGCAACCGCTAACGCACTAAAACCCAAATTTCGCATTACGCTTCTCATTTATCCTTCCTTTTATTGTTATCGCAATGGCTAAATGACCCAGTCTACTTATCTGCTGGTTTCGCCTATTCGCGTAGTTTTGCGGCAGTTATAGCATAGTTAATCGCTAAACTTGCTTAAAAGAAGGATAAATCTTGTAACAGAAATTGATAGTGTGGAGAGTTTTTAAGGCGAGGAAATTATACGGGCACAGCCGGTTGCGCTAAAAAATTGGCTAACAGTTCGAGACCTTGCTCGGTGAGAATTGATTCGGGATGAAATTGCACCCCATAAAGCGGTAAGTCTTGATGGCTCATGGCCATGATTTCTCGGCCGTGAATTGCATCGTCAAACCAAGCATCGAGTACAAAACCTTCAGGCACAGCATCAACCAGTAACGAGTGATAACGTGTCACGGTTAAAGGCTGATTTAATCCCTTAAATAACCGCTGTCCAGTGTGCGCAATGGCACTGACCTTGCCATGCATTACCCGTTCGGCACGCACCACATTGGCACCGAAAACCTGTGCCATCGCCTGATGTCCCAAACAGACACCTAAGATTGGCATGCGCGCAGCAAAATGTTCAATCGCCGCGAGGGAGATCCCCGCCTCATTAGGTGTGCAAGGTCCGGGCGAAATCACCAGATGACTAGGCGCAAGCGCCTCGATGTCGGCTAGGCTAATTTCGTCATTACGCTTAACCACTATCTCTTGCCCTAGCTGCTGAAAATACTGCACTAAGTTAAAGGTAAAAGAGTCGTAATTATCGATCATTAGCAACATACAAGATCCATTGGTCTAAATGGGTAAAGGTAACGCATATCTAACGGATGAATGCGGGCGCAAATGCTATCACACCTTGTATTTAAGGTTTAACCAATTACGGCGATAAAATACAGCAACAAAAAAGCCAGTCATTAGACTGGCTTAGTTTTTAAACGACTTGGGCATTTCACCACAGTTATTTAACCACAGTTAAATGACTGCGACGTTTAGGGGGCTCATCTGTCGGTTCAAACGCTTTATCTGTTGTTTCAACAACGGATAAAGATGAATCGACTTCATCGTCCATCAGGTAAGCATCTTCGATATCGAAGACAGTGCCAGCACCGTTTTCACGGGCATAAATAGCGACAATCGACGCCATTGGCAACATCACCTGCTGAGGAACACCACCAAAACGCGCATTGAACTCCACACACTCATTGCTAATTTGCAAATTGCCCACTGCGCCAGCAGCAATATTCAACACTATCTGGCCATCCTTCACGTATTGCTGCGGTACTTGAGTGCCTTCAACAAAGGCATCAACCACAACGTGAGGAGTCAATTGGTTGTCCATCAACCAATCATAGTAAGCCCTTAGTAAATAAGGACGATTTGGAGTCAAAGGTTTCATTACATACCCATGCGCATTTCGCGTTCGGCTTCAGTTAAAGAAGCTTTAAACGATTCACGCTCAAAAATACGTGTCATATACGCTTTGATATCTTTAGCTACACGGCTATCTAGCTCAATACCTAATACAGGTAAGCGCCACAACAATGGGCCAAGGTAGCAATCCGCTAGACCAAATTCTTCACTCATGAAGTAAGGCACTTCACCGAAGATAGGCGCAATTGCGATCAGGCTTTCAGTCAACTCTTTACGAGCCGCTTCAACACGATCACCTTTACGGATACGGTCAACGAGCGAATACCAGTCTGTATCTATGCGATGCATCATCAAACGGCTTTGGCCGCGAGACACTGGATAAACTGGCATCAAAGGCGGATGAGGAAAACGCTCATCCAAATATTCCATGATAATGCGTGATTCGTATAAAACGAGTTCACGGTCTACCAAAGTTGGCACTGAGTTATATGGATTTACTTCGAGCAAATCCTCAGGCATTTCGTTAGGGTCGACCTGTAAAACATCAACAGTAACCCCTTTCTCAGCTAACACGATACGTACTTGATGGCTATACAGATCATCAGCACCTGAAAACAGTGTCATGATAGAGCGTTTGTTGGCAGCAACAGCCATTGATACCCTCCAGAATCGAAATAAAACAAAAGTAAACGAGGGGCAAAGCCCCCCGTTTACACTATGCGGATATTACATTTTACCCGTTATTGGTGCCTAGTGTACATCTTTCCAATACTCTTTCTTCAAGAGGTAGGCCACAATAAAGAATATAAATAGGAATCCGAGTACCCACCAGCCCATAGCTTGACGCTCTAGCTTAACAGGTTCAGCCGAATAAACTAAGAAGCCAGTGATATCACGTACTGCTTGGTCGTATTCTTCCGCATTCAATTTACCGCCAGTCACCACAATAGTGCCATCTTCTTGTTTAACTGGTGTGCCTTGTAACTCTTCGAGTACATGTGGCATACCAACAGATGGGAATACTGTGTTATTCACACCAAATGGGCGACTTGGATCTTTATAGAAGCCTTTCAGATAGGAATAAACCCAATCTTCACCACGCACGCGAGCAACTAAAGTTAAGTCTGGCGGTGTAGCACCAAACCATTTAGCAGCATCTTTAGGTGGAATAGCGTTTTGCATCAACTCACCAATTTTAGCATCGGTGAACATATACTTATTACGCATATCATCCGCAGAGATACCGATATCGGTCGCTACACGTTCATAACGTTGATACTGAGTGCTGTGGCAACCAGAACAGTAATGTTGGAACAGGTCCACACCACGCTCTAAAGAAGCTTTATCATGCAGATCAACATTGGCATCTTCTAAATGAATTTTATGTCCGCTCGCGGCCATAGCCAACGTCGGCAACAAGGTAACTAATGCAATCAATAATTTTTTCATTAGTGTGTCAACCTCGCTGGAACAGGTTTAGTTTTTTCATTCTTGCTGTATACCCACAGCGCCACAAAGAAACCAAAGTAAGTGAAAGTAAACACCTGTGCAACTATCGTCAGCGTCGGCGTGGCAGGCACTACCCCTAAATAACCCAATACTATGAAAGATATAGCAAATTGAGCAATATTCAGCTTATGTAGCGTACTACGGTAGCGAACTGACTTCACTTTACAGCGATCTAACCAAGGCAATACGAACAGTACTGCAATCGATAGACCCATCATTATCACGCCACCCAATTTATCAGGCACAGCACGTAAAATGGCGTAAAAAGGAGTAAAGTACCAAACGGGTGCAATGTGTTCAGGAGTCTTCATCGAGTTAGCCGCTTCAAAGTTTGGCTTCTCAAGGAAGTAACCACCGCCTTCAGGAATAAAGAACAACACGTAACAGAATACAATCAGGAAGCCCGCGACGCCCATGATGTCTTTTACAGTGTAATATGGGTGGAATGGAATACCGTCAACTGGCCAGCCATTTTCGTCTTTGTTCTTCTTGATTTCGATACCGTCAGGGTTGTTAGAACCCACTTCATGCAGCGCAATTAAGTGTAAAAATACGAGTACGACTAATACTAGCGGCAGAGCAATAACGTGCAGCGCAAAGAAACGGTTCAGCGTTGCGCCAGAGATCACGTAGTCACCACGGATCCACAGGGTTAAGTCGTCACCAATAACTGGAATCGCACCGAACAGAGAGATAATTACCTGCGCGCCCCAATATGACATTTGACCCCATGGCAGCAAATAACCCATAAAGGCTTCGGCCATCAGCACGAGGAAAATTAACATACCGAACAGCCACAGTAGTTCTCTAGGCTTCTGATATGAACCGTAAATTAAACCACGGAACATGTGCAGATAGATCACAACGAAGAAGGCTGATGCACCCGTTGAGTGCATATAACGCAGTAACCAACCGTATTCAACATCACGCATTATGTATTCAACAGAGGCAAATGCGCCTTCTGCTGTTGGTACATAGTTCATCGTCAACCAGATACCTGTCAGTAATTGGTTAACCAATACCAACATCGCTAGCGAACCGAAAAAATACCAAAAGTTAAAGTTAGTTGGCGTAGCGTACTGGCCCACGTGACGGTTATAAGTCGCCGTCATTGGGATACGCGCATCAATCCAATTAATTAAATTCTTAACCATTACGCCACTCCTTTATCTACACCGATAATCACGGTGCCATCATCAACGTATTGATGTGGAGGGATAACTAGGTTCAATGGAGCAGGTACGCCTTGGAAAACGCGACCAGCCATATCGAACTTAGAGCCATGACATGGACAGAAGAAACCAGAAGTGACACCTTCAACTTGCTCACCAAATGAATCTGGCAAATAAGTAGGTGAACATCCGAGGTGGGTACAAATACCGACAGCAATAAAATACTCTGGCTTAATTGAGCGCAAAGGATTTGTTGCATAATCAGGCTGCTGCATCTCAGCAGAAGCAGGATCTCTTAACTTATCATCATGTGTTGGCAGTTCATTGATCACAGCATCTGTGCGACGGACAACCCATACAGGTTTTCCACGCCACTCAACACGGATCAGCTGACCTGGCTCTACTTTACTGATATTTACTTCGACCGGTGCACCTGCAGCTTTCGCTTTGGCACTCGGATTCCATGACTTGATGAAAGGAACCGCTACAGCGACGGCACCAGCACCACCTACTACGGCGGTTGCGGCTGTCAGGAATCTGCGACGTCCGGTATCGACTGGCGCATTGCTCATCCACTTATCTCCCAGAGGGTGTTGGAATTTTTATATTTCAAAGACTTTCAGCCCTTAGTCATCACTAGGGTCAAAAATCGAAGTTTGAAGCGGGGCTCATTATAGCTAAAAATTAGAAGCAGATCATAGTGAAAACACGCAAGTAAGTTAGGGAGATTGCGTGTTTTTTAAAAAAAGCCTAAAAAAGACCCAACTATTAACCCATTTTAATTCATTTGGATCATATTTTAAGCTTCTTGTCTGTGACATCGGCATAAAGCATGCATCGCTAATATAAATTAGCCCAGACTTTTCAAACTAAGTTAACAATCGCCAGATAAAAAAATAGGCCCTGAGTAACAGGACCTATTAAATCAATACTTTTAATGCATTACTTCTTAGGTGCAGTGCTCTTCATATACTTGAAGAACTCGCTATCAGGCTCTAACACCATAATATCGGACTTGCCTGAGAAGCTGGCTCGATAAGCTTCTAAGCTACGAACAAAACCGAAGAACTCAGCATCTTTGTTGTAAGCATCAGAATATATCTTCGCTGCTAACGCATCTCCTTCACCTCGAATGGTTAAGGCTTTACGTTCAGCTTCGGCAATCTTCACCGTCACATTGGCATCTATCGTTGCACGAATAATTTCAGACTGTTCTTTACCTTGCGCTCTATGCTCTTTTGCCACAGCTTGACGCTCTGCACGCATACGCTGGTAAATACTGTTACTGACGTTAGCCGGTAGATTGATTTGCTTTACACGCACATCAACAACTTCAATACCTAAGTCTTTTGCACTTTCTGAGGCATTGGATAACGCATCATTTTGCAGTTCATCACGCTTACCAGAAACAATCTCTCTGATAGTGCGACGACCAAACTCTGTGCGTAAATCGTTGTTGATCTTACGTTGTAATAGCGATTCTGCATTCGACTTAATACCACCGTTTGTAGACAGGTAATATTTTTCGAAATCCATAATGCGCCACTTCACATAGGAATCGACCATAAGGTCTTTCTTCTCTGAAGTTACAAAACGATCAGCTGCACCATCAAGTGTTTGAATACGGGCATCGAGTAATTTTACTTTATCGATCACAGGCACTTTCATGTGCAGGCCTGGGCCGTAGACGCGGGTGACTTGCTTACCGTCAACGTCGTCTTTTAAAATTTCACCGAAACGCGCCACAATAGCGCGCTCGCCTTCATTCACCACCATTAAAGATGACAAACCAATACCTAAGAGCACGGCGATAAGAATAACGCTTAATCTACCCATGGATTACTCCCTCCCTTGGCGAGTACGATCATCGCGGGATGGACGTCCACTCAAAGGCTCATTCGCGCGAGTCGTTGATACAGATGAAGAATTAACATTTTGCTGTGGCTTAGCTTCCAGCTCATTTGTCGCAGGCTTCTGCTGAATTAACTTATCTAGCGGTAGGTACATTAAGTTGCCGTTGTTCTTAGCATCAATCAGCACTTTATTCGTATCTGTCATCACTTGCTGCATTGTATCAAGATACAAACGCTTACGAGTCACTTCAGGCGCAGCTTGATACTCTGGTAATAACAACTCAAAACGAGCCACTTTACCGCGAGCTTCTAAGACTTCACGCTCTTTGTAAGCATTCGCTTGTTGCGCCATACGTTCAACTTCACCACGAGCTTTTGGTTCAATTTCACGGGCATAAGCTTCAGCTTCACGAATAAAACGTTGTTCATCTTCTTGGGCAGAAATCGCATCATCGAAGGCGTCTTTCACTTCTTCTGGCGGACGTGCCGGTAAGAAGTTAACGTCAACAACAGCAAGACCCAATTTGTACGGTTCAAGAATGCGCTCTAACTCTTTCCACGTATCGCGACGAATAGCATCACGGCCCGTAGTCAGAATATCATCCATCTTGTTATGTCCAATGACATAACGCAGTGCACTGTCAGTCGCTTCACGCAAACTGGCGTTCGCATCGACGGCACTAAATAGATATGAGTAAGCATCTAAAATACGATACTGAACATCAAGCTCAACTTTCACGACGTTTTCATCGGATGTCAGCATGCTACCAGACGCAGGAATAGAGCGAACCGATTGAATGTCGACGGGATAAATTTGGTCGATAAATGTGGCTTTCCAATGAAGTCCAGGACCAATTTCGCCAGCGTGTTTACCAAATCGCAGTGCCACACCACGCTCAGCTTCTTTAATTGTATAAAAACCCGAAAGTCCCCAAACAACTACAGCAACAGCAAGAATGATGATTAGGCTAAACGAACTAAAAGACTGGCCAGAGCCATTTCCTTTGCCGCCAAAGCGCTTTGAAAGATTACGAAAAACCTCGTCAAGGTCCGGTGGTCCTTTGTCGTTACCACCTTTATTTCCCCAAGGATCATTACCCTTGTTACCGGGCTCGTTCCAAGCCATTTAGCACTCCATAAGTGGATGAAATAAATTAGATTATTAACAAACAGCTTCATCTATCGAATCTTCGAAGATGAAGGTTTCTAACTCACCCTGACTCTGTTTTGTTAATCGGCGCCAATCGGCGTCCGATAAACGAACAGACAAAATACAGTTCCCCAGATCGTCGTACTCTTTCTGCTGTATCGCATCCAGTCGATAAAACTGGCCAAGATAATGTCCAGCAGTTGCCGGAATTCTAAGTGTTAGCTCTTTAATCACCTCACCAATAAGCTCAGTGATGGCTTTCAAGAGCAAATCAAATCCTAAACGCTTCTGTGCTGACACCCAAACTCGAACGGGTTTGCCTATGTCGTTATATTCAATTCTTGGCGTCACATCTTCGAGTAAATCGATTTTGTTACAGACCACGAGTTGCATGACTTCATCGGCTTGGATGTCTTTCAGTACAGATTGAACCTGATCAAAATTATCCGCCATGTTTTCATCTGCACAATCAACTATGTGTAGTAATAACTCAGCTTGCCTTGTCTCTTGTAAGGTTGCCTTAAATGCAGCAACGAGATCATGGGGCAAATGACGAATAAACCCGACAGTATCCGCTAATATCACGGCACCATCAGGTAAATCTAACTTTCTTAGCGTAGGATCGAGTGTGGCAAATAGCTGATCTGCAGCATAAACATCAGATGATGTTAGGGCATTAAACAGCGTTGATTTACCCGCGTTTGTGTAGCCGACTAATGAAACTGTCGACAAATCACTACGCTTACGTGCACGTCGACTCTGTTCACGTTGCTTATCAACTCGCTCTAAGCGTTTGTTGATATTTTTAATCCGTCCTCTGAGCAAACGTCTATCGGTTTCGAGCTGGGTTTCCCCTGGACCACGTAAACCAATACCGCCCTTTTGCCTTTCAAGATGCGTCCAACCACGGATCAGGCGAGTCGACATATGGCGCAATTGCGCTAGCTCCACCTGTAACTTACCTTCGTGAGTTCGCGCTCTTTGGGCAAAAATATCGAGAATAAGTGTCGTACGGTCGAGCACTCGACACTGACACACTTGCTCAAGATTACGCTCTTGGGCTGGACTCAATGCATGATTAAAAATCACCACATTGGCTTCAGTCGCCGCCACTAATGCAGCTAACTCTTCGGCTTTACCAGAACCCACAAAAAATTTGCGATCCGGTGAACGTCGACTTCCAGTAATCACCCCGACTGATCTTGCCCCAGCTGATTCTACTAATAGCTGCAGCTCGACTAAATCTTCTCGGCGTTCCTCATCGGAAAAGTCGATATGGACAAGAACCGCAGTTTCTCCCGCCTCATAACGATCAAACAAGAAGCAAACTCCTCAGATAATACTTATTCGCCACTAGGCGCATCATCTTGAGCACCATATCCGCCTTGGGCATTTTGGTGACCAGTAACGTTGAATGGGCGTGCTGGCACGACAGTAGAAATAGCGTGTTTATAAACCATTTGGCTCACTGTATTTTTCAACAGAATGACAAATTGATCAAACGACTCTACCTGTCCTTGGAGTTTAATGCCGTTAACCAAGTAAATTGATACAGGAACGCGCTCGCGACGCAATGCGTTCAAAAATGGGTCTTGTAAAGATTGCCCCTTAGCCATTTTATTATTTCCTTTTTAATTTATATAAAATAAATCGATATCAGTGATAGTTTTTTGTTTAGTTTTAGTATTATACAGCAAGGGCTAATAAGCTAGCGGCATTGACGCATAAGTATAACTAAATTCCCCTCAGCACCACTTTCAAGCCAATTCAACTCTGGCCAACTCCGCAACCATGTTAATTGACGCTTAGCCAATTGCCTAGTAGCAGCAACCGCTTTTTCGACCATAGTATCATAGTCAAACTCACCATCTAGGTATTGCCAGCACTGTCGATAACCGACACAACGCATTGAAGGCAAGTCTAAATGCAAGTCTCCGCGGGCTTTTAGCTCTGTGACTTCCTCAATAAAGCCCTGTTTGAGCATAATCGCAAAACGTTGCGCTATTAAGTCATGTAACACTTTGCGCTCGCGCGGTGCAATAGCAAACTGCACTACGTCATAAGGCAAGGGAGCTGACTTGGTCTGAGTCAACTCAGTCATGCTCTTGCCGCTTATTCTATAGACTTCCAGCGCTCTTGAAAGTCTTTGTGGATCATTAGGATGAATTCTTTCTGCCGACACGGGATCTATCTCCCTTAATTGGTCATGCAGTGCTTCCCATCCCTTTTCATCCGCCTCCGCTTGGATCTCGGCCCTAATGGCGTCGTCCGCACTCGGCAAAGGTGACAAACCTTCGAGTAACGCTTTGAAATACATCATGGTTCCGCCAACTAATACTGGCGTTTTCCCCATGCTGACAATCTCTTCTATCTGGGCTATTGCATCGGCTCTAAAGTCGGCTGCCGAATAGCTTTCACTGGGATCACGAATATCAATTAATCTGTGCGGCCCACGAGCCAGTTCGTCTGCTGAAGGCTTGGCACTGCCAATGTCCATACCACGATAAATTAATGCCGAATCGACCGAAATGATTTCACAGTTATGCTTTTCGGCCAATTCTAATGCTAAAGCTGTCTTACCTGAGGCCGTTGGCCCCATCAAAAATAACACTTTAGGCTGTAATTCTTTATTCACTTGCTTGCTCTTCTAGCCACGATTGCCAAGGTAAGAATATCGCTTTGTTGGCAATAAGCTGTTTTTTCTCTTCAGCTAACTGCGAAAATGCTGCCCAGACTTCTGGTGCCGAAACGAATCCCGTTAAACTGTGTTTTGCCAACCAAAATGCCAATGCGCTCGGCGCAGGTGTTTCAAAACGTAGCGATTGTAGCCACTCAGGGATCACTTTGGCTAACTGGCTCTCTCTGATATATGGGGGCACTTTTTTAATAATCAACTGCTGGTAACGAATTGTTAGTTCTAAACCTAATTGGCGGATCAGCGTGTCGTGTTCAGTGAGCACAGCCTGCCAATCCGCATCAGCCGCGACAGACACTGGCATCAATAAAGGCTGACCAATTAACCCCGTCGCTAGTTTAGCTTCAATCTCTTGGCATCGCGTCGCCAATGCTACTGATTTTATTGATAATAGACTGAGTTTATCTTCCGACGTCATCACCCAATATTGCCCATCTAATATCGATGGCATAGGTAACACAGACTGATAATCTTGATCTTTTACACTGTAAGAAGGGGTTTGCAGTAAAGCACCATAACTTGCTATTGCCGCCTTTGACGGTAATTCAGTACGTTGTCGAGATTCACCTACAGAATAACTGCCACGGCTGCTGTCTCTTGGCATTGTCATGCTGCCAAAAGCATTGGTTTGAGTGCCAAAACTGGCGCCTTCTCGTCCTGCACCTACATACTTTACTTGAACGGCAGGGACAACTGCATCTTGAGCAGACTCAAGTGTATCAGTTTGCGCATTAACTTGAGCTGAATCAGCTCCAAGTGCAAAAGGAGCAGATATTTCAGCTGTGCTTGTTGGAGCATCCACAAACACATCTTCAACCTCATCCAAAGAACTAGAGTCAACGAAGTTGAGCTCTCCTGCTTCTTCCAGCGCCGATTGCAATGCTTGCAGAATATAATCATGCACATAGCGACTCTGATGGAATCGCACCTCATGCTTAGCGGGATGCACGTTAACATCCACTTGATGAGGATCGATATCCAACATCAGCACGTAGCCGGGTTGCTCAAGTTCTGCTTTTTGGGCAAAGGCTTGACGCACTGCATGATTGACCAAGCGATCACGGATAAGGCGTCCATTGACATAAAAGTAATGGGTATCGCTGATAACCGGTGACCAAGGTGACTGCAAATAGCCACTGAGGCGCAAATCATCGTGTTGGCATTCAATCTTAAGCGCTTGCTCGGCAAATGGACGGCCACACACTTGCGTCAAACGCTGTAAATACTGGACTTCATTCATGGCGGGACGATAATTACGTACTGTCTTGCCGTTATGCGTCAGCGTGAAATGGATATCCCCACGCACTAATGCAATGCGCTTTAACCATTCATCGATATGGGTAAATTCGGTTTTGTCACTCTTTAAAAAGCGTCTACGAGCCGGTGTATTAAAGAATAAATCCACCACTTCAATCGTCGAACCTACTGGATGCGCGGCAGGCATCACTTTAACTGCCATGTCGGCACCTTCAGCATGGGCTTGCCATGCTTCGGTTTGCTCAGCCGTGCGTGAAGTTAAAGTTAAACGTGAGACTGAGCTGATACTGGCTAGCGCTTCACCACGGAAACCAAAACTAAGGATCGCTTCAAGATCGTCTAAAGTGTGCAGCTTTGAGGTCGCATGGCGCGATAAGGCCAGCGCGAGTTCATCTTTAGGTATACCAGAGCCGTTATCGCGAATTTTAATCAGCTTGCTGCCGCCTTTGTCGATTTCAATATCGACTCGGCTCGCTCCTGCGTCGAGGCTATTCTCGACCAATTCTTTGACTACGGAAGCGGGTCTCTCAACCACTTCCCCCGCCGCAATTTGGTTGGCTAATTGCGGAGGCAGGATCTGAATGCCCATCATGCTTTCCTATTTAACTCTGGGGTATGACTAGCGTTTGCCCTAACTGCACCACATCGGATTTCATTCCATTCGCTTGTTTGATGCTGGACATTGGCACACTGTAACGTTGCGCGATTGCAGATAAAGATTCTCCGCGACGGACCTTATGTTTAACCTTTGTCGATACCGCATCGCCAACATAGGCTGTAGGTGTTCTTTCAGTTGGCATTCTTTCTGCAGATGCTTTTGCTGTGGTTTTGGCCGGCTTAGCACTGCTAGAGCTTCCTCCCCTTCTTTGGGCAAGCAAAGTATCCGCTGGCGGATTGTTATGATAGTAACGGCTCACACCCTTATAAATAGCATTGGCAATGCTCTCTTGATGGCGACTACTCGACAGTAAACGCTCTTCTTTAGGGTTTGAAATAAAGCCCGTTTCAACCAAGATTGAAGGAATATCCGGTGACTTCAGCACAGCTAAACTCGCGGACTCAGGGCGACTTTTATGCAATTGAGTCACGCCACCTAAATCTTTTAAAATATCCCCCGCTACAGAATGGCCAATTGCCATCGAACTGTTCATTGACATATCGAGCAGCGTCATAGCCAAATACTGTTCATTATCCGTGTTTTGGATAATCTCACCCGCGCCGCCCAGCAACTCAGAATGCTTCTCTTTTTGCTCTAACCAACGACCAATTTCACTATTAGCACGACGCATTGATAGCACCCATACGGAGGCGCCACGTGGATTGGGCGAAGTAAAGGCATCCGCATGGATAGAAATCAGCAGATCTGCCTTACTGTTGCGCGCCAGTTCAGAGCGTTTATTTAAATTCACAAAATAATCACCAGTACGGATCATCACAGCACGCATGCCTGGCGTGTCATTGATTTTGCTGGAAACACGTCTGGCGATTTCTAGGGCGACCTTTTTTTCATAAACACCAGAAGGACCAATGGAGCCAGGATCGTCGCCACCATGACCCGCATCAATAGCAATGACAATATCGCGGGATGATTGCGCCGCTTGGGTGACAGTTTTAACGGGTGTAGATGACACGATAGCCGTTGCCGTAGTTAACGTTTTATCTTCTAAATCAACCACTAGACGATTGCCATAGGGCGCAGTAACAGGCAAAGAAAACAAGCTTGCATTCAATGGTTTTACGAGATCGATCACTAAGCGCAAATCACCTTTAGTCGGTGACTTACTGATCCGCACGCCCTTAACTAACTTACTGTTGTTTTCAAGATTTTTAAGCACAACTTTAGCAGTGGTCTTTTTTAAATCCACCACTAAACGATTAGGGCCATCTAAAGAGAAATAGGTGTAATCAGGCACTCCACTCAAGTCAAACACGATTCGAGTTGACTCAGGCGCGGCCCAAATACGTACGCTTTCTAACTGATTAGCAGCATGGGCCGCCACAGAGAAAAAAGAACATAAAGAAAGAATAATAATTTGAAAATACGGGTTATTTTTTATCATTTTAGTTTTTATTTTATCGCTTTTAATAACTTTTCACCTGGCTCAGACAAGGCCTCTATGCGTATTTCTCGCCCACTATTTTGATAACTTAAATGCATATGGACATCGGCAGCGGGCAGTAAACCCTCTCCCTTATCTGGCCATTCAACAATGCACAGACTCTTATCCGTAAAGTAATCGCGGATCCCCATAAATTCGAGTTCTTCTGGATCGTTTAAACGATACAAATCAAAATGATAAACTTCGACACCTTCTAACTCATAAGGTTCAACTAAAGTGTAAGTCGGGCTTTTAACGGCACCTTTATGGCCCAATCCCTGAATTAAGCCACGACTCAGCGTCGTTTTACCGGCTCCTAAATCACCCGTAAGATACAGAGTCAAAGGCGCTTGGACATGGCGGGCTAATTTTTGCCCAACCGCAATAGTGTCGTCTTCGTTGTCTAAGAAAAAAGTTAACTCTGTCATATCCGCTTATATCACTGCTGTTATTGATGGAGAAGCGACTCAATCCTAAAAAGGCACAGGGCACATAACAAAGTCCAGCCCCGCTTGAGTCTCACATTCCGCCTAGAGTAAATCACTATTCACTAATTGGCGAATAAAAGGCATTAAATCGCTCGCTAACATACCCCGTTCTCCCTGTATTGCTGCAAGATCAGCGGCGCAACCATGTACGACTACGCCAAGCACAGTTGCCTGCATATTATCCATTCCCTGAGCCATGAGCGCGCCTATAATACCAGATAACACATCGCCACACCCACCACTGGCAAGCCCAGGGTTGCCGACTGGTGCAACTACCATTTGCTGACCATCAAAAATGACCGTTCCTGCGCCCTTTAGCAATACAACACCGCCGTACTTTTGCTGTATCGCGTGAACAGCGGCAAATCTGTCCTGTTCAATATCGACCACGGTACAACCAAGTAAACGCGCCGCCTCACCCGGATGTGGTGTTAATACCCAATTCGTTTGGCGCCTTGGTTCGTTACTGAGCAGATTCAATGCATCGGCATCTAAAACACAAGGCTTATCGCTCAAGCCCACGGCTTTAAACAAATTATACCCCCAGTCATGCTTACCTAAACCAGGGCCAAGCACGATAACCTGCGCCCAACCAAGGCGCAGATACACTTCCATATCGACTAAATCACAACCCCAAAACATCAGTTCAGGACGGGAGACATTCACCGTCAGTTGATGCTCAGGTCGACTGATCACAGTGACTAATCCCGCGCCTGCACGTAGGCAAGCCTCACTTGCCAGTCTCACAGCCCCAGCCATACCTATATCACCGCCGATGACAGTGACTTTGCCCGATTGGCCTTTATGGCTATCCCGTGCTCGGGCGGCAAAATAGTCCTTAAGAGTCTCTCTTCCTACTCTTTGTGCGCTCGCTTCAGCAAAGAAAGGCGTTAATCCTAAATCTGCAAATTCAAGCTCGCCACTGTAATGCCGCGCCTTACCCGTTAACACACCTTGCTTTACACCACCAAAACATAAGGTGATATCCGCCATCACAGCAACACCTGCTACGGCGCCTGTATCAGCAATGACTCCAGAGGGTAAATCAAGGCTCAATACCCAAGCCGAATTGTCATTGATGGCACGGATATATTTAGCCATATCGTCGCGTACAGCATCACGCACCCCCGTACCTAACAGACCATCGACTATGATTTTCGCTGCGAGAATAGGTTCAACCTCTAACGGCAGTAATTTTCCACCTTCAGCAAGATAATGGGTCAATGCTTGCTGACACTCAGGCGTGCCTGCCGCTGACGTCATCATCACAGAAACGTCCATACCACTGGCACGGGCTAGACGGGCGCACACTAAAGCATCGGCACCATTGTTACCGCTGCCAGCAAGAATTAACACAGGTAAGACTTTGGAGCTATGTTTCGCTAAACACTCAAAAGCCGCCGCGCCAGCACGCTCGACCAATTCATAGAGACTAGATACTCCCTGAGACACTGCACTCAGTTCAGCTTCGCGAACTTGTGTTTGGGTGTATAGAGCTTTGGGAAATTGCGATAGATCTTGTGCCATGAAGGATCTCCTTAGACACCAATGACTCCATTTCACAATGAGTAATCTCACCATAGAAGTCTTGGCAGAATTGAGCAAGGCCAATAAAAATCAGCCAATAGATCAAGAAAGTAGCAAAAAAAGCAGCGAGAAATTATGACGTAAATCAGTTCAGGCGCAGAAACCCGCCCAAATGGAGCAAAGTAGAGTAAAAGTTGCCGATACAAAGTCGACATAAAAACCAAAGCCAGCACTGGGCTGGCTTTGAGAATCGAGAAGAAATGACGATTTAGATATCGTCCATCCGAATCGTACTATGGACTAGACGTTGCTGCTGAGTTTTCTCTACTCGGATCAAATTGGCTAACGCATTGCGCGCATCTTCCGCCGTGGTTGAGTTAACTGTTTTTTCTAACAAACCAATCAGACGATTCTCTAGGTCTAAATGTAAGTTGAGCACATCATCTTCATTCATGTTTGCGGGCAACATAGTATCTTGGCAACGCTTAGTAAAGTCTTCAAAAGTGAAGTCTTTATACCAAGTATCAAGAATACGATGTGGTGCTTCATCCATATAATCACGCAGTTTTTCTGCCATGGTTTTTTGGTGTGATTCAAAATACTCCAACATCATTTTCACACGAGCCGAGTCAGCTTGATTATTGAGTCGGCCATAGAGTTGCGCCATATCTAAGCGGCAATTTGCCACATACTCGAGTAGATCACGTAATTGTTGAATACGCATATAATGCACTCCATTGTCAGGCCAACTACTTGGCGCTATTAATTTTGTCTAATTCCATTATGTGAGTAAAAGCGTTACGAATATTTGAACAAGGTCATAATTTAACTTTCACGCAGCTATCTAATTTAGGAAAACTTGAAGAAACACGCTATAGATCACGCATCTAAATCCTATCACACTGTTTTGTATAAAAGAGAAAAACCAAAAGAGATCTCAACGCACTTTTCCCAAAGGGTATTCGTAAGTCTTTGGTTGTGCATGGTGAATCTGAGATAGAGTGCTTGAGGTAGATGGCAGTGAATCAAGACAAATACATATGAGCGAATTGAGGGAATTGAGGGAATTATGTGAGAAGTACAGCGACATTATGCACTTAACCAATTGAAAGTTAAATAAACAATAAGGAAATGGAACGAAATTGGAGCGACATAATTTTGATCAAGAGCAGTTCGAACCGATGACCTATACCTTGACTAATTTAACAATCACAAAGGTATCGCCATATCAAAAATCACCACTGAGCTAATGTCAATTGAGTAATGTGATAGTGGAATATTTAGGAAATTGGAGCGACATATCGGGTTCGAACCGATGACCTATACCTTGGCAAGGTATCGCTCTACCAACTGAGCTAATGTCGCATAATCTATACTAATGATTTGGTAAATCACTAAGTTTTAATTTGGAGCGACATATCGGGTTCGAACCGATGACCTATACCTTGGCAAGGTATCGCTCTACCAACTGAGCTAATGTCGCATAATTATCGCTGTCACATCAGCCTTCAACATTCAAAAAGGTATCGTCTATCAACCTTTATCAACTGAGCTAATGTCGCATAATCTGTATTAATGATTTGGTAAATCACTAAGTTTTAATTTGGAGCGACATATCGGGTTCGAACCGATGACCTATACCTTGGCAAGGTATCGCTCTACCAACTGAGCTAATGTCGCATAATCTGTATTAATGATTTGGCAAATCACTAAATTTTAATTTGGAGCGACATATCGGGTTCGAACCGATGACCTATACCTTGGCAAGGTATCGCTCTACCAACTGAGCTAATGTCGCCTTTCGTATTGCTGCTACATTTGCCTTCAACATTAACAAAGGTATCGCCTTTAACCTTTATCAACTGAGCTAATGTCGCATTCAATCTAAATGACCGCACATCTCTGTTCGCATCAAAAAGTTGAGGCCGCATTATATGAAAAATTCATGCGGCTGCAACCCCTTCTTGCATATTTATCTACTGATCGGTCAAATTTTAAATACTTTGCTGCGATAATACTGCAATTCAGCGATCGACTCTTGGATATCCTGCAGTGCTTGGTGAGTGTTTTGCTTCTTAAAGCCCGCCATAGTTTCTGGGCTCCAACGCTTCACTAGCTCTTTAATCGTACTGACATCCACATTGCGGTAGTGGAAATAATCTTCCAGCTCGCGCATATAACGATTTAAAAAGCGTCTATCTTGGCCAATACTGTTACCACACATTGGAGAGGCGCCCTTAGGAACATACTGTTCTAAGAAGGCAATCGTCTTGGCCACGGCTTGCGCTTCGGTTTCTTGGCTAGCACGCACGCGATCAATCAACCCAGACTCACCATGGTGCTTTTGATTCCAATCATCCATAGCGGCCAGCACATCATCTGACTGATGAATCGCGATAACCGGACCTTGACCGATAATATTGAGTTCTTGATCTGTCACTAAAGTGGCAATTTCAATGATCCTGTCGACGTCGGGCTCTAACCCTGTCATTTCCAAATCGATCCAAATGAGATTATGTACATCTGCCGTCATAAATCAGCCTTATCGTGTCAGTTAGCCTAAATTCAGGCTTTTTTATTCAAGAGTGTGTATCATACTGCTTTTTTCCAACACAAAAAATCACCTAATTGACGAAGACGAATCAGTGAGTAAAAAGAAACCCCTAAGCCAAGGTCAATTACGCCGTATGCGCGCTAATCACGAGAAGCGACTCAATCGTGACAGTGGCGATAAAAATACGCCAGAGTTACAGGATAGTTCATTGGGGCAAGAACAGCCCGGTACTGTGATTTCACGTTTTGGCCAACATGCCGACATAGAAACTGAAAGCGGCCAAATTGTGCGCTGTAATATTCGCCGTGCCGTCACCAGTTTAGTGACTGGCGATAAAGTGATCGTACGCTTAGCCATTGAGAGCCAAGCCAATAGCGGTATCGCAGGTATTGTTGAAGCCGTTCATCCACGTCGCTCATCACTTACACGCCCAGATTTATACGATGGCGTGAAAATTATCGCCTCGAATATCGACCAGATTTTGATTGTCTCCTCGGTATTACCCAGCTTTACCACCCAGATCATCGACCGTTATTTAGTGGCTGCCGAAGATACCGATATTCCGCCTATCATCATTTTGAATAAAATTGACTTGCTCAATCCCGATGAAGCGCAGGCAATTGACGAAGCGCTACAGCGCTACAAAGACATTGGCTATCCGGTTTATAAAGTCAGCAGCAAGCTTGGCGATGGTATCGACACCATCAAAGGCATACTCAAAGATAAAGTCAGCGTGTTTGCCGGCCAATCTGGTGTGGGTAAATCATCGATCATCAATGCATTACTACCCGATGCAGAGCTTATTATCGGCGATGTTTCCGATAACTCAGGTTTAGGTCAACACACTACTACCACAGCTAAACTGTTGCACTTGCCTAGTGGCGGCGATTTGATTGACTCCCCGGGCGTGCGCGAATTCGCCCTATGGCATCTTCCTGCACAACGTGTCGGCTGGTGCTTTATCGAGTTTCGCGAGTATCTTGGCGCGTGTAAATTCCGCGATTGTAAACACGGTGACGATCCTGGCTGTGCACTGCAAGAAGCCCTGAGCCAAGGTAAGATCAGTGCAGATCGCTTTAATAACTACCATAAAATTATCGCCAGCTTAGATGAACAACGTCATGCCCGCCATTTCCGCGCGGCCACTGAAGAATAACAAATTATTGATAAATAACAACAATCTCAGCAAAGATTAAGCAGTAAGAAAAGGAATTGAAATTGGATAAAGTCAAAATAGCGCTGCAGTACATGCTGCCAAAACACTTGTTATCTCGTTTAGTGGGTAAACTCGCTGCAGCCGAAGCTGGCGCGTTAACCACGGCCGCCATCAAGTGGTTTATCAAACAATATAAAATCGACATGAGCGAAGCGGCGCAGAGTGAGCCTGAAGCTTATAAAAGCTTTAATGCTTTTTTTACCCGCGCCCTTAAACCCGGTATTCGTCCGTTAGATATGGACGCCGATATCATGGTGCATCCCGTCGATGGTGCGGTAAGTCAGTTAGGCCCAATCAAAAACGGTCGCATCTTCCAAGCTAAGGGTCATCACTATTCATCGTTAACCCTGCTTGGCGATCAAGCCGAAGATGCTAAACGCTTCGAAGGCGGTGATTTTGCGACTATCTATCTGGCGCCTAAAGACTATCACCGTATCCACATGCCGATTAAAGGCACGTTATCAAAAATGACCTATGTACCTGGCGAACTGTTTTCGGTGAATCCGTTAACGGCGAGACACGTACCCGGTCTATTTGCCCGTAACGAACGCGTTGTGGCGATTTTTGAAACCGAATTAGGTCCACTGGCTATGGTGTTAGTTGGCGCAACGATTGTTGCCAGTATTGAAACCGTCTGGGCAGGCACAGTCACGCCGCCGACAGGTAAGCAAGTCTTCACTTGGGAATATCCAACCCAAGGCCCAGATGCCATCACCTTAGACAAAGGTGAGGAAATGGGTCGCTTCAAGTTAGGCAGTACTGTAGTGATGTTGTTTGCTAAAGATGCTATCGCAACATTTGCTGAAGGTGTTGAAGCCGAAGCAGTAACGCGTATGGGACAAGCCTTCGCTAACCTGAAAGACGTTAAGCAAGCGGATTAAGCTTTCTTGAGTTCTGCTAAACCTTCGGGATTAATTGAATTGCATCTGGCTGTGCTGCTATTTGGCGGCACAGCTTTGTTTTCTAAATTAATCCCGCTCAGCGCCCTCGACATCACCTTCCTACGCTGTATCGTCGCAGCCACAGTGTTAGGTTTGCTAGTCAAATTCAGCCGCAAACGTTTAACGCTGGCAAGCAAACAAGATTATCTAGTCGCAATCGGGCTTGGGGTTATCGTAAGTCTGCATTGGGTGACCTATTTTGCGGCCATGCAATTATCGTCGGTCGCCATTGGCATGATTGCGTTTTTCACCTATCCGGTGATGACAGTGATTGCCGAGCCGTTACTGACAGGTAATAAGATAAAATTACACGATATGATCAGCGGTGTATTAGTGCTGATTGGGGTGATATTACTGATCCCTGAGGCCAATTTAGGTAACGACACTACGCTGGGCATTGCCATCGGCATAGTATCCGCCATCTTGTTCACCACCCGTAACTTATTGCACAAACGCTACTTTTCCCAGTACAGCGGCCCCCATGCCATGTTCTATCAAACTTTGGTCGCCGTGGTGTTCTTGATGCCGTGGCACCAAACGGAACTGGGCAGTATCTCATTAGAAGTGTGGGGATTAATTATTTTACTCGGCGTCGTCTTTACCGCAGCGCCACATGCGCTATTTACTTCTGCGCTGAGGCAACTCAGCGCCAAAACGGTTGGGCTAGTCTCTTGCTTACAGCCCTTTTATGGTGCCATGTTAGCGCTGATCATTTTAGGTGAAGAGCTCAATCTCAACACCTTAATTGGTGGCACTATCATAGTCGCAACCGCCATCTTCGAAACCCATCAATCGCACCAGTCACAGCGGCGAAAAAAGAACGCCTGAAACATACCAATCTCAACGCAATTTGGCTAATATGGAGCGTCTTTCGCCCCTAAATGTCTTTAGCCTATATGCCACGTATTTTATTGTTCATTATTGCTTTTTTCACATTTTCCGCACTTGCCAATTCGCCTTTGCAGTTGGATAAACGTCTTGGCATGAACAAGCAAGATCAGCAACAAAATCTCAGCATTGACGAACAAATTAACGAACTAAAAATTAACATAGAAAAACTCGCCGCCAACGCAGCCAGTTTCCAACAAGCGCAGATTGATTTTGAACAACATAAGAAGCGCACTAACCAAGCGCTGAAAGACGCCTATAAGCCTTTATCACTGGAAAAAGGTACTGACCTCAGCCAGCAGGCTTCCATGGCCTATATTCGCTTGTCTGAACTTAAAGAAAGCGAATCCGCCCTTGGTCGACAAGTTAACGATTTATTGCTACGTCACAATGACTTACCTACCGTTATCGCCAGCGCGAGGCAAACTGTCGCCCAAAACAAAAAAGCAGAATTCGCCCCGCTAGATACCCCAACGGGAGAGTTACAGCAAACTCAACGACTTTTCTTTGAACAAAGCCTTGCCACCGATGAAGCAGAACTTGCCAGCAGCCAAAAACGCATTGAACTGACGCAATTACAATTACAACTAGTCCGCCAACAACTGGTGCAGCAAGAAGCCTTGATCGAAACCATCAACAAGGCAATCAATAAACAACGTCAGCAACAAACGGATGCTACCCTAGCCAAAAACTTAGTTAATACCGAAAAAGTCATCGATCCTATCACCCGTAATATTGCCGACACCAACCAGATTTACGGCCAAAAGCTGCAAACGTTAACTCTGCAGATCAATAATGTGGTCGAACAGCAGGAACAGGCTGAAACCCAATATCAATCCCAAGCCAAACAACTGGCAAACATCCAAGAGCAGATCACTTGGGTCAAAATGAACTCCGCCTTTGGTGAGCGCTTTTTGCAGATGTTGCAATCACTGCCTAAACCACCGAATCACGAAAAACTGCAAACGCTGATCGCCGATGCGCGCTTAGACAGATACCATTTAGAGCAGCAACAAGCCCTCAATGAGCAAGAATTAGAACAACCCGGCTTATACAATGAGCAGCAGATTAAGCTCTTACACTCGCAACAGAGTTTGATCTCGCAGTTGATGCAAAGCTATGACCAATACTTAAGTGAATTAGGCAAGCTGAAGGTCAATTACCAACAACTGAGTCAACAGAATCTCACCCTCAAAAATACCCTTAACGAACATTTATTCTGGGTGCCTAACGCTGCAAGTATCAGTAAGTTATGGCTTACGGATCTTGAGCGCAGCACGGTTTGGCTTGTGCAACAAGCACAGTGGGATGAACTGGGAAAAGCCTGGGATGAACAAAACGATTATTGGTCTTGGTGGATCATATTGCTGGTACTGTGTTTAGTCGTACAAGACTTGATCACTCCTAAATTCAATCGCTTGCTAAATCATTACACTACTTATGTGGGCAATGTGACCCAAGATAAATTCATTTACACTCTCAAAGCGCTCGCCTGCAGTATCAGCTATGCGTTGATAAAACCTTTCCCAGTGATCATGGCGGGATTGATTTTCTATCATTCCGATCGCAATTTTGTGCAAGCAGTGGGTATGGGCATACTGGCGATTGGTTTAGTGTATCTCTTATATCGCTTCATCTTTATTCTGACGCTCGACAAAGGCGTACTCGTGGGCCATTTCAAACGCCCCTCGAAACTCATTCAAGCGGGACAATCACGGCTCAGACACTTTGTGCTGATTGCTAGTCCATTATTGGGCTTAATGGGCTTTACCGAAGTGCTCGACACATCACTGGTGCGCAACAGCATAGGCCGTGGTGCCTTTATTGTTTTCTGTATCGTTTTATTCTTGTTATACAAAGACATCTTAATTCTTAGCCGTAAAAACTCGGATGCCAAGAAAGACGGTAAAAACAAAAAACTCATTCAGAAAATGCTCTGGACCTTACTGATTTCTGTGCCGCTTTTAAGCGCAGTGTTAGCCTTTAGGGGTTACTACTTCACCGCTTTCCAAATGCTGTTACAACTGCAATTATCGATCGTGCTGGGTCTGGGTTTCTTGCTCTTATACCAATTGATCAAACGATGGATGTTAATCGAACGCCGCCGTATCGCCTTCGATCGCGCGAAGGCAAAACGTGCCGAACGCTTAGCACAAAGGGAAAAAGGCGAAACGCATCACCCTTCCGTCGATGGACTCGATACCTACGAAGAACCCGTAGTCGATCTCGAAACCATTTCGAGCCAATCCCTTGGCCTAGTGCGTTCACTCTTGTTATTGGCCTTTTTAGCCAGTTTGATTGGTCTGTGGACTCAAACCCATACGGCGCTGTTTTCCTTCCTCGATGGCATTACGCTGTGGACGACCAATACCAGTGTGAATGGCTTAGAGCAACAATTGCCCATTACCATGAAATCACTGATGTTTGGGCTGATAGTGGTGGGTTTCTCGTTAATGATTGCCACCAATTTACCCGGCCTACTTGAGCTAATGATCCTGCAAAGGCTTGATCTCTCGCCCGGAACGGGTTTTGCGATCACAACCGTCAGTCGTTATCTGGTGGTTTTCCTCGGCCTATTAATCGGCTTCTCTAATCTCGGGATGGAATGGTCTAAGTTGCAATGGCTGATTGCCGCACTGTCTCTCGGTTTAGGTTTTGGTTTGCAAGAAATTTTCGCCAACTTTATCTCAGGTTTGATCATTTTGTTTGAGAAACCCGTGCGGATTGGCGACACAGTGACAATTCGTGATTTAACAGGGACAGTCAGTAAAATCCAAATTCGGGCGACAACGATTATTGACTGGGATAGAAAGGAAATTATCATCCCGAACAAGGCCTTTATCACAGAGCAGCTGATCAACTGGTCCTTGTCAGATCCTATTACTCGGGTCATTGTTTATGTGTCGGTGGCGCGGGATTCAGACCCTGCCAAAGTTGAAGCGACCCTGTATCAAGCGGTGCAAGAGTGTGAAGATGCACTTGCCAGCCCAGAACCTGAAGTCTGGTTTGCCGGCTTTGGTAAACATACCCAAGATTATGAAGTGCGCGCCTATGCAAAAGATATGTCGGCACGCTGGCCACTGCGCCATGATTTACATAAACGAGTGACTAAAAAACTCAAAGAAAACAATCTCGAACTCGCCTACCCGCAGATGGAAATCCATATTAAGAATGGTCAAAATCGCGAGCAACAAGGCATTATTAGAAGCTAATAGGATCGCAGACCATGCTTATTTTTGCTCACCGCGGCGCCAGCGGTTATCAGGCCGAAAATACCTTAGCCGCCATGGCTAAAGCGTTAGAATTGGGTGCACAAGCCGTCGAACTCGATGTACATAATGTCGAAGGTGAGTTAGTCGTGTTTCACGACAGACGACTCGATAATAAAAGCTCGGGCACGGGCGTCATTCACTTAGTGAACAAGGACTACCTAGCAAGCATCAATGTGAAAGGTGAATCCATTCCGACGCTATGGCAAGTACTTGAGCTGATTGCGGGGCGCTGCATAGTCAATATAGAGTTAAAAGGCATTAATACCGTCACGCCGTTAATCGACTTATACCCAAAGGCTATGAGTCAGCTTGGGTTTACGAAGGAGCAGTTACTGATCTCTTCCTTTAATCACCCCTATCTGCATGAACTTAAACAGGTGTTGCCGGATGCGTTAGTCGCACCACTGCTTGCCAGTATTCCACTCGATGGGGCTGGCGTGGTAAGCGAACTGAATGCCTATTCATTGCATTTAGATGTGAGTTTTATCAGCCAAGCGCTAGTAGACGACGCCCATAACCGAGGTGCCAAGGTTTATGTTTATACTGTCGATCATATTGATGATATTCATGCGCTTAAGCAGATAGGCGTCGATGGCGTGTTCAGCAATTACCCCGATCGCGCCATGCAAGCCTTAACCCAAAAGGCAATGGCCAATTACTCTGGCTACTTTGAGTAACGGCCAAAATAATAACGCTATTAAGCTTGGCTATTTCGCTGAGCCCAATAACCGATAAAAATAAACATGGCCACAATTAACAGAAACATCCAATGGGATGGCATAGCCACTATGTGTCTTGCCACCCAAGGCGTGGCTTTCACGATCAATAGGCCATAGCCAAAGGCATTCACAATAATAAAAACAAATGTCCGCAGCACAAAAGAATGCCCCAACAAATGACGCCTTAAGATACGATTGACATCCGCTGAAAAAACCAAAATAAGACATACCACCATAGCGGTAGCAATATCGAAGGCCCAAGGGCGAAGCATATTACCTAACTGGGCAATAATGGCGACTAATTGATCAAACATAGACTTAACCTAAAAAGATGCAGCGCAATCCATCAGCGTGGCCGCGACAGCGTATTGAAAAATAACAATAACCAAGCATAAAGGGAGACGCCATGGGGCACAAGTTACTCTTGCTAACAAAGGCAAATCAACAGTACCGCGACTTGATTGAAGCGCAGAGTCTCCCAGATTTAACGTTACTCGATGATAATCCAGCGGGCATAATTGATGCAGATATTTGGTTAGCCGAACCTAAACTCGCCGCGCCCCTATTACCCCATGCTAAAAATCTGCAATGGTTACAATCAAGCTTTGCTGGCATAGATGCCCTGATGAGTCCAAGGGGCAGAAAAGACTATCAACTTACCAATATTAAAGGCATTTTCGGCCCGCTGATGAGTGAGTATCTATTTGGCTATTTACTCGCGCATATCCGCGGCCATCGTTTTTATCGCCAGCAACAAGGACAAAAACAGTGGCTGATTCAACCCCAGCAGCGCCATTCAAGCCTACAGGGAATGCGATTACTCTTACTCGGTACAGGCTCAATTGCCCAGCATTTAGCGAAAACGGCAAAACACTTTGGCATGCATGTCACAGGGATCAATCGAAGTGGTAATACCATTGAAGGTTTTGATGCCATTGAAGCGATGGCCAATTTAGGCCAAGTGTTAACACAGGCCGATGTGGTTGCAAATCTACTGCCAAGCACTCCTGCAACGCATAATCTTCTCAATGCTGACATGTTAGCTATGTTAAAAACTGATGCAGTGCTGTTTAATGTTGGCCGCGGTGATGCACTCGATCTCGATGCACTCAATATCCAACTTATCGCTAATCCTAGTCAGCAAGCGATCCTCGATGTATTTGCTCGGGAACCTTTGCCCAATAGCCATCCTATTTGGGAACGGGAAAATGCCGTGATCACGCCGCATATTTCGGCGCCAAGCCATCCTGCACAAATCGTCGATATCTTTAGCCAAAACTATCGCCGCTACATCATGGGTGAGCCACTGCAGAATCGAGTCGACTTTAGTAAAGGTTATTAGATCAAAGATAAGAAATTGAGTTAGAAATCAGTAAAAGAAAAGGCAATAATCAGACTATTGCCTTTTTATCTTAAATTTTAGGCAGTTAAACCCTAAAACTGCGCTTTAAGAATTGATCGACCAATACCGAGTGAGAATCCATCTCGCGGGTCACTTCGTCATTCAAGCCGACCATTTCACTGCCGAGTTGATGACTAGAATGGGTAAATTGCGACACATTCACCACGCTGCGATTCATCTCATTTGCCACACTCGATTGCTCTTCAACCGCGCTGGCAATATGGTGCGTCATATCGGTAATGGTCGAAATAGCCTCACGAATCGTACGTAATGCCGTACCCGCTAAATCCGCCGTTGAAATACATTCGGAAGCGGCAACCACTCCTTGCTGCATACTGATAACAGCTTTATTCGTCCCCTGCTGCAACAGATTAATCATACTGTGGATTTCTTTGGTGGCATCGTGAGTACGTTGTGCCAGCGCCCGTACTTCGTCAGCAACGACAGCGAAGCCACGACCTTGCTCACCCGCTCTAGCCGCTTCAATTGCTGCATTCAATGCCAGTAAATTCGTCTGCCCCGCAATACTCTGAATCACATCGAGCACAGTGCCAATATCTTTACTATGGGCTTCTAACTCAGTAATCACTTTTGACGTTTGTTGCAGTTGCTCCGCCATCGCTTGAATCGAGCGAATAGTACTCGACACCGTTTTATCACCATTGATAGTTTCAGCGGATGCCATTTGTGTGGCACTCGCCGCATCGGCACAATTGGAGGACATATCGCCTAATGTGGCGGTCATTTCCTGCATCGCTGTAGCAACTTGTTCTATTTCAGATAGTTGAGCCTGACTGGTGCTCTGGATTTGTTTGCCCTTGGCGGCAGATATTTTGGCCTGTTCTGACACGTTATAACAGGAATCCGATGCACGCCCAAGAATCGACTTAAGTTCTGAATTTTGCATTTGCAGTGCTAAATCAATCGCGCCAAGATCGTCACAGTTACCACTATAGATATGGGCCATCAGCGGATTATCGTAGATATGCTTCGCCTTAGTCACTAAAGCATAGTAACGACTCAGCACCAGATTACCGCCCACCAGCAATACTAGGAGACTTATCGCTAGGGCAATAAAGCCCATTAAGCCAATTTGCAGAGCAAGGTAAAGCATGGGTAGCATGGCAACCAATGCGAGTAACAGCAATTTAACTGGCATATCCAAGGTACGTTTTAACGCACTGACGCTGCCCTTTTTGTTCAACTCTGCATAGGCTATTTCTGCACGCTTAACCTGATCGCGTGTGGGTTTAGTGCGTACAGATTGAAATTCGACGACTTTGCCATTAACTGAAATCGGTGAGACATAGGCATCGACCCAATAGTGATCGCCATTGGCGCAGCGGTTTTTCACTATCCCTTTCCAAGGCTCGCCTTTTTTGATACATCGCCACAGATCTTCAAACGCTTGCGGAGGCATATCTGGATGACGCACCATGTTGTGGGGCTTGCCTAGCATGGCATCGAGGTCGTAACCGGCAACGGTACAGAAAGATTGATTGGCGTAAGTGATATGACTTTGAGTATCCGTGGTCGACAATAAAATCCAATCCGCTGGATAATCATATTCTCGCTGTGTAACTGGTAGATTAGTTCTCATGAAACCTTATGGATCTTTGATTAATTCTTCGTTATTCATCCATGAGTTATCCATCCGTGAGGCATCATCACCCTGACTCTGTATTCCTAAACCTACTTCTAAAACTGCCTAGCTTTTTAGTGCTAAAACACACCTAGCATAGACGATAAAACGTGCGCCATGTAACAAAAGCGTTAAAGTATGAAAATCACCCAAAAACATGATTGCATTTGATAAGCGTTTTCATTTAGAATTAGCGCAATTCGATTGGAGACTAATATATGTACGTTTGTCTTTGCCATGCGATCACTGATACGCAAATTAAAAACGCAGTAAGCCAGGGCGATAGCTCGCTTGCTGACGTAAAAAAGCGCTTAGGTGTTGCCGATCAATGTGGTAAATGCGCCAGAATGGCGGTGCAGATCATTCAAAATCAACTAGAACTTGAGCCTAATTATTACGAAGTCGCGTAAATTGAATCGCGAATAGAGTGGTAAAGGGTAATTCACTCACGAACAAACTTCCGACAAGCTAAAACCACGCTGACTCAAGCAAACTTAATCCCAAAATCCAGCGGCAACAAAGTCTTCTATCTGTCATTTCGTCTTAAATAATCTTGCCAGCCTAATCTTTAGATATGATGTTTTAATGACAAGCCCCACTGAACTCCAAGCTCGAAAGCCGCGAATAATTCAATGGGGTTACAGATCCAACTTCCGAGTCAAGCCTACTTACGTTTCAACAAATAGGCCGCTTCATTAAGCCAAGGCACTGCTTTCTTAATAAAACGTGGATTGTCGGCCAACACATCTTGCGACGCTAATACTTCAATATCAAAATCCTCACTCAGATGCTGATCTACCCAAGTAGGGGATACAGCAAAAGGCGGGCCGATAAGGGATTCTTGCGGATAATCTAAAGTCACTAATAAACCGACACTACCGCTAGGTAATAAGCTCGCTAACTGCTTGGCATATTGTGCACGCATGCTCTCTGGCCAAGCGATCAACGCGGCGCGATCGTAAAAAGCCGTCACCGCTTGGGTGATAGTCTTAGGTAGGGTGAAAATATCGCCTTGATACAAGCTGATCTGTTCGGTTTGATAATGCTGGTGTTCACCCACGGCCGTTTGCGTCATCTCGAGTTGGTTATCGCTAAAAAATTGCTGTACAGCCAATTCATTCAACTCACACCCTATGACCTGATGCCCCTGTTCTGCGAGGAAACACATGTCTAGCGACTTACCACATAAGGGCACAAAAACCTTGGTATCTGCGGGTAATGCAAGCTGCTGCCAATACTTAACGAGGAAAGGATTGATGTCTTGCTGATGAAAACCTATCTGTTGCTGCTGCCACTTTTCATGCCAAAAACCGGGTTCCATGGGTTTATCTCTATTCGCTAATATTGTCCTTACTCTAATGACATTTTAAAGTAGATGCAAAGCCTCCTGCCATTCGGCAAACTCAGCAATGTAAAGACTCACTTACTGATCTAACGTGGCTTGCACTTTACGCAGCCAAACACAGTTATCGCATTGGCATTGACGGCGTGATAAATGATGTGGGCTTAAAGATGAGTCGATAAAGTCCACGGCGATCAACAACTGCTGTTTTAACTCGGCAATCGATTTTTCGTTCACGGCCACCAGCTCGTCATTCTGGTTCATCCAGATACATTCCATGCCCTGATGACACGTTAAACATTGCTCGTCTCTATCATTAAAAAATACCGCATGCGGGCAATGAGTCACTTCCATTGACTGTAAAATACGCTTACGCGGATATTCCAAAAGTTCGATCAACAAGGCCTTATATTGGGTGGGCATACGCCCTCCTTAGCTGCACTTTGTCTGTAGGTTAATTAACAAAAATTGATTCCATCTAATGCCCCAAAGATTACCTATAGTCGCGAGGATTTAATTTGATGTAAGTCAAAGTCAGTGACGAAATGATCGGTTAGGTAAGCCGCGCCTGACGCTGATCACTAATGCCGCTCTGAATCCTAAAATAAAGCCAGCCGCTATTTGATTATCTCCCCCGCTTACTGGTTAAATGAACAAAACAAGGAGCACAATTTGCAAACACCTCAGCTGCAGCATTTTTATATTTCTGAAGAGCAATCTATTTACTTGCTCAAAGCCAATGATGCCCGTAAACACAAGGCGTGGATCCGCCTCTGTAAACAACAGCTGAGCAAATTAGGTTATACCGATATCGAATTGGTCGGCAAAGGCGCCTACGGTTTCGTTTTTGCGGGTATCAATCAAGCGGGTGATGCCCATGTGTTTAAGTTTTCACGGATTAATTTGCCGCAACATATTCAAGATCGGCTCGAAGAAGAAGCCTTTATGCTCTCCTTACTCAAGCACCCCAATGTGCCGGGGGCGATCAAATTTGAGCGAGTAGGTAAACAGGGAATACTCGTGATGGAACGGGCAAAAGGGGAAGATCTCGACCAACTTTGCCGCCGCATGGGCGCCTTACCTACCGCTATGGTCATGAGCATCGCCCGCCAACTCGCCGATATCTTGTATTACCTGCGCACGGGCAAGCCTTTAGTGCACGGCGATATCAAACCTTCAAATCTGGTTTACGATATTGAACAACAACACTTATCGTTAATCGATTGGGGCTCAGCGGTATTTGCGCAGCGGGATGAACATAACAAACCCGTCGAAGACAATGTGATGGCGTTAATGTCTAGCGATCAACAACATACCAACGCCCGCATGGGTGATGTGTATTTTATCGGCGAAGAGCAACTCAATGGAGCACTCTCCAGCCCGCGCTTTGACGAGCAAGGAGTTGCCGCGACTCTGTATGCCCTCGCCTCTGGGCAAGCAAGCCGCTTCGGTGCACAAGTGATCTCGCCCACCAGCATTGGCTTACCGATAGAATTAGCCCGTACCTTAGAGGGCATGCTCAGCACAGATCCGCAGCAGCGTAATATCGCCGGCGATTATTTTTTAAAAAGTATGCGCCACAGCCACAGACTGCACTTACCTGAACTGCCCAAAGCTGATTTACAGGGTGAAATTCCTGTTTGGGTACAATCCCGCGACAAAGATGTTGAAACCGTCAGCTACAGTTCGCGTAAATCCTTTTTAAAGGAACACAACGCCCAAGATCCCATCGCTAAGATGGATGATATTCAGCTCGAAAAATATTACCGCAACTTCCTCGCGGGCATGGGCGATACCGAAAAAGGCTTTATCGCCGCAGTGGGTCGTTTAGCGCAATATCCGATCGTGGGTGGTCTGGCTATTCATTGGCAGGAAACCGGCGTGTTTATCGACTCCAATCTTGCGATTTACGATGCAAAACAAAAAAGTGCCTTGATCATAGCGGTCAACAATATGGTGGATCTCGCGCGGGGAATTAAACGTATAGGGGTGTTTAAGGCCTGTTTCTTTAACGCCAAAGACACACTGCATATCGAACGAGCTGACACCAGCGAGCCTTTTGTCGCCAGTGCCGCACTGCAGTTGCCCTTCGAAGTCGGTGACGTCCCCACCTTAGAAGATAAGTCGCGGTTACATTCTTATTTTGAAGACGGTAAAGATCCCGATGAGAACCTCGAATTACCCCATGAAATCATGGAAGAATTAGCCCGCATCAACCAAATTCACCACACAGGCTGCATCATTTTTGAGGCGCTGCCGAATCACTTAAAAATTCACAGTTACTTGAAACTGCTCAATCCGCGTAAGCAAGCGGCGTTTCGCGCGAGCCTCGATCGCATCTTGCATCATGTCGGAAAAATCCAAGGTCACGGCGTATCGGGCTTTATGAAACTGCCCTACAAAAACACCCGCCGCTTTACTCATCTAGAGCGTAAAGCCGATCACTTTTATCCGAAAAATCCAAAAGAAATAGGCGCCTAATAGCGCCTATGTTCATCGGATTAAATCGGTGATCCCGGTGGTAGGGTTAACGGCTTAGGAATAAGCTTAACCTTAGCATCGGTCAAACCCGCAGCCAGACCCTGTTGCAACCAAGTATAGTGCGCCGCAAGACTCACATTCGCTCGATTCGACTTCGCTTTCAATTGCTTAATCACAAACTGAGCGCGATCGTTGATCGCAGCCCTCACTTCTGGTGAGGTTTGAGGATCGTGCAGCGTTGCCAGCACTTCATCAATCACCACAGCGTTCACTCGCATCCATACGCCTTCGACCAGCGCGAGCTTATCCTCTTGATACAAGGTCGCCGCAAATAACTTATCCAATAATGTCGTCACCGATAACTGCTCACTATCTGCCATGGATGCTTGGCTGACACGATTCAAGCGTTTAGGCATCAATAGCAAGCTCACGGTATGACGGCTAAACACTTCAGCCATACCGAGAGGGTCGTTAATTGCACCTAGACCTGAATCGAAGGATTCCCGCGTGACATGATAATTCCCCGCCTTTGGCACTAAACTGTCGAGCAAGGTTTGCGGCACAGTTAAACTCGCCGCATCGAGTGTGTTAAGTAGCGCGTCTAAGCCCGTTAACTGCAACTGCGGCGCAATATAGCTCCAGCGGCTGCCTTCACCAATAGATTGATAGTTATAGTCAGTGCCGCCAATAAACTTAGCGACCGCATCGATTTGATAACGCGTCAGCAAATAAATTGGCGCAAAGGCATCGGCTAGCTCGCCCAGTGGCTCATTGGGTAACAAGGCCGCACTGGAGAAATCCGCAATCGCCTTAGTGCGAATTTTATTTAACTTACCCAGCTGATCGATCGGATCGTCACCACTATCCCACAAACTGGCATAGGCCTGACTCGCATCCTTTTGGCGGGAATCGGCCTCACCAATATAGCGTAAACCACGTTTAGCCACATCGGCCAGCAAGTCGACTTGCAGTGCTTGTTGGGTACGGGCATCACCTTGATCGCTATAACCATAGGCGATAGTAAAATCATCCCAAGGGCCAACACCTGTAGTGTAAGGTGCTGAAATATCAATATCATTGCCCTTCAACTGGATTTTCGGATGGGGATAATCCATCACAGAGGCATCCTGATTAGTCGAAGCGGCAAAGTTATGATCGAGCCCTAACGTATGGCCAACTTCATGGGCGGCCAGTTGGCGAATACGCGCCAGCGACAAGGCTGTCGCCGCTTTCTCGGCCGCCACTCTATCCTGCCAGCCAGCGGTTAAGCCTTTGGCAATCAAGTAATCCTGCCGCACACGCAAGCTGCCGAGCGTGACTTGACCCTTAATAATTTCACCGGTGCGAGGATCGGTCAGTGCGGCGCCATAGGACCAACCCCGCGTCGCCCTGTGCACCCATTGGATCATGTTGTAGCGAATATCCTGCGGATCGGCATCTACCGGCAATAACTCAACTTTAAAGCCGTTGATAAATCCGGCGCGAGTAAAAGCCGTCTCCCACCAGCGCGCGCCATCGAGCAACGCCGAACGTATCGGTTCTGGCACACCAGGATCGAGATAATAAGTAATAGGTTTAACGACTTCGCTTGGCGCTGGGCCAGGATGCACTTTCTGTAAACGGTGGCGCAGGATAAAACGCTGCACTAAAGGTTGGTCAAAGGGCATGGCATAATCGCGATACTCATCGGACAAATAACCGCTCATAGGATGATAAGCCCGCGGTTGGTAATCCGCATCGGGAAGCTCAACAAAGGAATAACGCATCCGCACCGACATTAAGGTGCCATCGGGTGTTACCTGTGCGACCTGCGCGCCAGCAACATCGCCTTTAAAGGTGAGTTGCACATCCACATCGGCGTTTTTCTCAAAGGATTTAATCCCTTTGGGTAAGATGACAGAACGGCTCAAATCGAGCTGATAATTGCCCTGCTCTGTTTGTTGCAATACGGAAGACACGCCGTGTAAATCATTGAGCACCAGATCGTTGATCGCTACCAAATCTGGCTTGCCCTCAATCACTTTGCCTTGCCATAACACAGAATCGGCAAAGGCTTCTTCAACCGCTCTTTGCTCGGCGGCATCAGAGGTATTCGCACGATATTGAGTATTGAGTTGCTTGAGTAAAACATAGGGACCTTGGCGCTCAAACTGCACCATACGGGTCTGACCCAGTTGGCCGCGATCGAGACCAATGTCGTTTGAGCCTACGCCCTGTGGCAGGCTAGTAACTAAGATAAAAGGTTGATTTAAACGATTGACCTCAAGATATAACTCTCCCTCAGACTCCTCGTAATAGAGATTAAGAAACCCTTTCGCCTCTTGGCCCTGCTTAATGATCTTGGCGCTAGGCGCCGCTGCCGCGACCGTAACGGTGGAAAATCCTAACAGCGTTATAAATAAGGCTAAGGCTACACTTTGGGGTTTCATCTTTCCTCCTGATTCGGCTGGCTGCGTTATTTACCTTATAAGTCATTGGCATCTTTGATAACTGCTTATCTCAAGCGATTGATTTAAAGTAAATAATGCGAGGCCATCACTGGCCCCGAGCAAATAAATTAACGATTCTGATGCTGGTTCTTGTGTTTGATCCAGTGATTTAATGTTTCAAATAATTCGTTGAGCACTATGGGTTTAGTGATGTGGGCATTCATCCCTGCTGCTAAACTCTTTTCCCTGTCGCCCGACATGGCATGGGCTGTCATGGCAATGATAGGCAGTTCATCGGCACTAAAACGCTCACGCAATGCCCTTGCGGCCGTTAACCCGTCCATCACTGGCATTTGAATATCCATCAACACGGCATCAAACGGCCGCGAGTCGATGGTATCCAGCGCCACTTGACCATTGTCGGCCAGCACCACTTCGTAGCCAGCGCTCTTAAGGAGCTCAGTGGCCACTTGCTGGTTGATAAAGTTATCCTCCACCAGCAGCACTAAACCTGTGTGCTCCCCTTCCTCAACTTGAACTTCAACCATAGGCTGAACCACATTCAATCTCGGTTCATCGGCAAAGGCGGCAATGATCTCATCGAACAGACTCGATGCCTTAAACGGTTTTTGCAGTACGGCAAACACATTGGCACTATCGACTTCATGCTGCAAGGGCTCTGCCGCATAGGCCGTCATCATGATAATCACAGGCCGTTTCGCTAAGCGGCCTTCGGCAACCATAGTATCTATGGCGCTGACCACATCGCTACCGTCCATTTCTGGCATCATCCAGTCGAGCAATAACAGATCGATTGGTGCCCGCGACAGTTTATAAAGCGCTTCTGCGCCGCTGGCGGCAGTATCGACGTCGAAGTGGAAATCTCGCATCAAGGTCGAATAGATTTGCAGTGCCGTCGGGTTATCGTCAACGACTAAGGTGCGTAGACTATTGAGTTTTTCCGGCACGACCAAAGGCTCAATCTTAGCGGCTTCGGCAATTTCAAAACTGATGGTAAAGCTAAAAGTACTACCGACCCCAAGCTCACTCTGCACTTGCATCTTGCCGCCCATCATAGACACCAGATGCTTACTGATCGACAAACCTAAGCCAGTGCCACCGTATTTACGAGTGGTCGAACCGTCGGCTTGGGCGAAGGCATCAAACAGCTTATCCTGTTGATCTTTACCTATGCCGATACCCGTATCGCGCACCCAGAACTTCAAGGTAATCCGATGATCCCGCTCGCCGACATCTTCACAGCCGAGCTCAATCTCGCCAGATTGGGTAAATTTCACCGCATTCGATAGCAAGTTAATCAGCACTTGGCCTAAGCGCAGCGGATCGCCCTTAAGAATGAGTCCCGCCGTCACGGGGGCATATAAGAGTAATTCGACGCCTTGTTCCTGTGCCTTGAGCGCATTGAGATCCAGAGCGTGATCGAGCACTTTATCCAGCGGGAACGGCACCCGCTCAAGCTCCAACTTACCCGCCTCAATTTTAGAGAAGTCGAGAATATCGTTGATGATCCTCAGCAGCGATTGCGCCGAGAAACCGGCTTTTTCGAGGTAATCTTTCTGCTGCGCCGTTAACGAAGTGCGCTGTGCCAACTGCAACATACCGATAATGGCATTCATCGGTGTGCGGATCTCATGGCTCATGTTGGCCAAGAATTCACTCTTGTAGAGGTTAGCGAGTTCGGCGTCTTGCTTGGCTTCAAGCAACGCCACTTCGTTACTCTTATGGCGGGTAATATCCTTATGGGTACCAAGCATACGTTTGGGCTGACCTTCGGCGGTGAACTCCACCACACGACCACGGGATAACACCCAGTGATAGCCGCCATTTTTACCTAACATACGGAATTCAATTTCGAAAGCACCGACGGGATCAGCAAGATACTGAGCACGGTATTCCTCGACGCGAATACGATCGTCGGGGTGGGATAATTCATCAATTGTCGATACTAAAGCGGGGAATTCATTGGTTTTATAACCCAACATAGAATAATAGGCTGGGTTACAAATGATCTGTTCAGAGTCTAAATACCAGTCCCACAGGCCATCTTCCACCGCATCCATAGCTAAGTGATAACGCTCTTCGGACAGGCGTAATTGTTCAGCGGATTCGTATTCCCGCGTCACATCACGCCACACGGCAATCAATCCCTGCAGTTCGCCGCGGCGATTGTAGAAAGGCAGCTTAAGGGTATCGAGCAGCACAGGTTTGCCCGCAAGCTCGACCTTTTCTTGGTAGCGCAGCGGCGTGCGATCTTTTAAGACTTGTTCGTCTTCGGCGCGGATACGTATGCCCATTTCAGGCGAGGTCAGATCCTCAGATGATAAACCTATCATCTCGCTCTCTGTGTAACCCAGCATGCGTTCAGCCGCCTTGTTACAACCTAAATAGTTGCCTTCTTTATCTTTAAAGACAATCGCTTCAGGAATCGAGTCAAGCAGGGATCGCAGTAGCGCATATTCGCGCTCACGCCGCTCTGTGGTGTCTTTTAAGCGTTCAGTACGCCGCGCCACTAGCTTATCGAGCCGCTTATTCTGCTCAGCCAGATGGTGGGTATATTGTTTGTTTTCCTCAAAGATCCGACTGACCAACAAGAACCAAGGCTCCCAGCCACGGGTGATTTTCTCCGGTGGCTTACGTGGCTCTTGGGAGCAGCCCTCAAGGTGCGACAGTAGTCGCGAGGCTGGACTCACAAAAGATCGACGCGTCTGCCAATGCACTATGGTCACCAACACCGACAGGGCGATAACCACTAAAATAAAGGTCAGCTGCAGTTTTTCCCACGAGTCTTGGAATAGGTCGTCTTCATCCTGCAAATACAGTAAACGCCAAGGCGCGTTATGCAGGGCAACCGAGTGAATGTAATAGCCGTTACGAATGATGCCGTCGTGGGCATCGAACAATTCCGACTCAGGTAAAGAATGCAGCTCAGAGGGAATACGTTGGCTGATGTGATAGACCCGATTGATATCTGAGCTATCAAAATCGCTGTGGGATAAAATATTGTTCTGTTGGTCGAGCAAAATCACTGTGCCCGGCATCTTAAAGTAAACCCGAATTTGCCGCGCTAACGAGGCAAGCGTCATGTCTAAGTTGATTGAGCCAATGAACTCATCATCCAAATAAATGGGCACACCTAAAGTGGTCAATAAGCCTTTGCCCGTGGAGTCAACATAGGCTTCACTCCAAAATACACTGCGCTGCGGATTCATTGCTGGGGTAGCGTATTGGAACTGTTTCTTGTTGAGTAATTCGTCCCTAAAACGTTGATCGTCATTCGACCAAGGGAAGTAGGACATGATCCTACGTTTCGACAGGTAATAAATCGCCGAGGCTTTCGGGGCGGCTTCTTTGGCGACGGGGAAGGACAGTGACAGCTCAAACAACATCTCAAGTTCTTGATAGAACTTGTCGTCGCGGCCGTCGAGGGAACCCGCACCAGTAATCCTCCCCATGTTGGTAAAAGGCTCACCGCTCTGGGCGTAGCTAGGTTCTAAGGTAAAATACTGGCCGCTTTCGTTGAATTTACCGTATTGGGGTAAGCGTTCTTTACGCACGAGTTCGCCCAAACGTAAATGATCCACAGCAACGTTGCGTAAGCTTTTTACCGCTCTAATGCTCGACTCAAGTAGCAGATCGATTTGCAATACATGGCGCTGAACCTGCTCTTCACGCTGCTCCATCTGCTGTGCTTTTTGGCGGTCGAAGAACATCCATGCGGTCAACAAAGACATGACGATAACGCCGATGTACGTATAAAAAACGGCACGGTTGTAGTTCTTCTGGATCGGCGATTTTAGTTGGAGATCCGGCTCACTCGATTTCATCCACTACCCTTGATTGCAGCGCTTAATTTCAGCCTACGGCGGCAAAAACTATGAGCTCCATATAGTAGCAGGAAGGAACTGCCAATCACATAAAATAATTGTCAGATAAAGCCTACTCATACCACTGATAAGTCGATTAAAAATCTACTACTCCATAAAATTAAGGCCTCCATATCTGAGGCCTTAGTCATTACCCTAAATTAAACCGACCTGCTTTACAGATGCTCTTCGGCGTATTCCGCTAAGCGTGAACGCACCACGCCATTCAGGTACACGTTGGCACTGCCTTCAAAGTCTTTAAAACGTTCGACAATATAGGTTAAACCTGAGGTAACAGCAGTTAAGTAGTTAGAGTCGATTTGGGCTAAGTTACCGCAACAAATCAATTTTGTGCCTTCGCCCATACGGGTGATCATGGTTTTGATCTGCGAGGCAGTGAGGTTTTGGCATTCATCTAATAGCACTATGGAGTTTTGGATCGACCGCCCGCGCATAAAGTTTATCGACTTAAACTGAATGTTAGCCTTCTCCATGATGTAGTTCATGCTGCCAGTGGGATTCACATCATTCTTATGCAGTACTTCGAGCGTATCAGTAATCGCGGCCAGCCACGGCATCATCTTCTCCTCTTCCGTGCCGGGCAAGAAGCCGATAGATTCGGCGATTTCAGGGGTGTTACGGGTGACAATCACTTTGTCGTAGCGATTACGCTCGACCACCAGTTCCAACGCCGCCGCCATGGCGAGCAAGGTTTTACCGCAACCCGCAGGGCCGGTTAAGATAACCAGATCGATATCGGGATCGAGCAGCGCCTGCAATGCCATGCCTTGATAGACGTTTTTAGGTTTAACACCCCATGCCTCGAGGTTTTTCACCCGCTCACGGCCTAAATCTAAAATATGTAAATGGGTGTCTGTGCGCTCGATAACACGACCGCAAAAATCAGACTCTGTGTCGATAAGATATTGGTTGATATAAAAATTATCATTTTCGAGGTCTTTGAGCGGTACTTCATGCACTGTATGTCTACCGTGGCGCTCGGTGGAGACCTTGTTCAAGTGCTCCCAAAAATTACCTTCAAACTGGTAAAAGCCTTTACTGAGGAAGCGGATATCATCAATCAACTGGTCAGTTCGATAATCCTCAACCAATTGAATACCCGCACCTTTGGCTTTAAGGCGCATATTGATATCTTTGGTGACTAAGACAACGGTACGGGGATGATGTAGGTTTTGTAGATGTAGCGCGGTATTGATAATGCGATTGTCGTTTCCATCTCCTGGCAGTGCGCCTAAGGTAAAATCAACAAGGTGATCAGGGAAAATTGAGAGCGAACCGACGGCATCGGCATGACCCTCTCGGCTGGGTAAAGGGACGCCATTAATAATCTGCTCAGGGGTAGTTTCACCACCTAGGGTATCTTCCAATGCCCTGATAGCAACCCGAGCATCACGACTCACATCACTCTTTCGGTCTTTAATCTGGTCCAACTCTTCTAGCACTGTCATCGGAATGACCACATCGTGCTCTTTAAACGAATAGATCGCCAAAGGTTCATGTAGTAACACATTGGTATCCAGTACAAACAACTTTCTGTCGTCTTGTTCCATGGCGCCTCCAGAGTGCTTCATTAAAGTTTAAACACACTTTTGAGTCTCAATAAAAGTTACACGGCTCCTATTACTGGCTAAGCATATGGCAAAGAATGATCATAAGGTTCAAGTTGATAGCACTTTACTCGCACTTAAACCTTAAGTTGATATTGGCACCAAACTCACAAGATAACAATACAGCAACCATTGTTTACCTTACAGACTCGAAGCAGTGTATAACCGCGGATGTGACATTAGCGTGACAGTTTCATGTACTGCCACGACAATTTTGTCGCTTGTACAATTTGTAATCTAGCACTCTGGGAATTAGGCTCTAACGGGTGAGAGGGCGATTTAAATATCACGAGTATTGGTATAACATACGCGCCCTTTGTTAGAGTCCGCCTAGAAATGAGAATTTAAGATGCCGTTCGCCTTAGGTCAACGTTGGATAAGTGATACCGAGTCAGAGCTTGGTTTAGGAACTGTGGTTCAAGTAGAAGGCCGTATGGTCACTGTATTATTCCCTGCCACGGGTGAGAACCGTATGTTCTCCCGAGCAGAAGCCCCTCTGACACGTGTTATATACAATCCCGGCGATTCGGTTGAAAGCCATGAAGGCTGGAGCCTTGCGGTCAGTGAATTGACCGAGAAAGACGGGATAGTGATCTATCACGGCATTCACAGTGAGACAGGCGAGCAAGCTACACTGCGTGAAACCCTGCTGAACCACAATATTCGTTTCAACAAACCCCAAGACCGTTTATTTGCTGGCCAAATCGATCGCCTCGACCGTTTTGGTGTGCGTTATCAATGCCAAATGTTGCGCCACAAACTGGCCTCATCGGATTTGCTTGGTCTGCAAGGTCCACGTGTTGGACTTATTCCGCATCAAATGTGGATTGCCCATGAAGTCGGCCGTCGCTATGCACCGCGTGTACTGTTAGCCGACGAAGTGGGTTTAGGTAAAACTATTGAAGCGGGTCTGATTATTCACCAACAACTGCTTACTGGCCGCGCCGAACGCATTCTGATTATCGTGCCCGATACTCTGCGCCATCAGTGGTTAGTGGAAATGCTGCGCCGCTTTAATCTGCGCTTTTCGGTATTCGATGAAGACCGTTGTGTAGAAGCCTATGCCGATCACGACAATCCTTTCTACACAGAACAGTTAGTGATTTGTTCACTCGAATTACTGCGTAAGAAAAAACGTCTTGATCAAGCCCTAGATGCCGATTGGGATCTGTTAGTGGTTGACGAAGCGCACCACTTAGAATGGACCGAAGAAGCGCCAAGCCGCGCCTATCAAGTGGTTGAAGCATTAAGCGAAGTCATCCCAGGCGTTTTGCTGTTAACCGCAACGCCGGATCAACTTGGCCATGAAAGTCACTTCGCCCGTTTGCGTCTGCTCGATCCGGATCGTTTCTACGATTACGATGCTTTCTTAGCTGAAGAAGACAGTTATAAAGACGTCGCCATTGCCGCCGAAGCCTTAGCTGGCAACGCTAAATTACCCGATGCCGCCATCAACAGCTTGACCGAATTACTGGGCGAGAAAGACATCAGCCCAAGTATTCGTTTAATCCAAGCCGACGGTATTGATGCCGAAATACAACAGGCCGCCCGTAGCGAATTACTGCAAGAATTACTTGACCGTCACGGTACTGGCCGCGTGTTATACCGAAACAGCCGCGCCTCGGTAAAAGGCTTTCCAAAGCGTTTCTTTAACGCTTACCCACACGCCATGCCAGATCAATATCAAACAGCCGCACGCGTCAGCGGCATGATGGGCGGACACAAGTCATTAGAGGCGAAAGCGGCGCAAGCCCTGAGTCCTGAAAAACTGTATCAAGAATTTGAAGATAACAGCGCCAGTTGGTGGAAGTTCGATCCCCGTGTGGATTGGTTAATCGAGTTCTTAAAATCCCACCGTAGCAAAAAAGTGCTGATCATCGCCAGCCAAGCGGAAACCGCACTGAGCTTAGAAGAAGCCCTGCGCACCCGCGAAGGGATTCAAGCAACGGTATTCCACGAAGGCATGTCGATTATCGAGCGCGATAAAGCCGGCGCTTACTTTGCCCAAGAGGAAGGCGGCGCACAGGCACTGATCTGTTCTGAAATTGGTTCTGAAGGCCGTAACTTCCAGTTTGCCAGCCACTTAGTCCTGTTCGATCTGCCGCTAAACCCCGATCTATTGGAACAGCGAATCGGTCGTTTAGACCGTATCGGCCAGAAAAATGATATCCAAATTCACTTGCCATACCTTGAAGATACCGCCCAAGAACGTTTGATGCAGTGGTATCACCAAGGGCTAAATGCCTTTGAACTCACTTGCCCTAGTGGCCATGTGCTTTACAGTGAATTTGCCGAAGATCTGCTAAACGTGCTTGTGGGTGATGACAGCGATGAGCTGACAAACCTACTCAATCACACCCAGAGCCGTTATAAAGAACTCAAGCACGCCATGGAGCAAGGCCGCGACAAGCTGCTGGAAATCAACTCACACGGCGGCGAGAAGGCACTGGCAATCGTCAACCGCCTTGCCCAAAGTGACGGTGATACTCATTTAATCGGCTCAGTGATCCGTCTGTGGGATATTATCGGTGTTGATCAAGAAGATAAGGGTGAAAACTCGATTATTCTGCGCCCGAGTGAGCACATGATGTTCCCAACTTATCCTGGCTTGCCAGAAGATGGCGTAACAGTGACCTTTGATCGTGACACAGCGTTATCACGCGATGATATTGCGCTGATCACCCAAGAGCATCCGCTGGTGCAAACGGGACTCGATCTGATCACAGGTTCTGAAACTGGCACCACCAGCGTCGCAATTCTAAAGAATAAAGCCCTGCCAGCAGGCACCTTATTCTTAGAACTCATCTACATGGCCGATGCTTCAGCACCTAAGTCGAGCCAGCTGTACCGTTATTTACCGCCTACCCCCATTCGCGTGCTGCTGGATAAAAACGGTAACGACCTATCGGCAAAAGTGGATTACGCCAGTTTCGATAAGCAATTAAGCGCGGTGAATCGTCACATTGGCGGCAAGTTAGTCACGGCATCTCAGCCTATTTTGCATCCGCTATTTGCTAAGGGTGAAGAATATGCTCAAGTGGTTGTCGATGAAATGGTCGCCCAAGCCAGAGAGAAAATGACTCAGCAACTGAGCACAGAGCTTGATCGTTTAGAGTCACTCAAGGCGGTGAACCCCAATATCCGTGAGGAAGAATTGGAATACCTGCGCAATCAGATGCAAGAGCTAAACACTTATCTGGATGCCAGCCAGTTACAACTCGATGCGATCCGCATGGTACTCGTCAGCCACGTATAAACCCAAGCGGAACCACAGGTTTCAATCAATTAGCCCAGCCTCAGCGTTGGGCTTTTTTATGCCCTGTGGCTTTCGATTCCAAGTGGCCTCTTATTACAAGTGACTTTTTATACTAAATGACAGGTGCAATTCTTTGGCGAGGAAAATTCACTTTTTGGTAATTGTTCAGGTTATACTCAAACACTGATGAATTTATGAGACTACACAGGTGGTTATCAATTCTATGCCGCGCATTCTTTCACTCCTCTTTTGCCTCCTACTTGGTTTCACTAGCATCTCTTCCCGCGCGGCAGACCCAGCAACAGCTGCGCCAACGCCAGCCGAAATCAGTGCCAAAAAGTCGAATAACAGCTATCTACCCACAAATGAAATTAAACAAATCACGATTGATAATCAGCCCTACGATTTGTTAGTGCGACCATGGGAAGGTAAAAAGAAACTTGGTGCGGCGATAATCCTGCCCGCCACCAATGGTACCGCAGACGCGCCTGGATTGATGGCGTTTGTACGCCGCAATATCAATCCTGCCGGTTGGGCCAGCTTAAGTTTAACTCCGCCAACTGAAATGCCCGCAGCTAACTTTGCCACCGCCGCCACTGAAGTGACCTCGCCTGGCGCCGCGCAATTAAGCTCACCGTCCAACAAACCAAGCCCTAAAATCAAGCCCGAAGATAACAGCAAGCATCTGCAAGAGCAGGAAGATTTTCTAGTCAAAAGCATGTCGCAGTTAGATGCCGTCGGTGCAGATTATGCGGGAAAACGTATTTTGATCACCGCAGACCAAAGTGCAGGATTATTGATTAGCCTATTAAGCCAGAAGAAGATTGCCGATCCCGATGTGCTGATCGTCATCAATCCCTATCGAGAAGACGAACAGCGTAATCAAGCACTCGCGGAGCAACTGGCAAAACTTACGCTGCCCATTTTAGATATTCAATCACCAGACGGTCACCCAGCCTCATTAGAAACAGCCGACAATCGCAAAAAACTCGCGGTGACCTTAGAAAGCCCTAACTATCGCCAAACTACCCTAGCGCTCAATTTAGATAACGAGAGCGCATGGCAGAATTGCTTAAATGCGATCAAAGGCTTTTCTGCCCGAATGAGCGGCGCGCAGTAAAAACGGCGATTCAAGCTAATTCAGACAAAATAGCATTACCAACCCGATTGACGATCCCGATAGGGTTTCTGCGGATCTTGCAGCTGACGCGTCGCCGCTATCTTGCTATTTTTGCCTAACAATAACCGAATCTGACTAATAGACTCGCGGCACAGCAGACTACGGATAGAAGCAGTCCAACTGCGATTAATGCTAAGTTTGATGGCCGCTGCCGCATCCGGTGAGGTTTGCATCAGTTGCCGCGCCAATTTCTCAGCGGCTTCCATCGGCGTCTCACTCACTTGTGTCACGAGTCCTAAAGCTAGCGCTTCATGACTATCAAGCACTTTTGCCGTCAGGCTAAGTAACATGGCTTGATCCTTAGGCATAATTTGCCTTAATGCGACTAAACCCGCCATATCCGGCACAAGTCCCCATTTCGCTTCCATGATAGATAACTTACTGTCGTGGCTAGCAATACGCACATCTGCGCCTAAAGCGATCTGCATACCGCCGCCATAGCAACAGCCCTCAAGCACGGCAATCACTGGCACAGGCAAGGTTTGCCAACCTAGTGACACCCGCTGTGCCAAATTCGCATTCCCCGGTAACCCCTTAAACAGTAACTTAACTGCCTGCATCGGTGCCGACATGACGCTTTTGACATCGAGCCCAGAGCTAAAATTCCCACCCGCTCCCGAGAGGATCACGGCTCGCACCGCACGATTGGATTTAATACTTTTAATCGCACAGTCAAGCTCACTAAACATTAAATAGTTAATAGCATTCATTTTTTCAGGACGATTAAGCAACACATAGGCGATGCCATCATCGATTTTAACTTGTACACTTTGGCCACTCATGAAATATTCCGTTACTGGTCAGTCCAGAATAAATGTTAACACATTTGGCATGATTCACTAAAAGATATAACATGAGCCTGTTTTTTGACTTAAGTCAAAATATTGCCAATTCCATCATGGATTGAAGGCAACTTATGTTAGGCTGTCATCACTACGTGCAGTAATCCTAATGTATTTTTCGATTAGATAGCCTTAGCAAGCTCAATAATTAAGCGTATTTAACTGCTAGCTATTTAACTGCTAAAAATCGACACCAGTATCGCAATGCTACCTGCAGCGAAGGATGATTGGGCAGCAATATATGGATTCTATAGTCCTTTTTTAGTCACTATATCCTTGTTATTTACTCAACATTAGCCAGTTCGATTTAAGATTCAGCATGATTTGATTCAACAATGATTCAAATTTTAATGCCACCAGAAAATATAAATTTATCAATGATATCTATAAGTTACATATAAAAGATATTAATCAGACTTGCCCGAAGAACGCAATTCGTCAGTCAGACCTAAAAAATAAGTGTTATCTTCAATAAATGGGCAAATAAGGATCACTAGTCAGCATGTCAATATCTGTACTCATCTGTGACGATTCCGCCATGGCACGTAAGCAAATGGCCCGCACACTCCCCAAAGAGTGGGATGTGGAAATAACTTATGCGACCAATGGTGCCGAAGGCCTTGATGCCATCCGCGCAGGAAAAGGCGAAGTGGTGTTTCTCGATCTCAACATGCCTGTAATGGACGGTTATGAAGTACTGCAAACCGTGCAGCAACAGGACTTACCCGCGCTGATTATTGTGGTATCCGGCGATATTCAAATCAAAGCTCACGAGCGGGTTAAAGCCTTGGGTGCGTTAGATTTTATTCAAAAACCGGTGAGCGCCGATGCCATCAGCAACATTTTACAAGATTACGGCATCTTAACGCTGACGCAGAAAGATCTCACCGACGAAGTCCCGATGATCAAAGTCGACATGCGCGACGCTTGCCAAGAAATAGCCAACGTTGCCATGGGACGCGCCGCCGATCTGTTAGCTAAGTTACTCGATGTATTCGTATTACTACCTATCCCTAATGTGAACGTGCTTGAAGTCAGTGAGTTAACCATGGCGCTCAAAGCCACGGAAGAAAGCTCAACGGTATCCGCGCTCTGCCAAGGTTTTATCGGGGCGGGTATTGCGGGAGAAGCTCTGCTCTTGTTCCATGATTCCAGCTTTAAAGACATGGCCAAGCTGATGGGATTAGCTAATCCAGAAGACAAAAATACTGAGATAGAAGTCCTGATCGATACTGGAAACGTGCTGATAGGCGCTTTCCTTAACGGCATTTCTGAACAGCTCGACATGAAATTTAGTCAGGCTCACCCTGTCGTGCTGGGACGGCACTGCACGGTTAACGATCTGATCCATGATAATTCAGAGAAATGGCACCGAACTTTGGCAATGGAGATCAACTATCGGATTGAAGATCATAATATTCAATGCGATTTGCTACTGCTCTTCACCGAGGATTCTATCCCCACACTTAGCTATAAACTCGGCTATTTACTCGATTAACCAGTTGGATTTTATCCTATGTCAAATGACCAAAGCGCAATGAACGAACTACACTGGCTCATCGATATGGTACAAACCATAGAGGTGGGATTAGTGGTATTAGATCGCCATTACAATATCCAGCTGTGGAACGGTTTTATGGAGAATCACAGCGGTGTTTCCCCTAATTCTATCAAAGGTCAAAACCTGTTTACCCGCTTCCCCGATCTGCCCGCCACTTGGTTAAAGCAGAAAATGGAATCGGTTTTTATGCTTAAAAACCGTGCCTTTATCAGCTGGGAACAACGTCCGTACGTTTTCCAATTTAAAAACTATCGCCCGATAACGGGCCGTGCTGACTACATGTACCAGAACGTGACCCTGCTGCCGCTGGCATCGCTCACGGGACAAGTGACCCATATCAGTGTGATTATTTATGACGTGACAGATATCGCCATCAACAAATTGCAACTTAAAGCTGCCAACGAGCAACTCGAACGCCTTAGCCAAACCGATGGTCTAACTCAGTTGCATAATCGTCGTCATTGGCAAGAGTGCTTAGACCACGAGTACGACTTGTATGCCCGCTACTCAGGTATGGCAAGTTTAGTCATGATAGATATCGATAACTTTAAACATATCAACGACAGCTATGGTCATGTGGCGGGTGATAAAGTCATTCAGCATATTGCGCACTTACTCAGCCAATCCTTACGTGATACCGACTGTGCAGGACGTTATGGCGGCGAAGAATTTGCGGTCGTATTGCCTAAAACCAGCGGCGCAGATGCGATGAACTTTACCGAGCGACTCAGGGAGAAAATCGCCGCATCCGTCATAGTGTATGAAAGCCTTAAGATTACTGTGACGGTAAGTTTAGGCGTATGTGAAATTGGCTCCCATATTACCAGCAGTTCTAGCTGGATCTCCTGCTCCGATAAAGCCCTGTACGAAGCGAAACAAAAAGGCCGTAACTGCAGTGTTTTACATACGAGTAAAACAAGTAAATCCTAAGTATACCCAATAAAAATGCCCATCAATGATGGGCATTTTTATTTAAAACAAGTGAAGATTAAACTCGAGATCCACCAACGAATTAATGAGGAAAACCATCATCTTCTTCGTCTTCATCTTCATCTTCTTCGTCATCCATTTCATCGCCGACGAAATAGGTACCCCAACCGTCATATTCCACTTTCTGCTTTACCGCTAATTGCAGCAATTGCTCGGCCGCTTTGTCCAGTAATTCAACATCCAGTTTGTGGTGTGCGACAGCATCGAAACAGAAGATAATTGAACCATCCTCCAGTTCCATTTCTTCGGCATCATTCACCTCAAAACCTAATTTGAAGGCATCCACAGCCGCTTTTTCAAGACGGTCAAAATTGGTCGATGAAAAGTGATGCTCAATAACATATTCCGCATCAGGCTCTGAGCCATCGTCAAGCAGGGCTTGCACTATGTCACGATTCTCTGCAAGTTGGGCTTTTAACTGACTTTCAATAGACATGGATTTGTCTCCGTTAAGGTAAATCTGGCTCAAATTGGCATTATACGTCATCACTCGCGAGAGTTTTACCCATAAGTGCTGCCGCTTCTTGATTTATCTCAGCAAATCTCGCCGACATGCTGGCATGAATTTGCGCAGAGAAGTTTTTCACATCGGCTTTATCTAAACCTGCGGTCGGCACAGGTGCCATCATATCGATGATGACGACACCATTATTCCAGCGATTTAACTTAATATGGCTCTGACACGAAGCAACCACTGGCACCACTGGCACTCCCGCCGCGATTGCAGTATGGAAAGCTCCCGCTTTAAAAGGTAACAGACCACGACCACGCGAACGTGTACCTTCAGGAAAAATCCATACGGATAGATTCTTCTGCTTAATTTTTTCAACCGTTTTAGCCATAGTATCAAAGGCACTGTGACGGTTTTTACGGTCGATAAGAATATTACCTGACAACCAATAGATTTGACCGAATAGCGGCATCCACGCCAAACTCTTCTTGCCTAAACTCACTGTACCTTTAGGAACTGCTGTCGTGTGAGTAAAGAGATCAAAGTTATTCTGATGATTTGCTAAGAAAATATACGGGCCGTCCTGCACATCTTCGTGCCGGCGAACAATCACTTTAATCCCAAGGATTGGCGCAACCGATGAGAAGATCTTGGCGAACATATGTACATTGTCGCGATGGCGAGGCCTTAATAAACACACTAAGCCACCAAAAATAAAGGCAAGCAACAAGGATACCGCCAACAACATTGATCTGACGATTAAAAGCACGATTTACTCCGACTGTAAAAGTGGCGACAGTATAGCCACCATGGCTTTGGGACTCAATATATTGTTTACATCTGTAAGCTGACTTGCTAACAAGCAAGCAAAAAAAGCCCATCGATATACTGAACCTCCAGTGTATCGATGGGCTTTAAGATTAATATCGAACTAAGCGTGGTGCTTGGGTAGGATTTCAGACTCAGTTGCCTGAGGTGAAACTTTACTTAACACAAAGCGGATCACTAAGGCACTCACGGCCAAAGTCGCGACAATTGCCGCACCACTAGGGAGATCTAATGTCGCCGACAGAACTAAGCCCAAAACATAGCCCAGTAAACCGACGAGGTAAGCGTAAAATAGCCGACCTTTACCACGGTACTTGTTCAACGCTAAAGCTGGCAATATCAAGGTGCTGAACACCAGATAAACGCCTACTAATTCAACCGATAAGGTAATCACTAGCGCAAATAGCAGATAAAATCCTGCCCCGTCCAACATCTGGGGGCGCAGGAATATCGCTAATAACACCAGTGAATACACTACGGCCGGCAAAATCAGTTGTGACCAACTTACCCACAGGATCTGACCTGACATCAATTGCTTTAACAACTCGGCGCCATGTGGGTCGTTTGCCAGCAACAGCATTGCGGCCACCGCAGACAAGACGTAAAAGCAGCCAATCATAGCCTCCAACTCACCCGCCATCCGCTTAGCTAACCAAGCGATAAACCCTGCACCCGCAAGGGCAAACAGCGCTGGCATCCACACATTAGCAAACGGCATATCTTCTAATCTGTGGTCCATGTGAGCGACAATCGCGCCTAAAGCGGCAACTTGCGCTATCGCTAAATCGATAAAGATGATGCCACGCTTAAGTACTTGTCTTCCAAGTACAATATGCGTCGACAACACTAAGATCCCCGCTGCCAATGCAGGTAACAGAATCGACATCAGCTCAAGATCAAACATAGGTTTATTTCACTCCATTTAAGAGGGAAATCACGCTGTCATACAGGCTAAATAAATCTTGGCTCTTATCATTCCCCCCCACAGACATAGGCAGCATTACCACGGGCAAGTTCGCTTTTTCACCCAGCCATTTTGCACCGCGTTCATCCTGATAAGATGCCACAACTACGGCCAGAATATCCCCCTGCTCGGCGCGCGTCAGCAGACTCGCTAAGTGGCCGCTAGTGGGAGCTAAACCCGGTTTTGGCTCTAAATCTGCCACTTGCTCGATACCAATCCAGTTGAATAAGTATCTAAAGCTTGAGTGGTAAGCGATCACTTTTTTACCTTGTAATCCCTTAGCTTGCGCTTCCCAACGCGGAACTGCGGCTTGCCAGCGAGTGGTAAAATCTGCCAGTGACTGTTGATAATCGGCCGCACCAGCAGGATCTAGCTGAGTCAGCTTAGCACTCAGTGCCGTGGCGACTTTTAACAGTCGCGTCGGGTCAAAATGAATATGTGGATTACCTTGAGCATGCACATCACCCATGCTTCGATCGACACTGGCCAGTTTATCTAAGGTCTCGATTTGATCGGCAGCGAAAAATAAGCCTTGCTCGGTCGAGCGCACTTTTGCGTTTGCCGACTTCATCTGCAGCATAGGCAACCAACCCACTTCAAGATCGGCACCTGCGCACACCACAAGATCCGCCTGACGCATTTTAGCGATCAAACTCGGACGCGCCTGCACTTGGTGAGGGTCTTGTAATGCCGTCGTTGCCGAATAGATGCTAGCCGTTGGAGCAAGCTCCTTGGTCAATGCCGCGTATTCAGGTTCACAGGCAAACACATTCAGCTCGGCATGGGCCAAACCAGTGTAAGTGACAGATAAGGCCACTGCGGCCAATTTAGCTAAATTAGAATTGATGCGCACCGTGAGCCCCCAGAGACATAATGTATTGAATAGTGAAGATGTTATCGTCTTCTATTCCGTCGAAGTTAGTACCCTTTTGATTGGTATACTGGAAACGAACCGTCGAGAAATGGCTAGAATGCCAAGCCAAACTCACCTCAGATTCTTTCAACTTCTGCCCATGAAAATGATCGCCATGGAGCTCTTGCGTATCAGCTTCACCATAACGCACCCCCGCTGACCAGCTCGGCGTGAATTGGTACACACTGCTCAGATACCAACCTTGGTGGTAATCTTGGCTCGGTGCATCCTCAGGATGTAAATCGATAGGTGTAAAATCGCTCACGCGGTAGTACTCACCGCTCACAGTGAGATTTTGATATTTGTAGTTACCGTTAGGCGCCCACTTATACACAAAATCAGCACCATAGGTATTTTTACCTGTGTAAGATGCAGCATGGCTATGACCTTCGTGCTCATCCCCATGGGCATGCTCATCTTCATGTTCCCCTTCTTCATGGGCAGTCACTTGGCCATTTTCGTTGCGCAAGTAACTCAACCCCGCTTGCCATGAGCTGTTATCACCTATGTCGCCACCTATTTTTGAGTACAAGGTATAAACACCGACCTTCTTAAACTCACGCTCACCATGCTCATCGGCAGCACGTAAACTATCGCCTTTAAAGGCTTCAACGCCCATTGTCCAATACAAGTCCGTCGGCGCTACGTAGTTAAAACGTATACCGTCATCAAAATAATGTCCCCCTAAGAATGCACGGTAAACCACAGGACGGTCGGTGAAGGAATCAGTATGTAAATGTTGGTTATTGAGGTAACCAATGTCCGATAAGAAACGGCCACCACGGATAGAAAACCCCGCTGGCATCGCCATGGTTTGAATAAAGGCTTCTTCCAGATTCAGTTCAGTCTCACCGTCATGCATTTCAACTACTGCGGTGATTTTACCGTAAAACATATCATCGATATTGGCACTCATCGCCAGTTCAGTTTCACCTAAACCAAAGCCATCTGGACTCTCGGCTAATGGGCGTTCTCCCGTCTGATAATATCCATTTAGCACACCACTGATATTAGGGTTGGTCAAGCTCGAGTCTTCTGCAAATAAGCTAGGCGAAACGAGCGCACACGCCAAAGCCACCAAAGAAATTCGGGTATTTAAAACAGTCATGATATCTCCAAAATACAACTAGCACTCGACGACTGATATAAAGTCATCAAGAAATACAATAAGTTAAAATTTTAAGTTGATTTAGAGAGCGAAGGGAGGCGCACGACTGCGATAAACACTGACGTGTTCAAAAATAGAGGAAGGTAAAATAAATTCGACCACATCGAAATGCTGTATAGCTAAATTCAGCGTCAGCGGATGGGTCAATAAAATCTTGTTGAGTTGGTGCTGATGGAAGCACAGGGTACAGTGAGTCTTAGCGCCATCATCAAGATGGGTCACACTATGGGCTGAGGCAGCAAGAGACAGCAATATCAGTACGGCAGCAAGCCATATCGAAATTGTGCGTCTAATGTGACTTTTAAGTCTCACTCAGTCGTCCCCATAGTTAAAAAGTTGCATAAGTCTATGTCAGTGCCATAGCAAGTTGCAATAAGGTAATCGCTTTGCAAAAGGTTACAAGATATTTGAGGTACCCAGTCTTACCAATAACTTCTTGTTTCAATAGCGGTAGGATCTTGTGAGAACTCAGGTAAAAAACGCATTTAAGATTAGCTTAAGTGAGTGTAACTATAGTGTATTTAGTTTTTATGTCTGCGAGCACAATGACGAAATCAAGCTCGATATGGCTCCGTTTTATCCACCTAAAGGCAACTATTATGCTAGCATTTTTTCGTGAAAACTTAGGGCTTATCTTAGGGATAGTCATCTTCAGCGCGGTGATATTTGGTGGTATTTATTACGTTGAGCACTCCTTAACGAGCCAAGAACAAGTCGTGCAGTAAATAAAGACGCGGCTGCAGTTCGCCCTTTAAACCCTCTTAGTTGCATTTTGAGCGCCTGCTAAAGGCGCTCAAATGATGTTCGTCTCTGGAAAATTTACCGCCGATTTTCCTATCCATAACGAATCCACTTATTAGCCTAACGATACTTCTGCCTTTGATCGCTATCATCGACTTGCTCGGGCGCTTCAATGGTGATGACTTGATCCATAAAATGGCTCACAAACAACAACATCAACGAAAAAATCATTACAGGGATCGCAAAATACCGCACAGAGGCATCAAAGTAACTGTATCCCGCCATAAACACACTCAAATAAAATCCTAATAACTTGAGTTTAGCCAATGTTGGGCTGCGGCCTAACCAAGCCGCACAATGGGGGCAACGCACTTGGGCGTCGAAACCTTTGCCTCTTTGCTGGCTAATGTCACTGACCTTGATGTATTGATTACAATGGGAACACAACATGAAAACACGATTCCTAAATAACGATGCGCAAGTTTACCAGATACCGACTAGAGTTCGGCCTGTAAATACCCAAAATGTCGGAAAAAGCAGATAAAGCACCGCACTCAAGGTTAAGCTCAAATCAACCCTTCCCTAAAAAAGTTTAATTCCAAGGGCTATTTCACTCGCAGATATTTTACAGTAGATCCGGCAACATCTATCATACTCAGACATATTTCTACTTAAGATCACTCCTATGCACCGCTACCTCGCTCTCGTGTTTGCCCTGCTAATACCACTACTGAGCCTTTCATCCCAAGCGCAAACTGAACCTGTCGCTGCAACCGAAAGCCCATCCAGCACTCCTGTAACGCTCAAGGCAGAACTGGCAATGCTGCAACAGGCTATCGATACGGATATACGTAAACTAAAAAATGCCAAAGGCGAATTGAAGACAATTGTTGAATATCGAATTCAAAACAAAACCTTACAGTTACGTAATAAGATTAAAGATCTGCTCGAAACAACGCCAATCGACAAAGCTTTTCTGCAACCATTAATCCAAGGACAACTTAACTACATCCAACAAATTGATGCTTATATCGATGACAACATTAGTAAATTAGAACAGCAATTAGGTTCGAGCACAGATGATGCGACTCTGCTGGAAATATCAAAGCGCGAATTAGAAAAAGACACCTATTACAAGCAACAACTCGAGACGCTCACTTGGCTCGAACAAGTTGGCCAAGATATTAGCGAAGCACAAAAATCACTGATGCAAATTTTAGTAGCACGTGCCGATACGCTAGAAAGTTTAGTGACTTATACCCAGCAGCAACTACAAGCAGCAATCGATATCGCAACCAATGCAGGTAAAGATGTCACTTCGGCGCAAACCAGCCACGTAATGATGCTAAAGGAACGCTTAGCACAGAATAGTCAGAGCTTAAATATCGACATCAGCCTACTCGACGCCTTAGGCCATGATACCGCCGCGCTGAAAAAGACACTCTTTAGTGTTTCAGGTGATATAACTCAAGATGTGTTGAACTTTGATGTGGCATCAAGTCTCGTTGAGCAGTGGCTAAATACGGCACAAGAACAAGCGATTAATCACGGCCCAACCGTCGTGTTTAAGTTATTTGTTTTCTGTTTGATCTTGTTTATTGCGGGTCTCGCCGGCAAGTTAGCCAAACAGATAGTGAAAAATACCGTTAGCAATTCTAAGTTGAATTTAAGTAAGTTATTACAAGACTTCTTCACCTCGCTATCAGGTAAAGCCGTCTTTACTATCGGGCTGTTAATCGCCCTTTCACAGCTTGGGATCGAACTTGGTCCCCTGCTCGCAGGCTTTGGTATCGCGGGTGTAATTATTGGTTTTGCCCTGCAAGATACCCTGTCGAATTTCGCCTCAGGCATGATGATCTTAATTTACCGTCCCTATGATGTGGGCGATTTGATCAACGCCGCTGGCGTCACCGGACGCGTCAGTCACATGAGCCTTGTCTCCACCACGATTAAAACCATGGATAACCAACGTCTTATTATTCCTAATAATAAGATTTGGGGTGACACAATTAACAACATCACAGCTGAGCATCAACGTCGAGTCGATATGACCTTTGGGATCAGTTATAGCGACAGCATCGAACAAGCTGAAGCGATTCTCAAGTCCATCGTCGAAGCGCATCCTAAGGTACAACCATTGCCAGAACCGACGATTAAGCTACATCTATTGAGCGAATCTTCGGTCGACTTTATCGTTCGCCCTTGGGCAAAACCGGAAGATTACTGGGAAGTGTATTGGGACATTACCCGCGAAGTGAAAATGCGCTTTGACGCCGAAGGGATCAGTATTCCCTTCCCACAGCGTGATGTGCATATCTATCAAACTACGAAATCACCGCTTTAAACCAGCGTTAAACGAGAGAAGAAGGGCGTTGCAATGAGCTCGCCCTTATTTTTATCTCTGGCCTATCAATCTCTGCATCAAGTGTTAGCCTAAGCCAACTATCTCACCTTGCACATCAATATCAATTTTTAAGTAACCCGGTTTCAGCCCTAGTCCTGGCATAGTCATCACATTACCCACCAAGGCGGTAATAAACCCCGCACCAGCATGCAAGACTAAACCCCGCACTGGGATCTCAAAGTCCTGAGGAACGCCCTTTAAGCTAGGATCGTGACTAATTGATAACGGCGTTTTGGCCATACACAGGGGCAAATGCCCATAACCTAATACGGTCAGCTGCTGCGCCTGTTGTTTGGCCTCGATAGAAAGGCTAACGCCCGCTGCACCATACCCCACCTCGGCTAAGGTGGATAACTTAGCCTCCAATGAGGCTTCATCTGAATATAACAGCTTGAACTGACTCTCGGTTTCAGCGGCGCGAACCACAGTCTGCGCTAAGGCGACAGCGCCCGCCTCCCCTTGACTAAAAGCATCGCTGACCTCACAGCCAAAGGCGCTGCTCGCGTTAACAGCCGCAGTTAGCCATTGCAACTCGGCATCAGTATCAGTGGCGAAACGGTTAATGGCAACCACCACAGGAATACCATATCGAGCCACATTGTTGATATGCCAGTTTAAATTTGCAAAGCCTGCTTCGAGTCGAGCCTGATCTGGTAGATTGATATCTGACTCAGACACTAAACCACTATTGGCCTTCAGCGCTTTTAAAGTAGTGACAAGCACAGCGGCAGCGGGCACCAGACCCGATTGACGCACTTTGATATTACAGAACTTTTCAAAGCCCATATCTGAGCCAAAACCAGCTTCAGTCACCACAAAATCCGCCAGTCTGAGGGCAATATCATCAGCAATAATGGATGAATTACCGTGGGCAATATTGGCAAAGGGTCCCGCATGGATCAGGCAAGGTGAACCATTTAAAGTCTGCATTAACGTCGGCTTTATCGCATCCGCCATGATGGCCGTCATCGCACCAGCGACACCTAAGTCTTCGGCGGTAATCACTTGCCCTTGGGTATTTAAGGCCAGCACTAGACGACCGATCCGCGCCCGCATATCTGCCAAATTATGACTTAAGGCTAAAATCGCCATTAACTCAGAGGCGGCGGTGATATCAAAACTGGATGCGTACTCTGGGCCATTATTATCGCCTAAGCCCACCTGGATTTGCCTAAGACAGCGATCGTTGTGATCGACCACTCGGTGCCAACGGATCTCTCTAGGATCGATATTCAAAAACGCTTGCCCAGATTGCGCCTCAAATTCCGCCTTACCTAAGCGCGCTTCATGAAATAGCCGCGCCGCAATCGCCGCAGCCCCTAAATTGTGGGCACTGCTCACGGCATGAATATCACCCGTGAGATGCAAATTCATCTCCTGCATGGGCACCACTTGCGCATAACCGCCACCCGCAGCACCACCTTTCACCCCAAATACAGGCCCCATGCTGGGCTGGCGAATACAGGCACAGGCCTTTTTGCCTATGGCATTTAACGATTGCGTTAAGCCAATGCTAGTCACCGTTTTACCTTCACCGTGGGGCGTAGGCGTGACTGCGGTGACGATAATCAATTTGCCTTTGCGCTGCCCAGCCAAACGCTGCAACACACTGAGCTCGACCTTGGCTTTAGTGTGACCAAATTGCATCATCTCTTCGGGTAATAGACCTAAGCCGGCGCCCAGTTCATTAATGTCTTTTAGGCTAGCGCGATTCGAAATATCCATATCTGTCAGCATGCGTCGGTTTATCCCTTTCAGATACACTCTGGTTTAGTATGAGAGTTCAACTAACAACACTCATTGAATAGGGCGGATATTAGGTGATTGGCTTTAAGATATATAGTCGTCGAAAGGGTTAATGAGCGATTCCTTAATCTGCATCAAATAATCAGCCCTGCGTTCGAGCGGCTCAAGAGCGCCGTCGCCGCCAATGAGATCCAGCTCGATCGCCAGCAATGGTTCAGTATCTGGCAGGCATCTATGGGTCACAGCGTACCTTGATTTTTGTTTCTCAAAAGCAACAACCATAAACAACAACGGCGCCAGAAGGCGCCGTGGTTGTATGTATTATGAGTGCGGCTTAAAACTGCACATCGCCACTTAAATGCGGGCGACGACCTTTGCTGTCACGTAACTCAAATACCATATTATTAGCATTCTGCTCATAGCCAAATCCAACATCGGCAGGCATCAAAAGTGGTAGCTTAAAGGTCACATCCACAGTGAATGGACGATCGCCAATACTTGGCATCAGCTCGGCTAAACAACGGGCCTTAGACCACATGCCATGGGCGAGCACTCGATCAAAGCCAAAACGCTTTGAAAGCACAGGATGCAGATGGATCAAGTTATAATCGCCAGATGCCTTAGCATAACGACGACCTAAATCTTCACTCAAACTCCAGCTTTGTGGTGTTTCCCATGCCATATCAATGGCTTTAGGTGGGCGAACGCGACGCCCAGCAACATCGATACGATATAAATAGGTGGATAGCGATTCCCAGACGAGTTCTTCACCCACAAACGCCTTAGACACAAATTCAAACTCTAAGCCAGAATCCGTCTCGCGGCTCGTGGTCAAAGCGCACTCGAGGGAGAAAGTCTCGTCCACCGTCACAGGCCGATACACTTGAATGCGGTTCTTAAGGTGGATCATCCCAAGCAGTGGGAAAGTGATCCCATCGTGGGTAAAGATCACCGCATGCAGGCGAAATGCCATCACGTAGAGATAGGTTGGCGGTAGAACTTTACCGTCAAATTGAAAACCACACACCTGCGCATATTGGCTTACTTTAGCTTCAGACACAGTCACATGCGGCGCGGTCACCTTGATTTGGGGCAACGGCTGTTGATCCCAACCAGGCTTACGGCCAAAGAAGATCTTGCGATAAAGAGAAAACAGCGACGGCATCGCGTTCAATTCAACACAATATGCATTATTCAAGTCTGAGTACCTTTTAATTAACTATCCCTTGGCACAAAAATACATTGCCATAAATTACCCCGCACAGACGAGTAACGTCTGATCAATCAAGCTGATAACGAGTGTAAAACAAGCAGTGCTGCGTCTTAATAAGGGCTGATGCTGACTCTCCGAATGGGCAACTATAGAGTCAGGTTTGGCGAAAACGGCGTGATTATAACCCAGAGCACTGAGTTCTGTGTATCCCTAAGTTTAGTAGGAATAATTACTACCAATAAAATCAATAGATTAAAAATTAACGATGCAAATTTATCCATCTCAACTCGGCAATAACATCTCCAGAGTGCGAAAAATTTACGACTGTGCCACACTATCGTTCCACTCTCTTTAACCTAGTTATCACGTGCAAGATAAGAATTTTGATAAGCTCGCGCAAAAATTTGCGAAAAACATCTATGGTACGCCCAAGGGCGAAATTCGTGCCGCAGTGCTATGGCGCGACCTCGTCCCCGCGCTGGCAAAACTGGGGGATAAAAAACTCAGAGTATTAGATGCGGGCGGGGGTTTTGGTTACTTTAGCCAAAGATTAGCGCGCCTCGGCCACGAAGTTGTACTCTGCGATATCTCTGCTGAGATGCTGGCTCAAGCCAAAGAACAAATTGATGCCTCCCCTGAACCATTAGCTATCCAGCTTATCCATGCGCCTATCCAAGCATTATCGGTCGATAACCATGGCTATTTCGATATCATACTGTGTCATGCAGTCGTCGAATGGTTAACGGATGCTAAGCCCACCGTAGCGGGTTTACTTACTATGCTAAAACCCGGCGGATTATTCTCTTTGATGTTTTACAACAAAGAAGCCATGCGCTTTCATGCTTTAGTGTCGGGCAATTTCGATTACGTCGCCGCTGATTTAAAAGTGAAGAAGAAAGTGCGACTAACTCCCACTCATCCGCTTTATATTCAAGAAGTTAAAGATTGGTTTAGCGAGTGGCGAATGTCGCTCATCAGCCAGTCTGGCGTGCGTGTAATCCACGACTATTTGAAAAAGAGTCAGCCCGCGGATTTCGACTATCACAAGCTGCTACAAATGGAGCTGGAGTACTCGCAACGCGAACCCTATATTTCCCTCGGCCGATATGTGCACTTTTTAGGGCAAAGCTCTGCAGTGTGAGCGCGCGTCGTTACAAACGCGCTGCCTAAACGATTACTGACAAGTCTGTTTCCAGCAGGCGCTCACTTTGGCGCCTGCTTGCTCTAGCAATTGCACCACGCTTTTATCCCCCACCACATGGCCAGCACCAACCACCACAAACAAAGGTGAAGTCACGTCAGTCGAGCCCATTAATTTTATAATGCCATCGGCCATCACATGGTTTCGCTGCCAGAGGATTTTCTCTAGCATTTTAGTGTCGCCCTCGCCGCCCATTTGCTCCTGCATTATGGCATCAAGCTCAGTTTCATTACCTGAACGCCAAGCCGTTATTAACGATAAAAGCTCCGCATCCGATGCGCTAATCGCCTCACGCACCATAGACCACTGCTCTTGACTATTAAAAGACGCTAACAATTGAAATTGTGACTCGGCGGTTTCCAACGGATACACAGGCAAAGCCGCATATCGAGCCATCAACTGCATATCAACGCCATAATCCGTGCTGTAACCTAAGTCGTTATAACGCAATAAGTTAACTTGAGTAGCCTGCAGCCAAGGTGCAAAAGATTGTATCGACTGGCAAACATTTGCCGTGGCCGCGCAATAGGGCGTCATGCTCTCGACCGTTTGCTTATCTCGGCTCTGCCAATCTAAACCTTTAGTTTTATCGGCGCGGCCGTATTGCTGCAGTAAGGCTGTGCTATCGACTTTATTGATATCAACTTCTACGACTAAGCCCTTAGCTTTACCCAACGCGGTTTCAATTTGGGTGGGTAAAGGATAAAAGTCGGCACGTCCAATATGAATCGAACCTAGCAAATACGCACTCTTGCCTTGCCATTGCACTTGATAAAATGGTGGTTTATCGGTTTCTGCACCCACCACTTTTGTGCTCAAACCCGCTAACGCCAGAAAACTGATTGATGCAATTAGTCGCCATTGGCTTGTTGCCATATCCTTTGCCCCTTATAATTCCTGCAAATTTTGCAATGAGACGCTGTTATGCCACATACCAAGGTTATAGAGCAACTGAAAGAAAATCTTCAAATCGCCTATCGCCAAGCCATAGACGCCGACGCTAAGTTAGATGAGCTAAAGAAAGCTGGCCATGGAAACTTCACCAGCATATTCACGGCAGAACAAGGTTTTATCGCTTCGAGTAATCGCTTTCTGCCCTATGTGCAAGAGTTGGTCGATGACTTAACTCGCATGGAAGAACATCAAACGCTCGATCCTAAAGAACTCGAAACCTATGTGCGTCAGTTAGGCGCATTACTGCAAACATTGCAGGCCTTTAAGAAGCAAAGCTAAACCGAGATTAGGAGCTGGAACTCACCTTAGATTTCAGCTCTTTCCATGGCATATCTAATCAAGCCCACCAACACAGATAGATAGCACTAAGCTTCCCCAAAACTGTCATCATTTTGTCATTTCTAAGTCATAGACTCCGCTCACATAGACGAAGGGGCTGACGTAATGACAAGTTTAGATCTGGCTAAAGAGCTCAATAAAATAATCTCTAAAGCGGCAATCAGTCCCTTATTTCAGCCAATTTTCAATATATTAGAACATAAAATTCATGGTTTTGAGGCGTTAAGCCGTGGCCCTGAACACAGCCCGTTATACTCCCCAGTCCCGCTATTTCAGACCGCCGAACATCAAGGTAAATTAAGCGAGCTAGAAACCCTTTGTCGCCGTATTTCACTCGAGCAATTTAAGTTGCGTCAGTTTCAAGGCAAGCTGTTTATCAATATCTCGCCCAAGGCATTATTAGATCCCGCCCACCCTAAGGGCATGACCTTACAGCTACTGCAACAACTCGGCATAGCGCCATCACAGGTTGTGATTGAACTGTCAGAGCAATATCCCGCCGATGATATCGATTTACTCAAATCCTGCTTGAATCACTATCGTAGCCAAGGTTTTTTAACGGCGATCGATGACTTAGGTGCAGGTTATTCGGGTCTGAGACTCTGGTCAGAATTGTCACCCGACTATGTCAAAATCGACCGTCACTTTATCCATCAGATTGATTCGACTCCCGTCAAACAGGAATTTGTCCGCTCGATTGTGGAGTTATGCCAAAGCTTAACCTGCAAAGTGATAGCCGAAGGAATTGAAACGCAAGAGGAATTAGCCGTACTCAAACAACTGGGTATCGTCTATTGCCAAGGCTACTTACTCGGTCGTCCAGAAGTGCTCCCCTGCCGCGCGATGAAAGCGACCTTAGTGCCGAGCAATACTCAAATTCAACCTAGATACAGCGAATCGGCCGAGAGCCTGTGCACGAGCGCCATTACCGTAGCGCCCACGCTTAAACTCAAATTTTTAAGTGACACCTTTATCTCGCAACCTGCATTACAGGCGGTTGTAGTGGTCGATAACCAGTTGCCACTCGGTATTATCAGCCGCGCGACCTTACTTGAACTCTTCAGCACACCCTATGGTCGCGCCTTACATGAAAATCATGCTGTGAGTGAAGTGATGGACCCGCAAGTCATCCAGATTGAAGCCAACGAACCTTTATCCACCGTAAGTCAATTACTGACCTCAGAGAGTGCTAATACGGTAGCGCAACAGTTCATTATCCTTCGCCGTGGAAAACTACTCGGCATAGGCCATACCAAGGATTTGCTACAAAGGATCACAGAGCACAGAATTAAGATGGCGCGCCATGCGAATCCTCTGACAGACTTGCCGGGTAATGTGCCCATTCAAGAGGAATTAAAACGCCTTAAGATCCAAAAGAAACATTTTTATCTAGCCTATTTTGATCTGTGTAACTTTAAGCCCTATAACGATATTTATGGATTTTGCCGTGGCGATGAAGTGATTTGTGAAGTGGCGAATCTGTTACTGAAGTATAAAAGCGACAATTGCTTTGTTGGCCATGTCGGCGGCGATGACTTTGTCATTATCAGCACCTGTGAGCATATGATCAGCCGTTGCCAGCGAATTCTAGCTGATTTTGAAACCCATAAGCATTTGTTTTATAGCGCCGAGCACTGGCTGGCCCAAGAAATGCTCGCCGACGATAGAAAAGGCGAAGCCTGTTACCATCAATTGATCAGTCTGTGTGTAGGCATTTTACCCCCCGCACTCACCTTTAACGCCCATGAACATAGTCTATCGACCTTAAGCGCTAGGGCAAAAAAACAGGCAAAATCCGCAAATAACGGATTTTACCTGTTAGAAAATCATCTAATTATCGACACTCAGGCCCTAACGGCATAGCTAAACAACTTAAATCCTCAGCATTAGCAACCGATATGAGTCATTAAAGTTGTGGGGCAATCGTCTTCTTTAACCACTCGGTTAACATTTTGGTTTCATACATAAAAGGTTTATCATTTAAAGATTGGATCCCATCCATGAACCCCATATTCGACAGTTTTTCATCGCCCGCGATAATCACTTTATCGTTTTCCATGACTTGATAAGAAAAAGTCATACGCGGCGGATAAATGTCTTTGATAATGCGTAAATCATTGGCGGTCGCACCAAATGTTGGACGCATATCACCCGCAAGATCAACATCGGTAATGGTCATTTCAAGCTTTTGATTTGGCTTTAAAATCTTCGCGGCTTCTTTATTGATGTTTTCAGTTAAGGTCTCAAATAAGCGCTTCTCATAACGGGATTGGAGCTCCCCTGATGATTTTATATCGCGATAATCTTTAGGACTTTGCCAAACAATTTTAACCACACCATCTTCGGTGACGGGATCCACAGGCGCTTCATCGGCCGCCCAAGCCGCACTGCAACTTAATACACCTGCGAGTAAAAGGGACTGAATTTTCATGTTTGCCTCCAAGGCCTAGATAACTTTCTGAGAACCACAGTACAAAATCTAACCTGAACTAGAGCTTAACGCAAAACTGATATAAGTACAGCAAATGTGTCGTAAGCTTTTGTATAATTAAGTAAATATTATTTAACTATCACAACCGATACGTATCTTTTTGTATCGAAATTGCACCAAGTAAGTGCATAGTTATCAATTTGTGAACATTTCACGCGCATAACGACAAAAAAAGCGTTATCCTTCCGCTATTGTTTACATTGCCCACTTAATAAAAAATGAAATTCCCTGTTGTACCTGTGTTCATTCTTATCCTGTTTACCTGCGTCGTAAGTGCGATTTGGTTTATCTCCCCGAGTGACAAAAATACTGGCCCTAAAACTTGGTCAGCCTTTATCTACAACCATGGCTATGATTCAGGAAAATATAAAAAAACCGATAACTTTGACAGCTATAATACTTGCCGCGATTTTGCACGCGAACAATCTGCCTTCTACGACAATGTGCCTTGGGAATGTGGATCTATGTGCCAGTTCGATACCCGTAAGCAAGGATTTCAATGCGAAGAAATGAAGAATGAGCACTAACTAACCATTCAGCATAGGTTCAATATTTATACAATAAACTCAGCTCCTCACAGTACAACTCGTTTTCTTTACCGTCTAAGGATGCACGATTTAGAACTAACGTGTTAAACGTAATTTTTAACTTGGAGCTTACCTATGAACCTAAAAACGGCTTATCTATTCAACCCATATTCACGAAAACTCGCTTTATTGGCACTGCTGACAATCGGAACTAGCGTAAGTATTTCAAGCCAAGCTGCGCCATTGACCATCAGCCAGCAACAGGCAGTTAACACTCATTTGAGCAAATTGGCTCAGATGCAAAATGCGGCTGAACATCAAATGACAGAGCAGCTTAAGCAAGATTTTAGTCAACAATTAACCGCGCAAGAACATGAGTTTATGAGCGACATCTGCCCTAAATACGGCATGACCTTCGATGTAACTACCAACGCTTGCTTACGCTCATAAGGTATTGCCAAGACTAAAATGGAAAACGGGCACTCAGCTCAGGGTATTGCCGCTTTAAATCCTTGGGCTTAGTGCTAAATTTTTTCCCCACGGGCGTCGCCTTGCCCGATGGCATAAAGGGCAGTTCCTCACCAGTTCTATCTTCGTATAATTGCCCTGCGATAAGGTCGTATTCATCTACAAAAGGGTAAGCATAGGCATCTCGCTCTGGCCAAGCGACTAAACGTGCTAGGGTGTCAGGCTGATTAACCACACCTTCGAAAATTTCTTTACCAAGTGAAATCAAAAAACACCTAAACTCGGCAAAAGCATATTCAGAATCACAGCCCGTAATAATGTAAGCCGCCCCCCAAACAGACCACAAATAACTACGGCGCATCTGCTGACCAAAGATTTTATCGAAAGCTTTTAACTCTTCATTACTCAATTCGGCAAGTTTCTGCTTCAGTGCTTGAGTCAAAGACTCCTGTGATTGCGCAGCTTCCGTTCGCGTGACTAACCCCCAAAACTCAACTTCTGTCATAAACGTCACCTATTAGAGCCTCTAGCAAAAAGGCATATTCTACACGATATTACGGTTATACTGGACTCGGATTAGGGCATTTCCTACACTTGCTCATCTTCTACGCTACCTGTCTACACATACATTTATGCCTAAACGTCTTATACTACTGATCACGTTATATTGCCTCTTCAGCATTGCTGCACTTTGGCGTACTGTGATGACTCAATCCCTTGATGTATTCACCCTAGGTGTCCTCCCCGTGCTCGTTGGCATACTCATACGCGCGCCGTGGTCTAGCTTAGTGTTGAAAATTTATATTGGCATGCAAACCTTAGGATTCTCGGCACTGGGGATTACAGCAATTATTGCCTATCGCATTACCCCTGAGGATGTAAAAGTGGTTGTTTCTGGCCACAACATTCCTATGTTGCCACTCACAGTGAGCATTATTGTTATTTTACTCGTGCAGTATTGGATCGCATTTTCTAAGGTCACGAGACACTATTTGACCCGCCAAACTCAGTAATGGACTTTGTTGCTAAGCTGTTATCAATAGCGTAGCTTAGCGACCCAGTAAAATACTTACGACTCTTAACTTGAAGTAGACTATGAGCCATTTATCGCCCAGCGAACTTTCCATTCTTTTAGTAGAACCTTCAGAGACACAGCGTCGAATTATTATTCAGCGCTTACAACAAGAAGGCATTCTCAGCATTCAAACCGCAGAAAACATAGAAGCGGCTAAAGATATTATTGCTCGCCATAAACCTGACCTTATTGCGAGCGCCATGCATTTCGATGATGGCACTGCCATCGATCTCTTGGGCTACTTAAGGGCCAACGCTGACTGCAAAGATATCCAATTTATGCTGGTCTCGAGTGAGTGCCGCCGTGAGCAACTTGAAATATTCCGCCAATCGGGTGTAGTAGCGATTCTACCTAAACCCTTCAGTGCCGACCATTTAGGTACAGCATTGAATGCCACGATTGATTTACTCAGCCACGATGAACTCGACCTGAGTAATTTCGATGTACAAGATGTACGTGTATTAGTGGTCGATGATAGCCGTATGGCAAGAAACGTCATTAAACGTACGATTGGTAACTTAGGGATGAAGCTAATTACCGAGGCCGAGGATGGCGCGCAAGCCATAGCGTTAATGAAACACAATATGTTCGACTTAGTGATCACTGATTACAATATGCCGAGTGTAGATGGGCTAGCTTTGACACAATTTATCCGCAATGAAAGCCAACAATCGCACATTCCCATCTTGATGGTGTCTTCCGAAGCCAACGATACCCACCTCAGCAATGTGTCCCAAGCGGGTGTAAATGCCTTATGTGACAAACCCTTTGAACCCAAACTTGTTAAAAAATTACTCTATCAACTGTTAGAAGAATAAAACCAGAATAAAACTTAAGTCACGAACTGAGTAAATATTCTGCGCTTTACTGAACATCCTGCTGCACGCTAGACGCAAAAGGCTTTCCAAGTGCTAAACCTTATGGCATGTTAGGCACGCTTATTTCAAATAAATCTACGGAAAGAAGAGACAATAAAAATGAACAAAACTGAACTAATCGCCAAAATTGCAGAAAATGCCGATCTAACGAAAGTAGAAGCAGCACGCGCATTGAAGTCTTTTGAAGCAGCTATTACCGAATCAATGAAAAATGGTGACAAAATCTCCATCGTAGGTTTCGGTTCTTTTGAAACAGCGACTCGTGCCGCTCGCACTGGCCGTAACCCACAAACGGGTAAAGAAATTCAAATTGCTGAAGCGACAGTGCCTAAGTTTAAAGCGGGTAAAACCCTACGTGACAGCGTAAACTAAGTTATAAAATTCAATACAACGCCTCCATTGTGAGGCGTTTTTTTTGCCCAATTCCAGTGAAGCACTGAATATTTTTTGCACAACAAAAGTGCGCCTCTGCCCCACAAACTGGCAAATAAAAACATTTCATTAACATTGTGAATTCTAATACCTTGTTTTACATGGCATTGTAATAGTGGCATGTGATTAGCAAATCCTTCCTTAGAAAAAACCAAGATGCACTAATGAACACAGCTGACTTTGAGTGTGCCAATGGTGAATCGATAAATAAGTCAATCGAGGGGATGAGCATGAAGAAATCACTGTACAGCGTTTTGGCCTTATCGACGGGAATGTTACTGGCAGGCAACGCCTTTGCAGCCGTATCAGGCAACATTGGCGGTACCTCTAATTATCTATGGCGCGGTGCGGCCCAAACTAAAGATGCGGTCGCAATCCAAGGTGGCCTTGACTACAGCCACGATTCTGGATTTTATGCGGGAACTTGGGCATCGAATGTGGATTTTGGTGATGATACTAGCTACGAGCTTGATCTATATGCGGGTTATGGCGGCAGTATTACCGAAGACATCAGCTACGACTTTGGCTATCTCTACTACGCCTATCCAGACGCGCCGGGCAGTATTGATTTTGGTGAGCTCCATGCTGCTGTCACGTGGAAATGGCTCGAACTTGCTTACTCCCAAGTCATCAATGCCGGTGACGATCTGGCCGCCGATCCTTTAGATAATAAAGATCTCAGTTATCTTGCCGCGACGGTATCCGTTCCTCTCACTGAAAAGCTGAGTTTATCAGTGCACTATGGTTACTCAAACGGTGATGTCGTCCAATCTTGGTTTGGCGAAGATAATTATGCCGACTATAACGTGACTCTCAGCGCAGATACCAGCATAGGCACAGTGTCATTTATGGTCTCAGATACCGATCTCACCGATGATGATGCCAAACTAGTACTCGGATATTCCTACAGTTTTGATCTATAAGCTCTAAACCTAAAAAACGCCACCTTAAAAAGTGGCGTCATTTTATCACTATCACCAATTAGGCAATAATTGACCGGTTTGTTTTACGGGCCGCAACCATTTTCTCGATATACTCAACAATGGGCTCAGTCACTGAAATCCCTGTTGTTTGCTCAATCCCTTCAATGCCTGGCGCCGAATTAACCTCAAGGATCAGTGGGCCACGGTTAGAACGTAAAATATCTACTCCCGCGACAACCAATCCCATCGCCTTCACAGCGGCAATAGCCATTTTACGCTCAACAGAGGTGATTTTTACCACCTCACCACAACCACCTAAATGCAGATTAGAGCGGAAATCGCCCTCGGGACCTTGACGCTTCATCGAAGCAACCACCTTGTCACCGACAACAAAACAACGAATATCACTACCATTGGATTCTTTAATGTATTCCTGTACTAAGATATTCGCTTTGAGCCCCAAGAATGCTTCAATCACGCTCTCAGCAGCCGTTTTAGTTTCAGCGAGTACGACACCAATCCCTTGAGTGCCTTCGAGTAATTTAATGACTAACGGAGCGCCGCCCACCATATTGATGAGATCTGGGATATCATTTGGCTTATTGGCAAAACCCGTCACTGGCATGCCAATCCCTTTGCGGGAAAGTAGTTGCAGTGCCCGCAATTTGTCCCGCGAACGCGCAATGGAGATTGAATCATTCGCGGCATATACGCCCATCATTTCAAACTGACGTACAACGGCACAACCATAAAAAGTCACGCTAGCATGAATACGCGGAATGATGGCATCAAACCCAACTAATTCAGTACCTTCATAATGAATGCTAGGTTTAATAGAATTAATATTCATGTAGCAATTCAGCGTATTGATCACGACCGCTTCATGTCCACGACTTTGGCAAGCCGCGACTAAGCGTTGTGTTGAATACAACTGGGGGAATTGGGATAAAATACCTATTTTCATTGCTGAGTGACCAACTTAAGCATGAGTGAATAAACCGTTCTGCGGCACCAAAAGCACAGCGACAGAAAAAGGGGCTGATATTTGTCTATTGCTCAGTGTAAAGCAAGAAAATATTCCTCACCAGACGAAATCATTATGCTAATGAAATACTTCAAGACCAATCACATTCGGAACTCGTTTAAATTAACAGCGGCAAAATATACTTAGCCTCAAACTCCGTTGCATCTAAGGGACGAGAAAATAAATAACCTTGTAATACAGTACAATGGCGAGAAGTACAAAACTCAGCCTGCTCAATTGTTTCAACGCCCTCAGCTACTCAGGGCAAGATCGTGAATATATTTTAACCGTTTTGAGCTAAATTTGACGGACGGCATCGATTATGATCTTATGCTCTCTTTTTCTTATAGAGAGCATAAGAGCATGTACCTTGAAGCCTTCACATCACATTTCAACTCGATTGCTGACAGCCGACAATCTGCCAAAGTGACTTACCCGTTACATGATGTATTGTTCGTCACTCTGTGTGGTGTGATTGCTGGCGCCGAAGGTTGGTCTGAGATCCACGA
>NZ_JAKKSE010000071.1:0-630 GCF_025653595.1 Shewanella sp. SM95
AATATTACCTATAGTGCCAATCATCCCTATTAAAATGTCATTAACATCAACTTTAGAACGCTTATTTATTTCATCGAAATCGATTTTAGAAATGTATTGAACATCGTCATAATTGATGTACCCATTTTTAACATTTTTTGATGTAACCAAGGGAAATCCGTTTTGTTGGTACTTCGGTGATGCATGAGTACCATCCCTCACGTCGCAAATATCTTCTAAAACTTTCTCCTCCCACTCCCCACTAAACCCTTTAAAGCGGATTTCAGGGATCGTTTCGCCTTGTTTGGGGAACATCTTTTCCAGCATGGCTTTTTTAATGTTGCTTAGCTTGTCATGCTTTTGTTGGTGCTGGTTGATTAGGCTGTCGAGCTTTTGGAAAGTATTGCCGATGGCGGTTTGTTCTTCCCTTTCAGGGACGCATATTAATAAACTGCGAACATTACTTAATGAAATAAATTTCTGTGTTCCACCACTAGCAAAATCATCCAACTGCTGAGTTGTAATTGGCGACTGCAAAAAATAATAGCTGTATAAAAAATCCATTTCGTTTTTATCTTTGATTAAAGCCACATTCTTTATTGCGAAATCTGGAGTCTGTCTAATTAAAGCAATATTACCTATAGTGCCAAT
>NZ_JAKKSE010000072.1:0-558 GCF_025653595.1 Shewanella sp. SM95
CCAGCTCGGTTTGGTCACTGCGCTCAAGGTTAAACTGTCACCGGTATCGGAGTCAGTTGCAGTCAAGGTGTAACTGTATGCCGCATCTTGGGTCGCTGCCGTCACCGCCGTCGAACTAATCGTCGGCGCATCGTTGACGTTTGTCACTGTAATGCTAAAGGACTGCTCAGCCGTTAAGCCATCCGTGTCCGTCACTCGTAAGGTGACAGCGTGACTGCCCACATCCGCATTGCTCGGCGTGCCACTGAGTAACCCTGTCGCCGCGTTGAAACTCAACCAGCTCGGTTTGGTCACTGCGCTCAAGGTTAAACTGTCACCGGTATCGGAGTCAGTTGCAGTCAAGCTGTAACTGTATGCCGCATCTTGGGTCGCTGCCGTCACCGCCGTCGAACTAATCGTTGGCGCATCGTTGACGTTCGTCACCGTGATACTAAAGCTTTGCTCAGCCGTTAAGCTATCCGTGTCCGTCACTCGTAAGGTGACCGGGTGACTGCCCACATCCGCATTGCTCGGCGTGCCACTGAGTAACCCTGTCGCCGCGTTGAAACTCAACCAGCT
>NZ_JAKKSE010000073.1:0-524 GCF_025653595.1 Shewanella sp. SM95
ACGAACCGCTGGTGTTCGGGTTGTCATGCCAATGGCATTGCCCGGTAGCTACGTTCGGAATCGATAACCGCTGAAAGCATCTAAGCGGGAAGCGAGCCCTAAGATGAGTCATCCCTAGGAATTTAATTCCTCTAAAGAGCCGTTCGAGACTAGGACGTTGATAGGCATGGTGTGTAAGCGTTGTGAGGCGTTGAGCTAACATGTACTAATGACTCGAGAGGCTTAACCATACAACCCAGATGGGTTTTATAAGCAGCCTTAGACAGAATATCGACACTTGATAAAGTTAAAGACTCAACAGAAAATCAGCTTTCCGAATTATTATTAGCGTGAGCCAGAGATGGACACGGTAATAAACAGAATTTGCTTGGTGACAATAGCCTTGTGGAACCACCTGATCCCATCCCGAACTCAGAAGTGAAACGCAAACGCGCCGATGGTAGTGTGGGGTCTCCCCATGTGAGAGTAGGTCATCGCCAAGCGCCTAATTTAGGTTAACGTGTAGACGTTAAGCTAAAGGAGCG
>NZ_JAKKSE010000074.1:0-519 GCF_025653595.1 Shewanella sp. SM95
GCCACTCAAGATGCGGCGTACAGCTACAGCTTGACTGCAACTGACTCCGATACCGGTGACAGTTTAACCTTGAGCGCAGTGACCAAACCGAGCTGGTTGAGCTTCAACGCGGCGACGGGTTTACTCAGTGGCACGCCAAGCAATGCGGATGTGGGCAGTCACGCTGTCACCTTACGAGTGACGGACACGGATGGCTTAACGGCTGAGCAGTCCTTTAGCATTACAGTGACAAACGTCAACGATGCGCCGACGATTAGTTCGACGGCGATGACGGCAGCGACCCAAGATGCGGCATACAGTTACACCTTGACTGCAACTGACTCCGATACCGGTGACAGTTTAACCTTGAGCGCAGTGACCAAACCGAGCTGGTTGAGTTTCAACGCGGCGACAGGGTTACTCAGTGGYACGCCGAGCAATGCGGATGTGGGCAGTCACGCTGTCACCTTACGAGTGACGGACACGGATGGCTTAACGGCTGAGCAGTCCTTTAGCATTACAGTGACAAACGTCAACGAT
>NZ_JAKKSE010000075.1:0-509 GCF_025653595.1 Shewanella sp. SM95
CCGCTGAAAGCATCTAAGCGGGAAGCGAGCCCTAAGATGAGTCATCCCTAGGAATTTAATTCCTCTAAAGAGCCGTTCGAGACTAGGACGTTGATAGGCATGGTGTGTAAGCGTTGTGAGGCGTTGAGCTAACATGTACTAATGACTCGAGAGGCTTAACCATACAACCCAGATGGGTTTTACTGAAAATGTTCCAGACATTTTCTAGCACTTCCTCCTTCCATGGAGGTCGTACGAAAAGCCTTAGACTGGATACAGATACTTGATAAAGTTAAAGACTCAACAGAAAATCAGCTTTCCGAATTATTATTAGCGTGAGCCAGAGATGGACACGGTAATAAACAGAATTTGCTTGGTGACAATAGCCTTGTGGAACCACCTGATCCCATCCCGAACTCAGAAGTGAAACGCAAACGCGCCGATGGTAGTGTGGGGTCTCCCCATGTGAGAGTAGGTCATCGCCAAGCGCCTAATTTAGGTTAACGTGTAGACGTTAAGCTAAAGGAGCG
>NZ_JAKKSE010000076.1:0-509 GCF_025653595.1 Shewanella sp. SM95
CCATGCCATGGAGGTCGTACGAAAAGCCTTAGACAGAATATCGACACTTGATGAAGTTTGAACTCAAACAAAGAAAATCAGCTTTCCGAATTATTATTAGCGTGAGCCAGTGATGGACACGGTAATAAACAGAATTTGCTTGGTGACAATAGCCTTGTGGAACCACCTGATCCCATCCCGAACTCAGAAGTGAAACGCAAACGCGCCGATGGTAGTGTGGGGTCTCCCCATGTGAGAGTAGGTCATCGCCAAGCATCCAAATAAACACCAAAGCCCTAGCCTAAACCGCTAGGGCTTTGGTGTTTATACGCTCCGCGAAAACTTATCTCGATGTCAACCCGCCGCTAAGCGGACTCCCCAGCTACGAAGACAAGCTTCTTCGCGTTCAATCATGGCTAAATACTCCGTATTTATAGCGCGATGATTTCACCCCCATGTGAGAGTAGGTCATCGCCAAGCGCCTAATTATCTCATTGAGATGTAACGAAGCCAGCTGAATAAGCTGGCTT